>CAVFVK010000042.1:0-2238 GCA_963626095.1 bacterium | reverse complement strand
GCGCGGATAGTGATGAGGACGCAAAAATGTATAATGATTACGAGGCGTTTAAGGGGTGGATGAGGGGGATGGTAGGTTATCCTACTGAACAAAATTTGGACTAGGAGTTTACGCGAATAGAGGAGGTGTTTTTTGCGGAATAGGCTATTTTCCACAAATTGTAAAGTGACTTAACAAAAAAATGAAAAATCACTTTACAGTTTAGGGGTAAGCGTGATGGGTGACAGTTCAAAAAAACTCCCCGGGAGGGGAGTTTTTTGGTGGGTTAGTTGGCTCTATTATTCAGTAGCGCTAGCGGTTTTTGCGGTAAGCGTATAGGTGATGGAGCCGGTGTAGGAACCTTGCGCTTGGTTTTTCGAGGTGGCGATGTCGTAGTTGATAGTAACATTGTCGCCTTCGGTCGGGGTCATTTGGTCACTTTCCATGACGATATTGCTTACGCCGGCTGACGTTGCTGCGTCTTTCACTGCAAAATAGGTGGTCGTGGTCGTGCTGTCTACGGTTTCGGTTTTATAGGCATTCCAGCCGGCTGTGCCCGCCGCTACTGCTGCCGTGGTGAATGGAATACTGTCGTTTCCGGTTGTCGTTCCGGTTTTGTCGGCTAAGTCGAGATCTTCTGTCTTGGTGACGGTTACTTGATAACCCTTCGTGTTGTTACATTTTACGTTCATGGCTGTGCTCTTTGACTCAGTGAGTTTGGAATTAACTTCTATCGTTGCATCGTAGGCATGCGATCCAGTATTGAAGGAACAGGTCGGGTTGACGGTGACGGTGAAGCTGTCTGTCATGCTCGTAATATCCCCATCCTTCGCAAACACCCCTGCAAACGGCACTACTGCGAGACCAAGAGCTGCGATACTAGCCCCTGCGATTAATGATTTCTTCATAAGTTTTTTCTCCTGCGCGTAAAAGCGCAATTAGTTTATATTTGTGTTAATATGTTTCAAAATTATAGAGAAGGAGAAATATGAAAAACATCTATGACCAAATCGAGAATTATTTGACTTATTGCGAAAAAGTGCGGAAAATGAGTCCGGTGACGATAAGCACGAAACGGTATATTTTGACTCGTTTTGCGCGTGAAACAGAGGTGAAAAACCTCAAAAAACTTTCCAATCCGATTTTCGACAATTACATCGCGAAGCTGACTGAGGCTGGCGCGAGCGGGCGTTCGGTGAACACTTACAGCGCAAATATCCTCGCTTTTGTGAAATATCAGCAAAAATTGGGGCTAAAAATGCCGTTTTGTGCGACGCTAGCGAAAAAGTTGAAGGAAACGAAAATCGAGCGGACTTTTTATACCAAAAAAGAAATCGGAAAAGTGTTGAAAATGACCGATTTTGAGACGAAATTAATGATCAAAATAATGTTCGAAACAGGGATGAGAATTAGCGAAGTTGCGAATTTGAAAGTTACGGATTTTAATGGGCAGCGGATTCGGTTTATCGGCAAGGGCAACAAGGCGCGCGAGGTTTATATTAGCCCCGCGACGCTGAAAATGTTGGAAAAATATCTCGAAAAAAATCAGATTCGGGATTTTTTGTGGGGCAAAACTTTGAACGGCGAGCCGCCGACAGCGCACACGCTCCGTAAAAGGTTAAAACGGGTGTTTGCTAGAGCCGGTTTTACCGATTTTTACCCGCACGCGCTGCGTCATTCTTTTGCGACGAATTTACAGAAAAACGGGGCGTCGGTCGCGGAAATTAAAGAGATGATGGGGCATTCCAACGTCGCCACCACCGAAAGATATTTGCACGGTTTTGACGGCAAAATGCGGGAGTTGTTTGAGAAATACGCTTAGAGATTATGTACGTCGTAGTCTTCTAGTTCTTCATACTCATAAGAGGCTTGAATACCTTTCATATAGACCTCGCGGTCGTTGATTTTCGAGGTTAGTGCGCCTTTTAGCAAAGTTTTGATCTCTAAATCGTTTATTGGCGAGCGTTCCATCGCGGAAAGATAGGCTGATTTTTCGATTTTGGACCAGTCGACGCATCTCCCAAGCCGTTTTTTCAGGATTAAATTCAGCCAAATTCGCGTTGCGCGGCCGTTCCCCTCGCGAAAGGGGTGCGCGACGTTCATTTCGACGTATTTTTTGACATTTTCGTCAAAAGTGTTTTCTGGCAGCCCGTCAATCGTCTCCAGGGTACTTTTCAGATAAATCACTGGCGCAAATCGAAAATTTCCTTTCGAGAGATCGACATTGCGCACTTTCCCGGCAAAATCAAAAACATCTTG
>CAVFVK010000041.1:0-2415 GCA_963626095.1 bacterium | reverse complement strand
AGCGGGTCAGGGACGGCGACTGACCCGTGGGTGGTTACCGCGCCGTGATAAAACCGTTGCACCTTAACGTCACAAATTTGAAATTGAAAATTTCACCTTGAGTGTCCCAACCCGCCCCGAAGAGCTTTGCTCGAGTGGGTGGAGTTGGGACCGGGCGGAGTTTTCCACAAGTAAGGTCTGCTAACATCCCCACTTCTCGCGATAAAGACAATTTGTCGCAAGAAGCGAGGCGGTTAGCCTCGAAGTTCCTTGCCATACGAAGACGAGATTCTTTTGTCGTTGCCGTTTTGCGCTCTGGTTCCAATTTCTGGTTGCTGTCCCCTAACGACCGCTACTCGGATGGGAATGCGTACGGGTTCAGCCTGAACTCGAACGGGAATCTGAACAACAACAACGTGAACAACGCGAATGGAGTCCGGCCGGCAATCTCACTAAGTCTTCGACTTTGTGGGATGACTAAGACTCCGGTCACTGCGTGACAGAGTGTTGTCCGGAGAGGAGGTTATTCTAACTATTTGCCCATATGTAAGATTATGGGTTGAGGAGCGTGTTTATCTTGAGTTTCGGCTTAAGCACTGAATACGACCGAAGATAGTGAGATAGGCGAGTGACTTTAGTATAAGTTGGGGCGGAGTTTATGCTTGAATAATAGTAAGAGGTAGACGACGGAGACAAGTAGCGTCAGCGAAGATGTAGCTGTCGTCGAGACTTACTTAAGTTTTAAAAGGAGAAAGATGATTCAAAAACAGAATGACAAAAAAGAACCGGTAAAAGAATTCAAATTAAAGTCTTTGATGATTGATTTTGATGAGTATTTGAAAGTTCATATTTTGCCACAGATTCCGGCAGGACATGCGGACATGCGAGAAGATATTAAACGGGCAATGGACGCGGCTTGGTCGGAAGTGTTTTTCGCTGCGGGGACGACGAAACGACCCAGACAGAATCATCTGTTGGCGCTAAGGGTGAATATGGCGAAAGTTGAAGTGTATCTACAAGAGATTAGAGACGTGTGTTATCGAGGAAAGGAAAAGCGAAAATTAGATAAGAACTCGGAGCGTAGGTTTGAGGTTTGTGCGAAAAAATATTTAACGGTGATGAATTTTGTTTGGGGTTGGATTAAAAATGAGAATAGGGTGCTAGAAGCGGCAAAATCTGCGGGGACGGCGGGGCTGGTTGAAAAAGAGGAGATGAATTAGTGGCGCATCGCAAGACGAGGCGGATATATGATGACGCCTTGACGTTTGAAAATTTGTTTGCTGCATGGAAAACGGTATCTAAGACTTGCCAGAATCGACGGGGAGTGTTTGAGTTTGGTTTATTCGCGCATGCGAGAGTGATGAAGATTTTGATAGAGTTAAAATGTCGAAATTATCATCCGAACCGGTTTAGATGCTTTATGATTTTTGAGCCGAAGCCGAGACTAGTTATGAGCCAATCAATTAAAGACAAGGTAGTTAATCATTTTGTAGCGAATCATTATTTGATGCCGTTTTTGGAGCGGACGTTGATTGATGCGAATGTAGCGACGCGGAAAAAGAAAGGGGCAAGCGAGGCACAAAGGATGCTGAAGCGGTATTTTTCACAAATGGAAGCAAAAAGGCCAGGAAAAAAGATTTATGCGCTGAAGGTGGATATTTCGAAATATTTTTATACGATTGACCACGGGATTTTATTCGAGAAATTGAAACGTCAGATAAAGGATAAAGACGTGATTGAGCTTTTGGAACGGATTATTGGAGAGACAAATAAGCCGTATATTAATAAAACGATAGATAAATTTAATGACCGGTTTAGAACTGAGATTCCGCATTACGAAAACGGGAAGGGGTTGTCGATTGGGGCGGTGGTGTCGCAATTTTTGGCGATTTATTATTTGGGAGATTTAGACAGGTATATCAAAGAAGATTTGAAACAAAAATACTATATAAGATATATGGACGATTTTTTAGTTTTAGGGTGGGATAGGAAAGAGCTGATGAGAATAAAAGAAATAATTGAAAATGAATTAAAAAAGCTCAAATTAAAAATGAATCCGAAATCGACAATATATAATTGTAGTTCGGCGACGGGGATGCCATTTCTGGGCTATCGGTATTGTATTTTCGATGGGGGATTGAGAGTTTTTTGCCTGGCAAAGACGGTGCGACGGATTCGGACGAGATTGAAAATTTTGGCGAGGTATAATGTGGAAAAATACGAACGTTCGCTGGCGTCATATCATGGATATTTTATGCAGGCGACGCTGAATATTGCGTTGAGATAGGAATAACTTTAAATGATGTGGTGATTTAGTGCATGCGGGTTGCGGAAGTTGGGGAAATGGGGTATAATTGAGGGTAATGAGCGGTAAGAAAGATGACATTTTGAGCGCAAAAGACTTGGATATTATTGACGAACCGGAGACGGGGGATT
>CAVFVK010000040.1:0-2571 GCA_963626095.1 bacterium | reverse complement strand
GCGGAAAAGTTGGGGGTGGCGACGATGGGGGAGGCGGAGTTTTTGGAATTAATAATTTAGATCTAGTATTATTCTAGATTTGGAATATAATGATAAATAGATAAGTGAGGCAAAATGAATTATATTTCGGCAAAAGACACCGCTACAAAATGGGATATCTCTCAAAGGAGAGTAGCTACTTTATGCTCTGAGGGCCGTATTGTCGGAGCTATGTTTGTTGGGAATTCGTGGGTAATTCCATGTGATGCTAAAAAACCAATAGATGCCCGGACAAAAGAAGCATCGTTAACTAATATTGAAACAAAACCATTTTTGAAATGGGCTGGCGGAAAAGGTCAACTGCTCAAAGAAATCGAACAATACTACCCTTTCGCCAAAGATACTTCTATAACAAAATACGCAGAGCCGTTCGTTGGCGGCGGCGCAGTTTTGTTTGATATCTTAAACAAATTTGAGCTTCAAGAGGTCTATATTAGTGATATTAATGCAGAGCTAATAAATGCATATACAACAATTCGAGACGATATTGACGCGCTATTGGACGTTTTAAGGCGCTTTGAGGGGGATTATCTAGCATTAGACAACGATGGACGCAAAGAAACTTACTTCGCCAAACGTGCATGTTTTAATGAACTTAAAGGCAAAAAAGAAAACGGGGTTGAGCTAGCTGCCTTAATGATTTTCCTTAACAAAACTTGCTTTAATGGTTTATATCGGGTAAATCGTAAGGGCGAATACAACGTACCGATGGGCGCATACAAGAATCCGCTCATCTGTAACGAGCATAACTTAAGAGCGGTATCCAAGAAATTGCAGAACGTAAAGATAGTATGCGGCGACTATAAAGAATCTGGTGATTTTATAGATGATAAAACATTTGTGTATTTCGATCCGCCATATCGCCCGCTAACGCCGACCGCCAACTTTACTTCCTATACAGAGGGCATGTTTGACGACAAAAACCAATTAGAGCTTGCGAAATTTGTTCAGGAGTTAGATAGAAAAGGAGCAAAAATAGTCGCAAGCAACTCCGATCCGAAGAATACCAATAAAGACGATAACTTCTTTGACGACGCCTATGCAAAACAAAATATCAAACGTGTGTCCGCAACACGCATGATAAACCGAAATAGTGATAAGCGCGGAAAAATTAACGAATTATTAATATCAAATTTTTAAGAAAGGAATAAATATGAAGAAAGGTGGTATCTATGGCGGGAATACAAAAACAGGTTTAATTTTCGAGGGCAAGACGGATTTAGCGACGTTTCTCTCAAAACAAGACGGCTATCGCGTAGAAAACAACGAAGAGATTTTTTATAATGATGAGCTTGTCGCAAGGGTTTTCAAGAAACATAAATTCTATAATGTTTTCCTGGAAGAACTCGGCATCGACTGGACGAAATATATTTCAAAGCGACTTCTACCGGACGATAGCATTTATGTAATTTTGAATAATATTTTATTTATCATCGAGTGTAAACATCAAGAGGTTGCCGGCTCCGTTGATGAAAAACTTCAGACCTGCGATTTTAAGAAGAAACAGTATCAGAAACTTATGTCTAAGGCTAATATTGACGTTGAATATATTTATCTGCTGGATAATTGGTTTAGAGATCCGAAGTATAAAGACGTCCTCGACTATATTCATAGCGTTAATTGCGATTATTATTTCGAGTATATTCCGCTAACAAGACTTGGCTTGCCGGTTCCGGAAGCTGAAGGAGAATAGCTCGTCTATGCCCGATAAGAGAATTACAAAATGGGAGCCGGAAGATTTCGAGCTAGAAATGACAAGCGTTTGGAGTTTTCCTAATCGTGGCAATTGGGCTACCCACGATGCAAAATGGCGTGGAAATTGGTCGCCATACATTCCGAGAAACATTCTACTACGCTATTCAAAAGAAGGAGACTGGGTTCTTGACCAATTTGCCGGTGGCGGGACTACACTAGTGGAAGCGAAACTGCTGAACCGCAACATAATTGGCATGGATGTTAACCCAATTGCGCTCCAAAGATGTCGTGAGAAAGTCAAATTCAAACACGAGGGCGCGGATGGTATAGTTAAGGTGTCAAAATGTGATGCGCGGAGCTTAAAGCCACTTCCGGATGAAAGTATTGACCTAATATGTACGCATCCGCCGTACGCAAATATTATCCACTACAGTGAAGGTCAAGATATCCCACAGGATTTATCGAATTTTAAAGTTAATGAATTTCTAGAACAAATGAAAAGCGTAGCGTCAGAAAGCTATCGCGTACTAAAGTTTGGCAAATTCTGCGCAATTCTAATGGGTGATACGCGCCAAAAAGGTCATGTTATTCCGCTTAGTTTTAAAACGATGCAAATATTTGAAGATGCTGGCTTTAAATTGAAAGAAATTATTATGAAAGAACAACATAATTGCCGAGCGACTGGATATTGGAAAACGAACAGCGTTAAATATAACTTTTTGTTGCTTGCGCACGAATATCTGTTTATTTTTGAGAAATAATCTCGGCGGGAGGGACTTCGTCACTCCCTTCTCGTCACCAACTAAAAAAAGACCTGCGGTCTTTTCTAGTTGGTGA
>CAVFVK010000039.1:0-2717 GCA_963626095.1 bacterium | reverse complement strand
AAATCTTTTGTCGAGACACAGACTTTGGCAGCCTAATCGTCAATTTGATGAGAGGGCCGCAGCTAAAGAGCCCACGGAACTGTTTACCAAAAACACAGGTCTCTGCTAACGCGAAAGCGGATGTATAGGGGCTGACTCCTGCCCAGTGCCGGAAGGTTAAGGGGAGAGCTTCACGGTTCAAACTGAAGCCCCGGTGAACGGCGGCGATAACTATGATCGTCCTAAGGTAGCGAAATTCCTTGTCTGGTAAGTTCAGACCCGCACGAATGGAGTAATCATGTGGGCACTGTCTCGGCGAAGGCCTCGGTGAACGTGCATTGGCGGTAAAGATGCCGTCTGATCATGCCAGGACGAGAAGACCCCATGGAGCTTTACTACAACTTTGCATTGATTGTTGGGATATTTTGTGTAGAATAGGTGGAAGACTTTGAAGCAGATACGCCAGTATTTGTGGAGTCGAAATGTGAAATACCACCCTGAGTATTTTAACAGTCTCACGCTTGACCTGATCGGCCAAGCGGACCGTGCATGGCGGGTAGTTTAACTGGGGCGGTTGCCTCCTAAAGAGTAGCGGAGGCGTTCAAAGGTTGGCTAACTACGGATGGAAATCGTAGTGATAGTGTATGCGCAAAAGCCAGCTTGACTGTGAGGACTACAATCCAATCAGACACGAAAGTGGGAGCAAGTGACCCGCTGTATAGAACTTCGGTTCAATTTACGTGGGAAAGACAGCGCACACGGATAAAAGTTACCCTGGGGATAACAGGCTGATCGCGCCCAATAGTTCACATAGACGGCGCGGTTTGGCACCTCGATGTCGGCTCATCACATCCTGGAGGGGGAGCACCTTCCAAGGGTCCGGCTGTTCGCCGGTTAAAGTGGTACGCGAGCTGGGTTCAGAACGTCGTGAGACAGTTCGGTTTATATCCGGCATGATCGTTAGGAATCTTGAGGAGATCTGTCTCTAGTACGAGAGGACCGAGATGGACGAACCTCTAGTGTGCCGGTTGTGGTCACCTACTGCATCGCCGGGTAGCTATGTTCGGAAGAGATAAGCGCTGAAAGCATATTAAGCGCGAAGCCCACTCCAAGATAAGGATTCCCTAGGAGACTCCAGAAAGAAGATCTGGTTGATAGGCTATAAGTGGAAGCGCGGTAACGCGTGGAGCTGAGTAGTACTAATAGGTCCATCGCCTTTTTATGTTCCGTGTTTTCGGTAAGACTTAGGTCGCGGCGGAAACACGGGAGGGACTTAACTAGCAACCGACGTTTGAATGGATTTTGGACTGGTGCCTAAAAATTAGGCACGTGCCTAAAATTGAAACGTCGCGAGGTTTTTAAAATCTTTATGGCCCTTAATGGACATCAATAGTTCGCTTGTTTCAAGCGAGCGTGCGATTTGGTGCCCATAGCGCTGGGGAAATACCTGTTCCCATTCCGAACACAGCAGTCAAGCCCAGTAGCGCCGATTATACTGCAACAGCGGGAAACTAGGAAGGTGCCAAATTATCAAAAAATCACCCTATCGGGTGATTTTTTGATGTATTCAGTTATTCGTCCCCCTCGGCTTCTTCAAGAGCGGAGAGAAGGGAATCCTCAACGTTTTTGCGGGCCTTTTTCGGAGTGGATTTGGCGAGTTCGATATCGATATCGTAGCCAGTTAACTTCGAAGCAAGGCGAACGTTTTGCCCCTGTTTGCCGATGGCAATGGATTGCATCTCCTCGGAAACGGTGACTTTGGCTTTTTTGCCACTAACTTCGACTTTGATCACTTCGGCTGGAGACAAGGCCTCGCGGATGTATTCCTGAGTGTTGTCGCTCCAGGTGATGACGTCGATTTTTTCGTGTTCGCCGATTTCGTTCATTACAGCTTGGACGCGAACGCCACGGCTACCGACAAAGGTGCCAACTGGGTCGACCCCTGGGATGGTGGACATGACGGCGATTTTGGTGCGACGACCGGCCTCGCGGGCGATGCCACGGATTTCGACGGCGCCATTTTCGAGTTCTGGAACTTCCTGGCGGAAGAGGTACTCGACAAATTCGGCGCTACCACGCGACAAGATTAGTTGGGCGCCACGTTCGCCGCGCTCAATGCGCTTAATTAAGACCTTTACACGCGAGCCGATGGTGTAATATTCGCCGTCGATTTGTTCGGAACGAGGCATAATTCCCGTTGCGCGACCGAGGTCGATGCGGACGAGCTTGGGCTCGACGCGAGCGACGGTGCCGGTAACGATGGTGCCGATTTTGTCTTCGAAAGCCGTGAGTACGGCGTCGTTTTCGGCTTCACGCAGGCGTTGGATGATGACCTGTTTTGCGGTGCCGGCAGCCACCCGACCAAAAGTGGCGACTTTGTATTTGTCCTCGACGATGTCGCCGAGCTTGGCATCCGGGTGGGTCTTGACCGCGATATCGAGCGGAAGTTCGGTCGAGGGGTTGTAGCCAACACCTTCTTCGATAACTTCGCGAGCGACAAACACGTCGGCCTCGCCGGTTTTAGTATTGAGGACTGCGCGAACATTCATTTC
The DNA here is from genome assembly GCA_963626095.1 of bacterium. Classification (GTDB taxonomy): domain Bacteria; phylum Patescibacteriota; class Saccharimonadia; order Saccharimonadales; family Saccharimonadaceae; genus Nanosyncoccus. The sequence continues at coordinate 186 of CAVFVK010000039.1, read as the reverse complement.
GCGGTCGCCGTTGTCTTTGCGCCAAGCGGCGGCAATGGCCTGTTCGATAACGGATAGCACCGTCTCGCGAGGCAGACCTTTTTCTTCGGCAATGATGTCAACCATGGTCGACATTTGCTTCAAATCTAAACCTTCCATATTTCCTTTCTATATATTAATAAAACCGGCCTCTAGAGGTCGGTTGAT
>CAVFVK010000038.1:0-2769 GCA_963626095.1 bacterium | reverse complement strand
TGCCATACTCTCTATTATAACTCATTAGCACTCCAAATGCAAGAGTGCTAAACTATAATTTCGTCCCCCTATCATCACAATACTCAAACCCCTAAAACCCACCTAGACCATCCCGCCGCGAAATTCATCTAAGCCATCCCACTCCAAAACCTACCGCGGCCACCCCGCCACGAAAATCCTACTCCGCCCTCCCCCATCCATCAGTCCCCGACAAATCCTCGTACCGAATTTTATAATCTTTTAGAACCGCCCCGCGCGCCGTCAATTTTTCTAGCGCCGCCTCATAATTCCCGCCCGTATAATCCGAAATCACAATAGAAAATCCGTCATTCCCATCCTCCAGCTGATAGGCAATCGTATATTTTACCCGCCGCGAATAATCCTTCGTATAAAAATCAATCTTAATCGGCAACTTTTCCAAAATCGGATATTCTTTTTTTAATTCATCCACTTTTTGTTGTGTCTCAGCCGCCTTCAAATCCCCCAAAATCGTCGCGTCTTTTGCATTCTCGCTATAATAATTATTCCCCTCCTCCGCTTCAAGATACAACTTTATTTCCGCCGTCTCTCCCGCTACCGCCTCAATTTCCGTACTTTTCGCCACAAACCCCTCTGCAACAACTTCCACCGCATATTCCCCCGGCCGAATTCTAAACTCTCCATAAGTCGCAAATTTTTCCTCCCCAATTTTCACCGTCGCCATGCTCGGCGCCACAATCACTTTCACCGTTACCGTCCTTGCCAAATTATCCACAATAAAATACACCGAAATCGCGATTATTGCCACTAACACCGTCGCAATACCGGCAATCGTCGCCTTTTTATGTTTCACTAAAAATTCAGCCCACATTAAAAGTTAATCCTCCTGTACACATCATACACTCGCGACCCGCCACTATCCGAGAAATATACGCCCGCAAAATGCTCGCCCGTCCTATCACCCCAAGATGCCGACGCTTGCGACGGCTCGCCATTAATCTCCCCAATATACAAATAGATATGGTTCCCATTTGCATAAGTGATAAAGATATCCCCTGGCTCCAAATTCGCCACATTGTTTTGGTGATCCACTTTCATATACATTTCCGTATGCGACTCCAAATATTCCACCAAACCATAACCAAAGAAAATCGGGAAATTCGGATCCGCCCCCGAATACCGCATCACCGTCCCCACAAACTGATCACAGCTCGCCCCATAATACGGACACTCCCCGTTCGAACCACACGGCAAAATCCACGCCCCCACCTCTTTCATCGCCGCCTCGTATTCTGGCTTCGGGTCCGTTATCGCGTGACCATGCCCCTCCCACGACAAATAAATCGCCGTCTCCGCAATCGTCCCCCCGCCCCAAGAACAATACGAACTCCCCGCAATCGCCTCATACAGTACATACGCCCCAAAAATATTCGTCACCGAACTCGAGTCATACACTCCATCTGCCACAAATCGCCCCGGCCAATACGAACTCATCGCCGAACTGGTCGGGTCGCGCTGCGCATCATACCGATTCATCACATACGCCGAGCCTTCGCCGTTTTTAGCCTCTTCCTCCGAAAAGCCCATATTAATCGCCTTCTGCACATACACACTCGCCGTCCCATTATACATAAAGAACAATTTTTTCACGTTATCATTATCGTTCAAGTCCCCCGCCATCTGACTCACGAGTTCCGCCGCAATCAAAGTCTGCCTTCGAAATTCCTCTTCCGAAATCGAATCCGCCGGCGTAAACCGATTTGCATTCGTCCCGCCCGCCGTATAAGTATACAACTGATACACCCCCTGCCCATTAGACGGATTATACCGCCGAAGACTCGTCTCTTGGTGATGCAACACCGCCATCACCTGCCACGGAAAATTATATTTATCCGCCGCTTCTTTATAAATTTCTTTATTCTCCTCAATCGCCTGCAACTCCGCCGCACTCCACACTTCAGCTCCGGCATAATTTTTATTGCTCCCCACCCCCGTAATCGAATTTTCCGTAAAATCAGCTAGCGCCTGCTTAATTAAACTTACAAATTCTTTCGAACCCTCCGCATTCGGATGCACATAAGCATCACCAATCAAACTCGGTTTTTCCGCCGCCACGCTCGCCCAGTCCGCCACCGCAATTTTGCCATCATATTTTTCTTTCGCCGCCAAAATCGCCGCATTGTTCCCGCTATAATCCAACTGATTCTCGTACGCATAATTAGTCGTCAGCACCACCTTGTGATTCGTCCCAATCGCATCCATCAACTCATCAATCTGCGTCGCCGTCACCGCCCCCGGGTCGTTCGTCCCTAGCGCAAACACCACATAAGTCCTCAAATCCCCCTGCTTTTCCATTTCTTTCGCAATCGTCAGTCCCGAATAATTCCCGCTCGCGTCCATCGCAAAATGTTTCGACACTTGCACGATTTCATAAGTTGTGCCATTATAAGTTTTTTCTTCCAAATCCACGCCCGAAAGTTGCGACTCGTATTCGCTCTTCGCCCCCACCGAAATCGAATCCCCAATCACCGTCACTTCCGAACCCTGAATTGTCACCGGAGTACAAGCCGTTTCCGACGGGTCATAATATAAAATGTTATTCTGCGCAAAAAAGTCCAAAAATGACGCATCCAGCGCATAAGTCGACGCCGGCAACAACACCACTAACATTGCCGAAATCAAGCTCGTGAAAAACCGCTTCATACCATATATTATAACATAAAAAGCTTTTATTTGCTCGGATTTGTAGTAATCAGCCCCTCTTCGGTTTCCGAAGCAATAATCTGAATA
>CAVFVK010000037.1:0-2887 GCA_963626095.1 bacterium | reverse complement strand
AAGGCGACATTCTCCTTCTCGACGAAGTCCTCGCCGTCGGCGACGCCGCCTTCCAGCAAAAGTGCAACGACTACTTTGCCTCCCTCCACGGCAATCAAACAGTCATCCTCGTCACCCACAGCATGTCCGCTGTTCGCAAATTCTGCGACCGCGCCATCCTTATCGAAAACGGCAAAATCAAACTAGACAGCGACCCCAATACCGTCGCCAAGGCTTATGAAAATCTCTGGGGTTAAAACCTGATCCTATCATTCTTCCAAAAAAGCTTTCAGTCCTTCAACCGTTTCGACACTTTTATTCTCATTTCGAAAATGAGTCCTATCGCCACAAACATCATCCGAAATATATGGCCAACCTTCATACATCAAAGTGCAAAAATCATCCACTTGATTTGGCACTCGAACAAATAAATTTTCATATTTCATCTTTTTCGTTGGGAAAATCATTCTTCTGTCCCAAAAAAGCATTCGTTTTTTCCCAGCATCATCGATACAATTATCTAGTGCAAAAACCACAGACTTAGCTTCATCAGAATCACATACCATCCCAAGTTCTTTAGCTTTTTCCAAATATCTCTCAAACATTTCATCTGCTAATCTTATTATTTCTCTTGTTTTACTATCATTTAATTTAGTTTTATCTATTTTTTCTACTAGAAGCCGGCTTCCATCCGCAGCTAGACACCCGACCTCTCTCCAATATGCAAATTCCGGTCTTTCTTTTATTTCTTTTTCTAATGCGTTTCTTAGTTCAAGATATTTTTCATTCGCCCGCCAATCTGGCTTTATTGCTAGGTCACAAGGTGTAATATCAACAAAATTATGTAAATTCGGGTTGGTCGAAGAAAAGCGATATTGTCGATTCATTCCCCAAGCATCATAAACAATATTAATTCTATATTCTTTCTTTTCATGCATAACCTTTTTCAATTTTTCAAAATCCGAACGGGTCATCGAAATATCAATATCGTCATCCCAAGGAATTGCTCTCTTTCGCGACCTACAGGCGATACACGAACCATAGACAAACCAATAATCTAATTTATTTTCTTCTAAAATCTCTATCAATGATCTCAAGAGCTTAGTATTCGCCTTTTGATAAAGCGCCATAAAACCTTGCGCATTTGGTAAATTATCAAAAAGTCTTATTTCTGCATCATGACTATTTTCTCCGTCCCTTCGATAGAGCTGAGTAGCATAAAGCCTCATTTTTTTATCTTGAATTTTAAACCTTCTTATTGATTCTTTTTCAAAAGCATCAATTTTTTGTTCAATTTTATTAAAGTGTTCTTCAATTTTTTCAATTTTTTTATTGTAATAATTTAGCTCATCAATTTTATCTCTAAAAAATCGCATTTCCTCCCCAAAATATTTCGATGATGGAGGCAAAATTTTTCCTTTTATTTTTTTAACGAATCTCATCCTTTATTAATCCTTCCGCCATCCCCAACGCATTCAATATCGCTTTATCCATATCCCAATACTGATATGCCCCAAGTCGTCCACCTAAAATCATCTGTGGATATCGCTTCTGACAAAGCTCAACATATTTCCGATACAACCCTTGTGATTCTTCTGTATCTACCGGATAATATGCATCCCCGCCCTTCTCGAAATCCGCCGGATATTCTCGCGCCACGATCGAAAGTTTCTGCTCTACCACTTCCGGCTGATGAATTTGATAATATTTATAATCATGCGACCGCGTATATGACACATCCGCATCCGCTTCGTTGATCACTGCCTCGCCAAGCCCGTCTTTAGTTTTTTCTTCCTCAAACCGAAGCGATCGCCACGGCAAAACCCCGAGTTCATAGTCAAATAATTCATCAACTTGCCCACAATAAATAATTTTCGTTTTCTCCGGAATCTCATTTTTCACTTCTTTAAAATCTGTCCCGAGCTGCACCTCAATATTTTCATTCTCCAACATCTTTTCTACCATCTTCGTATATCCATCACAAGGGATCCCCTGATGTTTTGCAGTCATAAAATATCGATTATCATGCGAAAAGCGCACCGGAATTCGTTTCAAAATTTCCGCCGACAAATTTTTCGCTGAAGTATGCCATTGCTTTTCCGTATAATTTTTCAAAAAGGCCGTGTATAATTTTTCACCAACCAAACTAATTCCTTTTTCCTCAAAATTCTTCGGCTCTTTTATCCCTAACCGCTCCGTATCTTGCTTTGCTTCCGCCTTCACAAACTCCTCCGCCTCTTCCGCCGACATTTCCGTTCCATATAACAAGTTCACCGTATCTAAATTAATCGGCATCGGATACAATTTTCCTTCATGTCGCGTATTTACCGTATGTGTATAATCATTAAAATCCATAAATTTCGTCACATAATCCCACACTTCATCCGATTCCGTATGAAAAATATGCGAGCCATATTTATGAACTTCAATCCCCGTTTCTGGATCCGTATAAGAATAAATATTTCCCGCTAAGTGCTCTCGCCGATCGATCACCAAAACTTTTTTTCCAGCATTCGCCAACCTTTCCGCAACTGTCGCACCGAACACTCCCGCCCCCACAATTAAATAATCTATATTCATTTTTCCTCCTCTATTTCTTTTATTCGTTTCACCATCTCATCATACTTGTCCAGCATCCTCTCAAGCTCAGAATTAATATACCGCTGTTGCCGATGTCTAATATTCACTTTTTTATACATCCGCGCCGCCACACTTCTCGTCCGCCGCATTGCCCTTCGCGCCAAACTATTTTTCCAAATCCAAATCACCTCATTTTTTACTTTATCACTTTCCGGTGTATATTTTTCAAAATTCTTTTCCGCAAATTCCTTCGCTCTTGTATGAATTTGTTTTTTGAAGTTTTTCGAAGAATGTTCGACCGAGAACCAATAAGAAAGCACCCATTGCG
>CAVFVK010000036.1:0-2899 GCA_963626095.1 bacterium | reverse complement strand
CCCCGCGCCATTTTTCTTCTCACATTTTTTCACAAAGTTTTTCAACTCCGCATCAAACCGTACTTCATCAAATTTCGTCGCTGTTTTCGCCACTTTTTCTCGCCGAAAATTCATCTTTTCAAACTTCAAAATCGCCTCTGCAAGTGACGTCGCCGTCTGTTTTTCAAACAAAATCCCATTTTCCCCATCAATCACATAATCTCGCGCCCCGCCTTCACAAAATGCAATCACCGGACAGCCCGCCGCCAAAGCCTCCACCGGCGCAATCCCAAACGGTTCCATACTCGGGAACAAATACCCCTTCGCCCGCTGCAAATATTTCGCCAATTCTTTTTTGTCCATCGCCGGCAAAAACTCCACCAACCCCGAATCTTTCGCCAGCTTCACCAACTTTTTATGCTCCGGCCCCTCACCAATCACCACCAACTTCCGCTGCGTCATCATACACGCCTTCACCGCAAGGTCCAGCCTCTTCCAATTCACCTGCCTACTCGTCACCACATAAAAGTTTTCCACAGGTTTTCCACAACTTGACCCCTGTTTCCTATCACAACTTTTCTCTTTGTCAGAACGCATCTCAGCCTTACCTTTTTGCTCCACGCAAAAATCCTTCAGTTCCACCGGCGGATGCACCACCACCGCCTCTCGCCCGTAATATTTTTTAATCGCCTCCTTCGCATATTCCGAAATCGTCACGAAATAATCCGGATTTTGTGCCGCCCTTAGGTCTGCTTTCCGCAAAGGTCGCACCAACAACTTGAAAAACAACCTTACCACCGGATTCAATACCCCAAACCCTGGATTTTTCACATAATCATCATACATCTGCCAATAATATTGCGTCGGTACATGACAATACGAAATATGAATCCCACGCGGATTTTTCCCCTCCTGCCCTTTTCCATCATTTTTCACTTTCAACGTGTGAAGTCTTCGTCCCGACTTCACGGACTTCGCCTCCGCCCCCGTCACCGAAATGATCAAATCGTATTCCGACAAATCCAAACGCGAAAAATACCACTGCCTTAACGGCCCCAAAATCCGCCGCATCACAGACGGAAAAACTTGTAGCCACCCCATCCGCACTTCCGCATCCGAAAACCAATCAATCCCCTCCGGATCATATTTTGAAGTATAAATCGGCGCCTCCGGAAACAGTTTATGAATGCGTAGCAGCACCTTTTCCGCTCCCCCCACATTCGTCAACCAATCACAAACAATCGCCACCTTCATCGCATCGTCATTTTTTACCCCCTTCATCGTCTTTTTCGTCATCTTCTTTCCCATCTACTTCGCTCCGTCCCGCTTCACCACCATCGCAATCGTCTTAAAGAAAATCTGCGCGTCCAAAGTTAGCGACCAATTCCGCACATAATAAATATCCAGCGCTCGCCGTTCCTCAAACGGAATATCGCGCCGCCCCGAAACCTGCGCAAATCCCGTCAGCCCCGACTTCACCGTCAAAATCAACGACCGGTCCCCATAATCACGCAATTCTCCCGGCAACAGCGCCCGCGGCCCAATCAACGAAATGTCCCCCTTCAAAATATTAAACAATTGCGGCAACTCATCCAGCGACGTTTTCCGAATAAAATGCCCAAATTTCGTAATCCGCGGATCATTTTTCAAATAATCCCCGTTTTTCCGATACTTTTTAATCACCTCCGGCTTGCCCATTTTAATAAACGCCTCCTCCGCCGTCATCCCCGAATACTCCGGCTTCATCGACCGAAACTTATAACATTTAAACCGCCGGTTGTATTGCGTAAGTCGCTCATCCGCATAAATCGCCGGACTTTTCACATCCGTAATTTTCAAAATCAACCACACAATCAACATCGGAATCGCCGCAATAATAATCGCTACTAGCGAAAACAAAATATCGAACGTCCGCTTTACCACCGCATATCCACCAACCAGTGGTGTCGTCATCACTAGCACCGCCGGCGTCGCCCCGATAAGTTCTAGTTCCCCAAAATGCGACGACAACGCCGTCTCACTCGGCACAAAATAATACAACAAATGATGCTCCACCGCCCGTTTATAAACGTATTCTGTCGATTTCTCATCCGTCTGAAAAATCACGTCCGCCCGTGCCTTCCGAAGCGCCTCTTTCACCGATGAATATTGATGCGTTTTCAAATCTTTCGGAATGTATTTTTTATTTGCCACCACCCCCGCCAACCGATACCCCGCCTCCGGTGTCGAGGTGATATAATCCGCCAAATATTCCGTATTTTTCGAATTCCCCACAATCACCGCCCGCTTCGCGCCATAATCACTTTTGAAAATTTGTCGCACAATAAACCGCACCAACACTCGCTCACACAGCAAAAAGATAAACGAAAGTAGCACCGACGTCAGCGCCATAATCCGCACCGGGAACAAATTCTCCCCCGCGAAAAAGTCATACACAATCAGCGCTGCCACCGACAGCACCGCCGCGAGCGCCACTCTGCTTCGCTCCGGCAACCGCGTCGCCCCCAGAAAAATACTTTTCCGATACAGCCCCAGCGCTGCCAAAATCACCAACATCACCGGCACCAACCACACCACCGTCTGCACAAAATCAAAAAACTGCGACTCAAACGTAAACGGTCGCGGATCCACTTTCACCCGAATAAAATACGCCATCGCGAATGACGCCAAAAGCGCCACCGCATCCCCAATAATCAACAATATTCTCAAAATAGAATCGGACTTCTTCCGCATACTCCAATTATACCATATCTCCCCTTTTTCCCTAAAAACTTGCAAAAACTTTCATATTTGTTATACTTAAATCATAAGATGAGCTCTAGAAACTCATCAGGTTGTAGTGTTACTGCTCGTCTACGACGACAGTAACTTTTTTATTTTTGGACTTCTTTATGAATTTAAAATGAAAGTAACATTCTAT
>CAVFVK010000035.1:0-4805 GCA_963626095.1 bacterium | reverse complement strand
TATATAATTATAAGATATGAAAAGTATCTCGAAACTTTACGACCTTGTCTGTCAGGACCAAAACATCAAAACTCTGACGTTTGATGTCTTTGATACTATCCTAATGCGCAAAATCCATCCGGAAAACCAACAGTTTTTACTGGTTGCTAAAAAATGGTTGCCCCTCTTTAGAAAAAACATTAATTCTAAAATCACCGTAGAAAAAATCTATTCGCTGCGCCTGTATGCGCGCAATGAACTTTTTGATATCTATAATAAATATGTCAAAACCGAGAAAGACGTCAAGCGACATATTCATTACGACGTCACCTTAGAAAGTTGGTTTAAGAATTTGGTATACATTACCGCTATGTTGTACAACGTCAAAATCACCGAAACGGCCGCTACGCAGATGGTAAAAGAGATGATTACGATTGAACTAGAAACCGAAATTGACAAGCTAATACCTAACCGACCACTAATTAATTGTATCAAGCAGCTTAAAAAATCTCGTCCAGATTTAAAAATCTATTTCGTTTCTGATATGTACCTTACGACGAAACAGGTAAAAATGCTTTTGTCCGCCCATGATATCACCTGTTTTGATGATGGCATTACTTCCACAGATGTAAAATCCGCCAAATACGATGCGAGCATTTTTTATCAATTGTCTAGACCTGAAATATTCGGGAGCTCATTCGAACTTTCCGCCAACTTGCACGTTGGCGACAACCGCACCGCGGATTATATCATGCCACGCCGGGCTGGCAGCGAAGCTTTTTGGCTAAAAAATATTCACCAAGTTGTTGAGAATAAAGCAAACCATAGAAAAATCGCTCAAAAAATGGAAAAATTGCAAAAAACAGAGCTTTTCCGGTTGCAACATGAGCTAAAAGCAGAAAAAACTAGTGATATCTGGATTAAATACGGAGAATTATTCTCTTTGCCTTTGTTTAGTTTTCTTGCCCACGTTGCCATTTCTGCTAATAATGCCCCGGACACAACTTTTATTCTCACGAGTAGTGAAGCCAAATTCTTCGGTGAAATTACCAAAGCCGAATTTGCCGATGTGTTGTCTCGAAAAAATGTCATTATTGCCGATAAATTAAACCGCAGAATGATGTTTCGCGCGCTAATCTACCAACTTTTGAAAAACGATAATTTCGAACATAACCTGCGCTCAATTATGGGCTTAATTAACTACGGCGAGGTTGACGGCTCACGGTTTGAAGCGTATAAATTTATTTTCGGTGAAGAATATCCGTGTGGCGAAATGTCGCTCAATTTGCGCAACGACAAAGATTTTTTTAAAACCCTATACCACGAAATCACGTATATAAGCACAAAACGCAAGCGCGAATTAAAAAATGCCTATGATTATGTGCTTATGCTAGTCACCGAAATCTCGCAACGGGCTGTTATTGTTGACGTCGGCTGGGGCGGAACGGTTCAGATCCTATTCACGGAGTTCTGCAATAATCTAGATAGTGATAAAAAAATTAGCGGCTTATATTTAGGTGCTCATCCGGCGGACAGATTTCCAATTAAACATACCCATCTCGATGGTTATTTAATGCCGAACATCCGAGATAGCAAAGATCGTACCATTTGGAATGCAGTTCTGTGGGAATATGCCTATACCAATAAACCTCAATTCGAAGCCGACGAATATCGTCTAAAGCTCATCTGTCGAGGCATGCACCAAGGGGCCGAATATTTCCGAAATCTTGATTTGGCTCCATACGATTATTTTAATCTGGTGTCTAAAAAATATTTATGTCGCCTTATCGGGCATCCTTCGCGCGCGGAAGTCGAAACTCTTGGCGATATTGAGTTCGACAGTGGCTTTGTCGATAAAACGTCTTTCAAACTCGTCGATATGCGCTATTCGCAAAGAGCTTTTTATAAGATGATGTTAAGACATCCAAGAGGTACGGTTAAAAATATAATTTTCGCACAAAATCATTGGCTGGCTGGCTATATCAAATATTATCACCTGTTTGGTCTTAGGGCGGCTCTAAAAATTTATGGCAAATTTAACGGTAAAAAATACATCTAGCGCCATATCCTCGATAGCAGCGCGAAAACTTTTCTTTTTCTCATCATTGTGCTATAATAAGCATAAGTATTATTTAATATCAAAAGGATCCAAAATGGCACAAGCAAAAAAGAAAACTGCGACTAAAACCGCAAAAAAGGCGCAAGCTTGCCCGAAAGCAAAGTCTTGCCCGGCGAAAAAATGCCAACAAAAGCAAAAACAGCAACAAAACTCGAACATGTTCTTCGTGATTTCGATGAGCGTGCTCGCGGCGACATTGCTGTTCGCGAATCTCATGATGATTGCGGCGTAAATTTAGGCAATAATTCCGCCACCAAGGCAAATCTCATCATCATAAAGCACGGCGCTCTGCCCTGAGGCGGGGCGCTTGACTTTTTGCTCAAAAAATAGTGTTTTACCGTCAAATTTCGCCGGAATTAACGGTGCGCGGTGTCGCAACCGCACTAAAACCTCAGTTTTCGACTTTTCGTTGTCATTTTCGCTCGCTTTTTCTGAAACTTTCGGCTCCGTTTGTTCTGCCGACACTAAACTATCCGCCCCCGCTCGCAAAAACACATCTCGAAGTCCCAATTTATCCGTCCACAGCTCCTCATTATTCAAATTTTTCGACACATACACAACATTTTTCGCCACATCTTTTTTCACCACATAATACGGCATCCCGTCATTCACTTCCCCCGCCACCCCTGATAAATACAGCCCGTGCCGTTGACCAATCGTGTAAAATATGGCGCCTTCGTGATAGCCTAACACCCTTTCGCTCTCAATTTCCCGAATTTCCCCCGGCTCCGCATCGATATATTCTTTCAAAAAGTCCTTCATTCCCACCTCGCCCACAAAACACACCCCCATAGACTCTTTTTTGTAAGCGTTATGTAGCCCACGCTCTTCCGCAAGCTTTTTCACCTCCGGCTTTTTCATCGCTCCAATCGGGAAAAGCGTATGGCTTAGCGCCTCATCAGAAATCCGATACAGAAAATACGTCTGATCCTTGTTTTCGTCCGCCGCCCGCATCAGCAGAGCGGTCGAAGCCTGCTCTTTGAGGACCGTAAGCTTGGGCGAGCGCCCTTGAGCGTGTCCGAAAAGAGTAGGCCCGACCGGTATGCACTTAGAGCCGATCGGGCGCGACCCTGAGCGGGACATAGTATCTTCGCCCAGTTCAACTCTAGCATAATGCCCAGTAGCAATAAAATCCGCCCCGGCCGCCATTGCCTTTTCGTAAAACAGCTTAAACTTTATCTCTTGATTACACATCACGTCCGGATTCGGCGTGTTTCCCTTACGAAACTCGGCGAGCATATACTCGACCACCTTCTCTCGATACGCCTGCTCAAAATCCCACACTTCAAAATCAATCCCCAGCTTCACCGCCACCCGTTTCGCATCCGCCAAATCCTCCGCCCACGGACATTTCATCCCTGGCAAATCCTCCGACCAGTTTTTCATATACACTCCGACCACCTCAAAACCCTGCTCGACCAGTAGCATCGCCGCAACACTCGAATCCACCCCGCCACTCATACCTACAAAAACCTTAGCTCGCGACATACCCCAACCTCGCTTTCTCTTGCGCGACCACCGCATTAATAATCTGCGCCGCCTCGTGCATCTGCTCCACATCATTCGTCGCCCCGAGCGAGAGCCTGAGCGACCCCGCGATTTCCGCATCCGTCAGCCCAATCGCCTTCAAAGTTCGCGATTTTTCACCCTTAGACGCCGCACACGCCGCCCCTGTCGCCACATACACCCCCTGTTCCTCAAGTAAGAAAATTAACCTCTCTGCATCTAAACCATTATAGCACAGAACGACAAAATTGTCAAGCGTATGCTTTTTATTAATCAACTCGTACCCCTGTAATTCCGTTAGCAAAATCCGCTTTAACTCGCGATATTTTTTGCGATTACCATTCAAATGTTCCTTTGTTTCTTTTACCGCCTCGGCAAACCCAACCACCCCCGGCACATTTTCTGTCCCCGAACGCAGTCCTTTTTCCTGTCCGCCTCCCACCGTCAAAGGATGCAGCCGCGCCTCGTGCGAAACATATAGCGCCCCGACCCCTTTCGGGCCATAAACTTTCGCCGAATTTAGCGTCAATAGATCCACCCCTAGTCTCGCCACCGACAAATCCAACAGATTCAGTGCCTGCGAAGCGTCAGAATGAAACAACAGCTGCCGCTTTAAGCCCTTTTTCATCCGCTCAAGCTTCACCTCGCGAATAATTTCCGCAATTTCCGCCAGCGGCTGAATCGTCCCCAGCTCATTATTCACCGCCGCCACCGAAATCATTTCCGTCTCGTCGGTAATTTTCTCCCGCAAATCGTTCAGATCAATCACTCCGGACGGCAGCACCCTCACCGCCATCCCGCCATACACCTTCGCCGCCTCGGCCACGGACGGATGTTCAGTCTCAAGATATAACAGCGAAGATTCATTCCGCTCCCCGACAGGTGACGCCACTTGGGGGCCTCCAGCCGACAGCGCCGTGAAAGCCAAGTTATTCGCCTCAGTCGCCCCAGCCGTAATAACGAGGTCCGCACTTTTGGCGCCAATCGCCTGTGCAATCGTCTTTTTCGCCGTTTCGTACTCCGCCGCCACCTTTTTCGCCGGCAAATACGCCGCACTAGGATTAAAAAACTCTTCCCGAAAATACGGCATCATCGCCTCGAGAGCACGCTTAGAAACCGGCGTCGCCGCCGCATGGTCCAAATATATCATATCTATATTATACAATATTTACGCTCTCGGCGCTAGCTCTTTTTGGTAAAC
>CAVFVK010000034.1:0-5083 GCA_963626095.1 bacterium | reverse complement strand
GTGGAGGGATCGACGGACACGCGGATTAGGCTGTCGAATGCGGCGGGGGAAGTGTGGGCGAAAAATCCGACGACGGTTTGGTTTGGTGTCGGGATTGGTGGAGCGGGCGAGGCGCTATATCAAAACGGTCTGTCGCCGGCGCCGAAAGAAATTATTCAAAATGAGTATATGTCGCTGCTGCTCGAAACGGGACTAGTGGGGATTTCGTTGTTTGTGTTGACGTTAGGGTTGATTTTGCGGGCGGCAGTAAAAGGCGTAAAAATTTCGTCGGCAAAAGAAATAAAGACTGCGAAAGTGAAAATCGCGACGACAAAAACAACGATGCTAAAAAGTGAAACCGCGCCGATAGTTTTGACGATGATGGTGGCTTACGGAATTACGCTTATGTTCTTTTCGGGCTTGCCAAATGCGTTGCATATTTATTTGTTGACTGGGTTGGTTTTTGTGATGGGGTTGCGGAAGAAGTTGGTGTCGTAAATTTCGGCGCCGTGGTGTTTGTAGAAGGCTTGGGCGGATTCGCGGCCGTGGCCACAGGTGAATTCGAGATCTTTGCAGCCTTTTTCGGCGGCCCATTCGAGCATGGCTTGCCAAAGGGCGGAGCCGATGCCTTTGCCGCGGACGGTGCTGTCGGTGACGAAATCTTCGAGGTAGGCGTTTTTGCGGATGCCGGGACCCATTAAAATTGACAATGTTGCGATGCCGAGGATTTTGCCGTCTTCTTCGGCAATGAGCAGGTCGTGATAGGGCGAGCTGATGACATCTTCGAACCATTCGCGAGGGATTTCGCCTTTGTCTTTGCCGCTGCGCGAAAGTTGAATGAGAAGTTCGCGCACGCGGGCGGCGACTTCGGGGGTGTAGGTTTCGAGTTTTTTGACAATCATAAAATTTCTCCTAATTTAGTTTTTAATTCTTGGGCTAGCGCGCCGATTTCGGATTCGTCGCGCCCCCACATGGTGATGCGGATTAAGTTTTCGGTGCCGGAAGGACGAACGAGGAGTCGGCCGTCGACGGATTGGAGGCGGTTATTAAAGTCGAGCAGAAGTTTTTTGACGGCGTCGGAAGTTTTGAGGGATTGTTTTTGCTCGGGAGTGGCATGGAGATTAACGATAACCTGGGGGAATTTGGTGATGATGCTGACAAGGGAACTTAAGGGTCGGTTCGTACTCGCGATGACTGACATAAGAACGAGCGCGGTCAGCATGCCGTCGCCGGTGGCTTGGCCGGGGAGAATGATATGACCAGATTGTTCGCCGCCGAGTTGGATGTTTTTGGTGCGCATGGCTTCGGCGACGTTGCTATCGCCGACGGCGGTGATTTCGAGATTGATATTAGCGTTTTTGGCCCAGTTTAGGAGACCTTGGTTTGCCATGACGGTGATGGCGAGGGAATCTAAATTAAAATGTTTAGTGAGAACGGCGAGAATTTGGTCGCCGTCGATTTCGGCACCGGTTTCGTCGATCATTAAAACGCGGTCGCCGTCGCCGTCAAAGGCTACGCCGAAATTGAGATGGTTTTCTAGAACGAGCTTTTGGAGGGCTTCTAGGTGGGTGCTGCCACAATTTTGGTTAATCTCGGTGTTGTAATTTTTACAACAGTTGATAAGGTCGACCGTGGCGCCGAGTTGTTCAAAGACTGTTTTGTTAATAACGCTGGTGGCGCCGTTCGCGCAGTCCATACCGAGATGAAGTCCGTGAAAATCGGGAAGCTTGGGCGTGGACGACTTGTTGTCGGAGACGTTAGAGTTTTCGTTATTTGAATTGTTGGTAAAATTGGGGAGCGAGCCGAGATAATTTTTTAAATGCTCTTCGTAAAGCTCCACGGCGTCTTCTGAAATGTCGGCGCGGTCGGAAGGCGCGACGGGCGAATAAGAAATGTCGGTTTTGAGGGAAGTTTCGATTTTGGCGCGACCATCTAGACTGAGTTTTTGTCCGCGACCGTCGGGACCGAGTTCGAAAATTTTGATGCCGTTGTCGGTGTAGGGATTGTGCGAAGCGGTGACGTCAATGGCGAAATCAAAACCCATCTTAGCGAAACAGAAATTAATCGCGGGGGTCGGCAAAACGCCGGCGGAAGAAAATTCGACACCGAAAGTTTCGCAAGCGGTCTCGAGGTCGCGGATAATCCATTCCGAGGATTCGCGAGTGTCGCCGGCGAGAAAAACTTTAAAGTCGTCGCTGTCGGCGTAATTGACGAGACCGCGGATGATTTTGGCGAGAAATTCGGGGATGAATTGTTCGGCTTTGCCACGAATGCCGTCGGTTCCAAAATTTTGCATATTAGCTCCTTTCGAGAAGTTTAATGATAACTTGTAGGGTTAATTTGATGTCGGAAACGGTGCTGCCGCGAGACAAGTCGGCGAGCGGGCGGTCGAAACCTTGAATAATCGGGCCGGCGATAGTGAATCCGCCGAAGCGTTCGAGGGATTTGTAGAGGATGTTGCCGGAGTTTAGGTCGGGGGTGATGAGAATGTTGGCACGACCGGCGATTTGTGAGGCGGGGAATTTTTTAGCGGAAATCGCGGGGTCGATAGCGGCGTCGAGTTGCATTTCGCCGTCAATGAGCCAGTCGGGAAATTCGGCGCGGATTTTTTCGATCGCGTAATGGATTTTTTCGAGATCGGGATTTTTGCCGCCAGAGCCGTTGGTGGAATAAGAAAGCAGAGCGATGCGCGGAGTTTCGCCGGAAAAGGTAGCGAAAGTTCGAGCGGTGTCTTTGATAATCCAATAAAATTGTTCTTTGTTCGGCAATTTGTTCACGCCACCGTCGGCGAGAGCGAAAAGTTGGTCGGCTTTTTTGCAAATAAAACAACTGGAAAAAAAGTCGGATGATAGAGGGACGCGGTTTTTGTAGGCGAGCAGAACATCGCGCGAGGAAAAGTCGAGACCGGAAAGCATGGAGTCGGCTTTGTTTTGGACGAGGAGCTCGGCGGCAGCGTCGAGATTTTCAGCAGACAAAAACTCGACTGCGGGAAAGTCTTTGATGGCTTCCTGTACAGTCGAGTTTTCGAGTTCTGGTATAACGATCTTCATGGATATATTATACCATTTTCGGCGAGGATGCGCGAGCGTAGATTATTATTTGTCTACAACTTCACCTTCGACAGGCTCGTCGTTTTTGTCATCGGCTTTGGCATCGCCCTTAGCATCGCTCGCTTCGTTCTTGGCGTCGGAGCTAGCAGATTGGTAGAGCTTTGCGCCGATAGGCATGATTTTTTCGTTGAGTTCTTTGACGGCATCTTCGAATTTTTCTTTGTCGGCAGATTCGTCAGCGAGAACTTTTTTCGCCTCTTCGACGGCTTTTTTGATCGTGTCTTTGTCGTCGTCGGAGATTTTGTCTTTGTACTCGGTCGGCATTTTTTCAGCGTGATAAATGGCGTTTTCGAGTTGGTTCTTGGCGTCGATAGAATCGCGCTTTTTCTTGTCTTCCTCGGCGTGAGCTTCGGCTTCTTTTTGGGCCTTTTCGATATCTTCTTTGCTCATGTTGCCAGAGTTTTGGATGGTGATCGATTGCTCTTTGCCGGTGCCTTTGTCTTTTGCGGTAACGTTCAGGATACCGTTAGCATCGAGGTTGAAGGTAACTTCGATTTGGGGAATACCACGCGGAGCGGGAGCGATACCGTCGAGAATGAAGCGGCCGAGAGACTTGTTGTCGGCGGCGAATTCGCGCTCGCCTTGGAGGACGTGAATTTCGACCTGAGACTGATTGTCGGCTGCAGTGCTGAAGGTTTCGGACTTCGAGGTCGGGATAGTGGTGTTGCGATCGATTAGAGGAGTGCGCACGCCGCCCATGGTTTCGATACCAAGAGTGAGCGGGGTGACGTCGAGAAGGAGAATGTCCTTAACGTCGCCTTGAAGCACGCCACCTTGAATCGCAGCGCCGATAGCGACGACTTCGTCGGGGTTGACGCCTTGCATTGGGTCTTTGCCGAAAATAGATTTGACTTTTTCGACGACGGCCGGCATACGAGTCATACCACCGACCATAACGACTTCGTCGATGTCTTTGGTCGTGAGTTTAGCGTCTTTTAAGGCCTTTTCGACTGGGCCGGCGAGGCGGTCAAGCAAAGGCGAGACGAGCTCTTCGAGTTTGGCGCGAGTCAAAGTGTATTCAAAATGTTTCGGGCCGTCAGCGTCGGCAGACAAGAACGGAAGGTTGATGTCGGTCGAAGTGGAGCTTGAAAGTTCCTTTTTTGCCTTTTCGGCTTCGTCTTTGACACGTTGCATGGCAGCGGCGTCTTTTTTGATGTCGATACCGGATTCTTTTTTGAATTCGTCGACCAGGAAGTTGACTAGAATGTTGTCGAAATCTTCACCACCGAGGTGAGTGTCGCCGTTGGTGGACATTACTTCGAACACACCGTCGCCGAGTTCCAAAATCGAGACGTCGAAAGTCCCACCACCAAGGTCGAAGACAACGATTTTTTCGTCTTTTTTGGACTCAAGACCGTAGGCCAAGGCCGCGGCGGTCGGTTCGTTGATGATACGCTTGACTTCGAGACCGGCGATTTTGCCAGCGTCTTTGGTCGCTTGACGTTGTGAATCGTCGAAGTAGGCCGGAACGGTGATGATGGCTTCGGTGACTGGCTCGCCGAGAAAGGCCTCCGCGTCGGCTTTGATTTTGGAAAGCACCATGGCGGAAATTTCTTCTGGCGTGTATTCTTTGCCGTCCATTTCGACTGCGACACCGTTGCCTTTTTTCACGATTTTGTACGGGCTGATTTCGCGGTCGCGTTCGACTTCTTTGTCGGTGAATTTGCGGCCGATTAAGCGCTTAATGCCGTAAATTGTGTTTTTAGGGTTAGTAACGCGTTGGCGTTGTGCAACCTTACCGACTAGGCGCTCGCCTTTTTTGGTGACGGCGACAACCGACGGGGTCGTGCGATCGCCTTCGCTATTTGTAATGACTTCCGGTTTCCCGGCGACCATGTACGCGAACGCGGAGTTCGTCGTACCGAGGTCGATACCAATTATTTTGCTCATATATTATATCTCCTTTCGTTGGCACTCTCGTATGTTGAGTGCTAAGCTACTCTCTATTGTAGCAAACTAGCACTCGTTTGTCAAGAGTGCTAATACAGGGGTGG
>CAVFVK010000033.1:0-5415 GCA_963626095.1 bacterium | reverse complement strand
CCACATACGGCTTATTAAACGTCCGTTTCAATTTCCGCCCCAGAAAATCATTCGTCGTGATAAAACCATCCACCTTCTTCGCAATCCGTCTCGCCCCCGCAAAATACAACATCCAATACATAAAATTCCGACTTCCCGTAGACTTCATCAAAACCGGTAAATCTCGGTAGTCAAAAATCAAATCATCCAAATCAAACAAAACCTTCTTCCCATAACCCTGCGCCATCCGAATAAAACTCAAAACTTTCCCATCCTTTGCTGACTGTCTTAAAATCACCACCAAATCCACTTCCGGCAAAATTTTCTCCGCCTTTTTCATTTCCGAATTTAAGAACCAGACCACTCGAAATTCTCGACTTTTCTCACACGTCTCCTTCACATTCGCTACCCGGTACCTAAATTGCGCTGCCGCAACATCTTCCACCAAATACAAAATCGTCTTCATTCGTACAAGCCCAATATTTGTTTCTCGATATCCTTCCAGTCCCTGCCCTTCACCGTCTCCTGCATCTGCTTAATCATGGATTTTCGTAACTTTTCGTCCGTGGCCAACTTTTCGATTTTACTAGCCCCGTCTTCTATATCGCCTTGATTATAAAACAAACAATTTTTACCGTCCTTCAAATATTCCACATTGCCATCATTCGGCACCACCACCACATAACCACCCGTCGCCATCATTTCTAGCGGCGGATAAGAAAAACTCTCCAACAAACTAGACTTCAACAAAATATCCGCCTCGCCATAAATCTTCGCCACCTCATCATGCGAAACTTTATGATAAAAATTATCCACTTTGTACCAATCTTTTGGCTTACCTTGATAAGACAAATACATAATTTCGTATTTTTCCGGATCCAATTTTTCCACAATCTTGAAACTCTCATCCACATTTTTATAATAATCGTCCGAGTTCCCCTCCACCAAAATTTTCACTTTTCGACTCGACTTAAACTCTCGCTCCTTAAACTTAAATTTTTCCGTGTCCAACCCATTCGGAGCATATTTCACATTCTTACCAAAAACGTCCTTCAGCCACTCTTCACACCATTTCGAAATCGTAATATAATGTATATTGTCAAAAGCATTATAAGTAGCATTTGCTTCTTTCCGCCGCGACTCGCCATAAAATCCAAAATTCGTCTCATAGTTCTGTACCAAATAAAGCTTCTTTTTTACATCCGCATAAGTTTTCACGTACGCCAAAGTTGTGTATAACGTCGCCACCATCCGGTCAAACCGCGCCACCACGTCATGCGTCACGCCACTTACCACGTTTACTTCACCAACTTCTTTGTTCACGATATTTTTATCACTTTTATCCATGTTTATCACCATCACATCCCAGCCACGCTCCCTAAGCATTGCGCAATGTTTTAAGACCACATTTACCCCACCACTAATATTAGTAGACGGCAACACAAAAGCAATGTTCCTTGCCAATTTAGTCTCAATAAACCTTGTTAAATCCAGTCCAGACAAAGTTGCCACATACTCTTTCATTACTTTTTGATGTGCCACTGTCGCAATTTTTTCCCGCTTTTCCGGATGCAAAATCAAATCTTTCAGTTTTTTATACCAATCTTTCCCACTAGCACATAGCACTCCGTCTTTTTCATCCGTAATCGCATTTTTAAACGCTCCAAAATCAGACGCCACCGTCACCACACTGCATAGTGCCGCCTCTGTCCATTTATTTTCGGACTTCGCCTCATTAAAAATCGATCCCTCAATCGGCGCCAAATTAATATCCAGTCCCGCAATCACCTCAGGTAACTTTTTCCAATTTTCAAACGGTTTCCGAATAATTCTACTTTCAAATCTTTGCAAATCTGCTGGCAATGAGAGCTTCACCATTTCATCGCTCGCCACATTTTTATTTACAAAAACTTCTTTGCCATATTTTTCTAATTCCCGTTTCAAAGCCGGCGTCGTCGTAATTAAATAATCGCACTTTTTCATGGTTTCGCCCATCCGCTTCACGCCGTCGTCATACAATTTTCGATCTTCCGCATTCATCTCCCGCACATATTTAATCGTATTCGTATATTTAGTATCTATTACCAAGTCATCCACGTCAAAGAAAACTTTTTTATTAAAATAATGCGCTTTTTCAATCAATTCCTCCACTGCCGGCGTAATCGGGCACCGGAAAATCACCACTCCGCGATAAAATTTCAACATTTCCGGACGAATCTCCGTATAAAAGAATTTATCCACCGTCAAACCATTTGATTCCATTTGTTCAATCTGATGATTTACCCGATATCGTTCCGGATGAGACAGCCCACAACCATTAATAAGTAAAATATCCTTATAAACTTCCGCCCCATTACCGCGTCTCACATGAAAAGCTATCCAGTTTCGCGTCTTTCGCACCACCGCCATAGCCCCGTCTTCTTTTAGCGTTGCATTTGCTTTCTTTAACAACTTCTTCACATCCCTGCTCATCCTCCCTTCTATTCTAACAAAAAATAAGCAAAAAATCTACCCACCGCATAAGATTCACCACTTTACATCGGCTACAATAATTAAAAAATATGCTACAATAAACCTATGAAGGATATCGACCTCACCACTAAAAAAATCCAGCAGCTCAACTTACAAACTTATCTTGTCTTTGCCAAACTTTGTCAAGAAAATAACCTACACTTTTTTGCTATTTCTGGCACCGCTATCGGAGTCCACTTCTGGCAAGGCTTTATCCCATGGGACGACGATATGGACATCGCTATGCCCATAGAAGACTTCGAAAAATTCCGCACTATTCTACATGAAAAGCTTCCAGAGCCTTACGCCTTTCTTGAAATGCCCTGGCTCGGTGGCAAATTACATAACAAAAACACCACCCTCATCGAAGCCCCTTACACCACCTCACCAGATCATTATTTTGGAATCTTTATCGATATTGTACCATTAATTGGTCTACCAGACGATCCTACCGAGCGCCAAACTTTCTCTGCTGAAATCAAGCGTTTTATCGCCGAAGCTCGCGCTATCGACCGCGCACCAAAACTTGAGGTCTTTACCGGACAAACTCCCACAAAAATAGAAGCCTGGCGACAAAAACTCATTACTGCCCATCCCTTTGGCACCACCAAATATTGCACTGACCTTTCTTGCATTAAAGTTCCAGCCTATCTAACCTCCGGTTTTATTCATCCAAAGGAAGCTAAATTCGAAAATACCACCATACCAATTTCCTCTCATCAGGAGAAAGATCTCAAAACTGCCTATGGTACCCTAATTAAGGATGTGCCGGCAAGTGATCGCGGCCTTAATCACCATAATTTCTACAACTTTTGCGATCTAAAAACTCCATACCAATACTACACTAAATCTTTCAAACACGATAAAATCCCTGCTTGGTTCAAAGAAATCACCACCAAAGAACAACTTTGGGGTGTCTCCAGCGCTCGTGAAGCTGACCTTTATAAAAATTACTGTCAGGAGCTTGAAGCTCAATTACGAATGTGTCGCGCAGAAATCTCTATACTACGCAACTCAAAAAGTTACAAACTCGGCAACACTATCATGAAGCCTCTCGCTAAAGTCAAAAAAATCATCCGTCATTAATTATTCAGTATCGTATCTACTATATATTTGCTAGCCAGTCCATTACCATATGGGTTCTTAGCTTGCGACATCTTAGCATACAGCCCAGCATCAGAAAGCAATTTACTCGCTTCCTGAAAAATCTTTTTTGCTTCAACTCCAGCCAGTCTCAACGTTCCAGCCTCAATACCTTCCGGCCTTTCCGTCACTTCCCTCAGCACCAATACTGGCTTACCTAGCGCTGGCGCTTCTTCCTGCACGCCACCGCTATCAGACATTATTATATAGGCTTGATTCATAAAATTATGAAAGTCTATCACATCGAGCGGCTCAATCAATCTAATCCTTTTGTGACCGCCCAGTACTTCCTGCGCCTGCGCTCTTATCTGCGGATTCAAATGTACCGGATATATTATTTTTACATCTGGATAAACATCCGCCAGTTTTCGGATCGCCGTAAAAATATTCCGCATCGGCTCACCCATATTCTCACGTCGGTGCGCCGTTACCAAAATCAGTCTCGCGTCTTTCGCCCACTCTAAATCTGGATTTTGATAATCCGCATTCACAGTCATTTTCAGCGCATCGATTGCCGTGTTGCCAGTCACAAAAATCCGTTGATTCCTGTTCAAATTACTTTCTAAATTCTGTTTACTTAGTTCCGTTGGCGCAAACAGATAATCCGCCACACGGTCAATTACCTGCCTATTAATTTCCTCCGGAAAAGGTGAATATTTATCATAGGTCCTCAATCCCGCTTCTACATGACCAATTTTAATTTGTTGATAAAAAGCCGCTAACGCCGCGGACATTGCCGTAGTTGTATCGCCATGAACCAACACTAAATCTGGCTTCTCCCGAATCAAAATTTCCTCCACCTTTTGCAAGACTTCCGCTGTAATATAAGACAAAGTCTGCCCATCTTTCATAATATTCAAGTCATAATCCGGCTTAATATCAAAGACGCTCAAAACTTGGTCTAACATATCACGGTGCTGCGCCGTTACTAAAACCACAGATTCAATACCGTCGCTGCTTCCTAATTCCTTTACTACTGGAGCCATTTTAATCGCCTCTGGCCGCGTACCAAAAATCGACAAAACCTTCATCATTTCTCTACCCACGTATTTCCATTCCGGTAATAAATTCTGCCATGTTCGAACTGCTGATACACGATTCCGTTTACATCTTTTTGCTCACCACTTGTTGGATAGCCTAAATCGCTCCATTCTGTGCCAAGTTCATACCATTTGTCATAAATTCTACCCGAAATGTCCCAAGCACCAGTAGATGGAGTATAATAAATTCGGCCAACTACATAGTTTTGATAACAACCATTATTTATTAACCCACACTTACCATTTGTAATAGGAGTTTTTAGTACACTATCCATTGCGCCAATTTCTTCATATCTATCCTGCGCCCAGTCTGGCACTACCCACGTATTTCCATTCCGGTAATAAATTCTGCCATGTTCGAACTGCTGATACACGATTCCGTTTACATCTTTTTGCTCACCACTTGTTGGATAGCCTAAATCGCTCCATTCTGTGCCAAGTTCATACCATTTGTCATAAATTCTACCCGAAATGTCCCAAGCACCAGTAGACTTAGTCCAGTAGATTCGTCCTACTTCATACTGGCGATAACATCCAGCCTTAATCAAACCGCATTTTTCAGCGCCAGTCGCCGCGCCTAAGATACTACTTTCACCACCAATGCTCTTATAATATTCAGTTATTGTAGACTCACTCGTCACCCCCCCAAACCAATCCTCAAAATACAAATAAAAATTCCTATTCCCATACGCCCCGCAACTCGCCGTGCCGTACCCCGCGGCGAGAGCCCCCGCGTTCGGCT
>CAVFVK010000032.1:2423-5536 GCA_963626095.1 bacterium | reverse complement strand
TTGATTTTTATGGAAGATGAGGAACGGGATAAGAATTTAGCGAAACGAAGGTTAAATCTTGCAGGTCTTTTGGTTGGTTCGAAAGTTAGTCTGCCTGGAATTTTTGAGGATGAAATTTCAAAAGAAGCGGATTATACTTATTCGTTTAGCGATGGTGATTTTGAAGACAAGAAAATGCTGGAGATTGAGGAAGCGTTAGATGATTCAGAAATGTTTGATTTAATATTGGCGGCGAAAAAAGTTTATGATTATGGAATTTTATCGGTGTTGCTTGGGAATTCTTCGACAATTTCGGCGGCGATGGTGAGAAATTACGAACAACATAAGAAAGATTTGAAAGATTTGAAAGAAGTTTTGAAGCCTTATCCGGAGTTATTTGATCCGATTTTTAGGGCAAAAAATGACACCGTAAATTATAACGCTTATATTCGGAAGGCTTATACAGAAGATAAAAGTGGGCGTCGGAAAACTTTTGGCGGAAGTTTAGGGCAGGAAGAGATAAACAAGGAGATCTTGAAAGCATTGAATACTTTGGTTGAAAAACATCCGGAAGCTAATAATAAAGTGGCACAGGATTTGATTGAGCGGGCGGGACGGGGCGAGCTTTTGCCGAAACAACGTGGTCAAGCGAAGGGGACAATTCCGCAACAACTGCATCATAATGAATTGAAAGAAATCTTAGAACGACTAATAAAAGATTATCCAGTTTTTGGCGAGGTTGAGCCATCCGAAGACGAAACTTATAATACGTCGGCTTTAAAGATTGAGCGGTTGCATGATTTTCGGATTCCGTATTATTGTGGACCGTTAGTGAAAGGTAAAACCGATACGAAAGGTCGGTCGGTTGAAGGCGGAAAAAGTGAATTTTCTTGGGCGGATGAAGAAATTGCAGAATTGGTGTATCCGTGGAATTACAAGAAATTGGTTAATTTGAGCAAGAGAGCGGATAATTTTATCCGGCGTATGACGAACGAGTGTTCGTATTTGGTTGGTGAGGAAGTTCTACCAAAAGCGTCGCTTTCGTACCAAAAATATATGGTCCTAAATGAGATTAATAATTTGAAAATTAACGGAAAGCGAATTGAAGATGTAGAAATTAAGAAACGAATTTTCAGAGAAGTGTTTCTTGAGAATGAACTGGGGAATGGGAATATCACTTTGAAGTCGTTGAATAAATATTTGAAAAAATGTGGGATTTTGGGTGAAGAAGATATGCTGTCGGGAACGAGTGAGGTGAAAATCTTGCCGAAAATGTCGACGCATCTGCAATTTGCGCGGATTTTAGGTGAAGATTATGCTAAAAAATATCCGCATCAAAAATTAGAAGAAGCGGTGAATCTGATTACGATTTTGAATAACGAGCCGAAAATGTTGGCACAGAAAATAGGAGAGGCGCTTGGCTGTGATGAGGAGCAAACGAAGAAACTTTCTAAATTGTCATTGAAGGACTGGGGGAACTTTTCGGAGAATTTCTTGTTGGGGATTCGGGCGAGAATAAATGGAACCGAGATGACCATTCTCGACGCGCTATTTGAAACGAATATGAATTTGATGGAACTTTTAGCGGCGGGGTTTCGAGATGCGGTGGATAAATTTAATCGGCCGAGAAAAAATGAAAATACGAAAATTACTTATCAAGATGTGAAAAATCTATATTGTTCGCCGGCAGTAAAGCGGACGATTTGGCAAACAATAAAAATTTTGAAGGAGCTCGAAAAAGTTGAAGGCAAGGCGCCGGAGCGGATATTCTTGGAAGTCACAAGAGGCGAAGATAAAAATAAAAAAGGTGAATATACTTTGTCGCGAAAGAGGGAGCTGGTCAAAAAATACAAAGCGATAGCAAAAAGTGCGGAAAGCCGAGAGCTTTTGGATAAACTCGAAGGATACGAAGAACGAGATTTACAGCAAAGAAAATTGTATTTGTATTTTACGCAACAAGGAAAATGCGCGTATTGTGGGGAGCGGATTGACATTGAGGAATTGAATAATCACGATTATTGTGATATTGACCATATTTATCCGCAGTCGAAGGTGAAAGATGATAGCATTTTGAATAATTTAGTATTGGTGCATGCGCGGGAGAATCGGGAAAAATCGGACAAGAAGATTCGTGAAGACATTCAAAATAAATGTCGGGGAATGTGGTGGGGTTGGAAGAATAGCGGGCTGATTACTGGTGAGAAATTTAATCGGTTGACTAGAGTGAATCCATTGACGGCAGAAGAATTAGGTGGATTTGTAAATAGACAGCTTGTGGAGACGGCGCAATCGGTAAAAGCGGTGCGAGATTTACTGGAGAGAATGTATCCGAAAGCGAAGATAGTGATGAGTCGAGCATCGCAAGTGAGTGAATTTAGAAAATGGTTTAGTGAGAAAGCTGTGGACAAATATGAAAATAATCGCGTGATGCACGAAGCGATGCCGGAGTTTATTAAGGTACGGGCGATAAATGATTTACATCATGCGAAAGATGCATATCTTAATATCGTAGTGGGGAATGCGTTATACGAAACGTTTACGTCGAATCCGGTGGAGTGGGTTAAGAGACAAGAATCTATGGGGAATATGGATTGGTCGATGAATCCGTGGGTGTTGTGGCGAGACCAGCCATCTGCAAAATCATCATTTAGAATGAAGGGTTGGAATTATGCAGAGACGGTTAAAATTGTGAGTGATACTTTGAAGCGGAATGATGTGCTGTGGACGAGGATGAGCTATGCGCAGAAAGGCGCGATTTCGGATTTGCAATTGGTCGGTAAAGGTAAAGCTGATGGGATTTTACCCGGAAAGAAAGGACGAGAGCCAGAGAAATATGGCGGATATCGTTCGCTGAGCGGTGCGTTCTTTGCATTGATTGAGACGGTCAATAAAAAAAGCGAGGTTCAACGACGGATTGTGCCGGTTCCGCAGATTTATCAAAATAATTTGGAAAAATATGTTGCGGAAAAATACGGTGAATTTGGTGAAGTAAAAATAATTATTTGGAAGATTAATTATAAATCGTTAGTAAAAATAAATGGTTTTCCGATGCACCTTTCGGGAAGGACCGGAGATCGCTTGGTAGCCGATCATGCCGTACAGGCGATTTTTAAGTCGGAGGAATCGAGTTATAT
>CAVFVK010000032.1:0-2413 GCA_963626095.1 bacterium | reverse complement strand
GAGTTATATAAAGAAAGTCGAAAAAGTATTTGCAAAAGATTTAGTGACGAATAAAAAATATGAAATCGACGAAGAAAAAGATAAAGTTTCGGTAACGGAAAATTTGAAAATTTTTGACGTATATTTAAATAAATTGGATGCGTATAAAAATATGCCAATGTTTGGTGGAAAGATAGCGGAGATTCGAGCTTGTAAAGATAAGTTTTTTGACTTAGGTCTAAAAGAACAAGTCTATTTCTTGCATAACTTTTTGAACGTTTTTATGTGTGGTCCAACTCGAGCTGATTTATCAGTGGTCGTTCCAAAGGCTAGTCAAATTGGTATGTGTACATTTGGTAGTGACATTTCCCAATGCCATTCGGTCCAGATGATTTTGCAATCGCCAACTGGGCTTTTCGAAAAAGTGATAGATTTAAAAACTTGTCCGCCGGAGAACAAATAGATGTCTTGGCGGGTGGTGATGGTTTCGAGCCGGTCGAAGCTGGATTATAAAATGGGGTTTTTAGTTGTGCGAAATGATGACGGTGAAAAACGGATTCATCTCGGAGACATTTCGGTACTGATTTGTGAGACGACGGCAATTTCGGTAACGGCATATCTTTTGGCGGAACTTGTGAAGCAAAAAATAAAAGTGATTTTTTGTGATACGAGTCATAACCCGATTTCGGAACTGGTGCCAATTCATGGGGCTTATGATTCGAGCGGAAAAATTCGTAAACAAATGGCATGGGAAGAGAAAATAAAAGCGGAAGTTTGGCAAAAGATTATTGTGCGAAAAATCCAAAATCAAGCGGGAGTATTGAAGAAGGTCGGAAATTTTGAAAAGGCGGAACAATTATTGAATTTTGCAAAAGAAGTTCAACCTGGTGATCCGACAAACCGAGAAGGGCATGCGGCGAAAGTATATTTTAACGCGTTATTTGGCGAAGAGTTTTATCGTAATGCATCAGATACGAGAAATGCAATTTTGAATTATGGTTATACGATTTTACTTTCGTGCTTTAATCGTGAAATTGCGGCTTGCGGGTATTTGACGCAAATTGGAATCTGGCATAATAATGCGGAGAATCCGTTTAATTTAGGCTCTGATTTGATGGAAAGTTTTCGTCCGATTATAGATTATTTTGCGTATTCTGCGGATTTTACGGAATTTGAAAGTGAAGAAAAAAAGCAAGTCGTGGATTTATTGAATGACAAAGTGGGGATTGTGGATTCGAAACAATATTTGAATAATGCGATTGGGATTTATGTGAAAAGCGTGTTTAATGCGATTGAAGAAAAGGATACGTCGTTAATTTTGGATTGGTATGAGCTATAGGTTTATGCGAGTGATTGTGATGTTCGATTTACCAACGGAAACTTCGATGGAGCGAAGACATTATCGGTGGTTTCGGAAGTTTTTGATTGAGGAAGGTTTTGTGATGATGCAGGAATCTATTTATACGAAGATTTGCATTAATATGCATGCGGTGGATAAAGTTGAGCATCGAGTTGATCAGAATAAGCCGCCGCGGGGGATTGTGCAGCTAATGGTGGTGACGGAACGGCAATATGCGAATATTAAATATGTTGTGGGGGAAGAAAATAATAATACGATTCAAAACGATGAAAGGATGGTGGTATTATGACACGTTTGTCACATGCGAATTTTCAACAGACGATTGAGTGGAATGAAAATCGGCACGTTGGGGAATTGGTGATTGAATCGCCGACGTTTTTCCGAAATGTAGCAAGAGATTTGAACGAGGAGAGAGATGATACTGCGGGGCTGTGCTTGACTAAAGAAGCAAATGTGTTGAAATATGGGACGGATGTTGACGTGGTTTTTAATCCGATGAAACTGGAGTTTAATAATCGGCGAGCAGTGACGACGTTGTTCAAGATGCTAGTGAAAACTTCAAATTCGGAAGATTTTTATTTGAAAACCAACGAATTCAAGACGCGGATTTTGAAATATTTAGATGAGGTGGTTGAAGCGGAAGGATTTAATTTTGATGTGGTGGCGGACGATTTTACGCTGAATAATATTGCGAAAGCGGTGAATTTTCATGTGGATTCGGATGAGGATGATTATGTCGAGTTTTTGACGGATTATATGGAGGTGATGGTGGAGTTGGCGGAGACAAAATTGTTTGTGTTTGTGAATTTGCGGTCGTATTTGACTGATGAGGAATTTTCGCGATTGGTTGAAAATATTTTGAACCATCAATTTGACGTTTTGTTGATTGAAAATCAGGATTATGGGAAATGTGAGGGGGTGCAGAGGATTATTGTGGATAAAGATGGGTGCGAGATTTAGGTTTTTGTTTTCTCGTTTTTTGATTTTTTTAAAAAATGTTTATGATAATAATGAAAACTCTTATGTTCGTGACTTTGTGAAGCTAGGGGTTGAAAGTTTTTATTAAGTATGTAT
>CAVFVK010000031.1:0-5681 GCA_963626095.1 bacterium | reverse complement strand
GTGGGGGAGTCGGTTGAGAAGCCACTTAAATATTATGAAAATAATGTTGAGGGGACGATTAATTTGCTGAAATGTATGAAAAATCACGGGGTGAAGAAAATCATTTTCTCGTCTTCGGCGACGGTTTATGGCGAACAACAGGAGGCAAAATTAGATGAGACGATGACGACTGGAACGGGAATTACAAATCCGTATGGTAAAACTAAATTTATGATTGAAGAGATTTTGAAAGATGTGGCGGTTTCTGATTCGGAGTTTCAGGCGGTGATCTTACGATATTTTAATCCGGTAGGCAATCATCCGTCGGGACTTTTGGGTGAAGATCCGAATGATATTCCGAATAATTTAATGCCGATTGTGATGAAAGTTTTTCGAGGAAAAATTGCGGAGTTGTCGGTTTATGGCGACGATTATCCGACACCGGATGGAAGTGGGGTACGGGATTATATTCACGTAGTGGATCTTGCGAAAGGGCATGTGGCGGCAATGGATGTGATGAAGCCCGGGGTGTCAATTTATAATCTGGGAACCGGAAAAGGAACGTCGGTGTTTGAGATGATCGCGGCGTTTGAAAAAGCGAGTGGGAAGAAATTGCCGTATAAAGTCGTGGAGCGACGCGCGGGGGATTTGGCAGAAATTTGTGCCGATCCAGCGAAGGCAGAAAAAGAATTAGGTTGGAAAACGGAACTGACGGTTGAAGATGCAATGCGTGATATGATGACTTATTTGAATAATTTGTAGGCTAGTTTTAAGAGGTTCGGACTGGTTAATGCGAGTTTTAGGGCGATTTTGTCGATTTTTTCGGCTTCGGAGTTTTTAGTGATGAAAACTTGGTGTTCTTTAAGATAGCTCGTGAGTTCTTTTGCGCGTGGATGGTTTTTGGGTATTTGACGAAGGAGAGAAAAACGTGCGCGCATACGACGTTCGTTAGTGGTGTTTCTTAGATTTGGGAAATGTCGATCGATATCGTCGCACATTTTGTCGGTAAGTTCGATTAAATCAAATTTTCGGTCGTCGAAAGTTTGATTGATGATGGAATCTTGATGGTGAATGTATAAATAAAATTCGTCGGGAATAAAAACGATTTTTTGAGCTTTTTGGATGAGTTTATAAGTTGTGCCGACATCTTCGTGAAGTTTTTCAATGGGGAATTTGATGTGATCGAAAAAATGGCGCGGAAAAAGTTTCATAGTGGCGGAAACCATAAAACCCTCTTCTTTTAACATAGCTTTCAAGGCGGATTCGGTTGAAAAAACTTTTTGAGGATAGTGGTGATGATTGAAATTTTTGGTTGTTTTATTCGGGAAAACTTCTTTAAAAGAACAGACGGCGACATCGGCGTTAGATTTTTTAAGTGCGTCGAGCATTTTTTCAATCATTTTTGACTCGATCAGATCGTCGCTATCGACAAAAGTGACAAAATCGCCAGAAGCGATTTTTAGTCCGGCATTTCGAGCGGCGGAGAGACCTTGATTTTTTTGAGTGATGATTTTAAGGCGGGGGTTTTTTTGGGTGTAGTTTTCGAGAATGGCTTTGGAATTGTCGGTCGAGCCGTCGTTGATGGCGATGATTTCGAGATTTTGATAAGTTTGGTGGGTGACGGAATTGAGACATTTCGGAAGATACTCGGCGGTGTTGTAGACGGGGATAATGACGGAAACTTTAATTTTTGCTGTTGTTTCAGTTTTTGCTGACATGGGTTTTGTCCTCCTTTGGATTGGCTTTTTGACCGAAAACTAGACGGTCATAGAAAAAATAGTTTAAAAACATGACGACAATGTTGACGAGAACGAAAATGCCGGTGCTTTCGATAAAATCGAAATTGAAGGAGAGGTGAAGGGTTTCGGAAATTTGAAGGGCGAATTCGTAAAGCGTGGTGAAAAGTCCGAAGAACCAAGTGAAAAAAGGTGAAATGACGATGGCGAGAAGGGCGTTCCAAACGAAGAAATTGACGACGCCGGTTTTGGTTGGGCGGCGTTCTTGCCAAGTGATTTTAGAATGGAGAATGTAGGCGAGAACGGTGGTAACAGAAGTCGAAATAAGAGAAGAGAGCCAAAGTAATTCGTTGTTTTTAATGATAACGAGGGCTAGGAAAGTATAAAATAAATAATTTAAGAGTGCAAGAGTGACGCCGACGACAAAGAATTTGCCGACGCGCTTAGACGTAGACGTTTGGTCGGTTGAATTTTGATGGCTGATTTCGGCGGTTTGAAAAGATTGATTTTTTGCCGATGTTTTTTTCATTATTCTATTATAGCATATTGTATCCAGGGGCGGAAATATACATACTACTCTAGTATCTTTACAGTTGCAAGATATATAACAAATATATGAGAAACATTTTTTATTTGACGCCTAGTAATATCGAGCTTTTAATGAAAATGGTATAATGTATTATAGTATGAAAGAGTTGTTTGAAGGCCTTTTATGTTTTTTGGAAAGCGTGTCAGGAGACGCCTTGGTGGCTATTCCTGGTGCGGCTATTGCAATTTTATTGCCACTAGCGATTTTTCTAGTCGAACGGGAAAAATATCCTTTTGACAAGAGAGTGATTTTTGAAAAAATAATTTGGTTTAATAGTTTTATTTTTATTATCGTAGCTGATGTTGTGTGCCTTGTTTTTACTGGGCGGTTATTCCTGATGCTTTCCTTGATACTAAGCGCTGTTGTAATTGTGATGATGATTGCAACGACGATTAGAACATTCAAATGGGTCTGCTCTTTTGACGACACTTCTTCTCTTAATTCATATCAGCAGGAAAAGAGACTTAAATATCTTAATACGCTAAAAAACGAGGCCGAAATAATGCAGACTTGGCATCTTATTTTTGCGAGTAATGAAATTGAGGAATTAAACCAACACGGACTTATGGATAGCTTACTGGTGTCTATAAAAAAGATTGAGAAAAATGATGACGATGAAAAAATGGCATTGTCTATGTTGTTAGACGAGTTTAGCGACAATCTAAACAAATTTCGTTTTGCGAGAAGAGATTTTGATGAAATAGTGAAATATGCGCTGGGTTATTATAGATATGAAGTTGATTCTCGTAAAAAAGATATGAATATTATACCGCCTTACGGTATGAAAAAATTGCTTTGGAACTTATTTGCGATAGCCACTGCTGATAAAAATAGGCATACTTCATATGCGTATTCTTTTTTAAGTTGTTGAGAGAAAGTGCGGTGAAATGAAACAAAACTATAATGATTTTTTGGAGATTTTTGCTACTGATTTATTTTTGGAGCTTGATAAAAATAACGTTGATATTCATAAGATATGGAGCGGAGATTTCTTTGATAGATTAATTGTTATTAGAGAAAAGCTTATGAACCCGAAGACAAAAGAAGAGGCGATCAGTGTTTTTAAAGCATATAGAAATTATTTAAAAAGCCATATACAATCTTACGAAGAAAAAGATGATGTGCGATGTTTGGATATGATAACCGAGAACGTATTTAAGAAAATTGATCCGATATTCTGGTTCGACATAAATACGTTTTATGAAAGAATGTTTGGTTCTATTAGTGATGATATATATTATTCAATAGTGGATTCTTGGTGTTCTAACTGGAGAAACTTTGGATTATTGGGTAGGTGTACTAGTTTTTTCTGTGGAGCCGATATGAGCGAAGGTGAAAAGAAAGAAAAAATTAAAGAACACTTGGAAAAAATAAATAAGGAAGAACGGCTCGAAACAATATGTTTGCTTGAACAGATATTTCCGTGGTTAACAAATAATGAAGAAATCGAAAATGTAAAAAAAAGGAATTAAGGCTTGCAAGGTGTCGAGGAAGAAAGAAGAAGCTTATAGGGAGCGATTAAAAAGACTAGAATACGATTTTTTACAAATAGAAAAATATAATAAAAAAGAAGTACTGGTTAAATACATGTGATATGGTGATCTAGTGCAAAATAATACAAACACTTAAAAAAATAATGTTAAAGGTGTTATAATGAAAATATGGTAAATATTATATCGGAACCAGAGAGTGAAAGACTAGAATTTAAAAGTGCAGCCTACGGAAAATTGCCTGAAAATGTCTGGACGTCAGTTGGTGCATTTTCGAACACGGATGGCGGTAAGATTCTTTTAGGCGTTAATGATAGCGGAGAAGAAGTTGGGCTCTCTGCAAAAGAATTAGATACCCTGCAAAAAGATTTTGTCAGTTTATGTAATACTGGCTTTAATCACAAGATTATTCCGGTAGTTTCAGTGGAGGATAACCATATCTCAGCGATTATCGATCCGCTTCCGGCAATTATGCGACCGCTATATTCAAAAAAGCGTGGAGTGGAACACGGAACTTATATCAGGGTTGGATCAGTAAACGTTAAGGCTACAAGTGAAGATATTATGCGTTTTACTGTGGCGGCACAAGGTGGTGCTGAAACTTTTACTTATGGTATAGACTATCGTGAAGTTTTAGATAAACATAAAATTATGGATTATATTAACTTACTAAACTCTCGTAATAACAATGTTTATCAGCATTTTTCTGAAGAGGAAATTCTAAAGAAACAAAAAGTCATCATTGGAGACAAAGTAAGCCTTTTTGGGCTTCTCGCATTCGGAAGCGGAATGTCCCTCAAAGAAGTTGTCGCCCCAACGATGAATATTGCTGTGACTCAATATCCAGAAGCCGATAAAGTCGTTGGTGACGCCAGCCTAACCTATACTGATAGCCGAGAATTTGATGGTTGTGTAATTGATCAGTTCGAACACGCTTTTTCGTTTATAAAGAGCAAACTCCCAGTACGAGGTATGATTGGTTCGGATGGAAGACGCCAGGATTATTTGGTAATCCCAGAAATTGCAATCCGCGAGGCATTAGCTAATGCTATCGTTCATCGTGATTATGCTACCAGTAGTTCGCGAATTCAAG
This sequence comes from bacterium, assembly GCA_963626095.1. GTDB lineage: Bacteria > Patescibacteriota > Saccharimonadia > Saccharimonadales > Saccharimonadaceae > Nanosyncoccus. The sequence goes on along the minus strand of CAVFVK010000031.1, from coordinate 794 downwards.
TTGACATTTATGCTAATAGAATTGAGATTATTAATCCAGGACGAAGTTTAATGCCAATCGATGAACTTGAAACGACGCAGTCCATTACGCGCAATCCGCTTACAATGAATTTCTTTAAAGAGAACGGATATACCGAGCAAAAGGCTCGTGGAATTAGAACGATTAAACAAACTATCCGTGAAGCAGGGTTGCAAGCGCCAATATTTGAAAATATTTCCGGTCAATCTTTTAAAGCGACACTATTTACTTCGGCTTTTATCTCGGCGGAAGATAAAGAGTGGTTAAAACGATTTGGTAATTATAAGTTAAAAGATCGCCAGCTCAACTGCCTCGTTTATCTTAAACATCATAATAACGACGGCATAAATAATGGCGCTTATCGAGAGCTGAATGGCATGAATTCTGTTGGCGATGATAAAATGGCGAACCGTGAACTGGTTGGAATGGTAAAATTGGGAGTATTAAAATCTGGTGGTATTGGGCGATATCGAAAATATTATCTAAAAATGGTCTAGTTTTCATTCTATCGGACAAAAAGTTTGTTCTATCGGACAAGAATATGCTTATTCTACCCCTAGTAGTAGTGGTTTTATCAGGCATTCTATCGGACAAGATATAATAAGCTAAGAATTTGCTATTTGCTAAGTATGTTTCTAAAAAAGACTATTTGGGTTTACGCAGGATAATTATTCGTGATTTGGGGTGGAATATTAGGTAAGGGGACTTTTTGCTTGACTGGTATGGACAAAAGGGGGATTTTGGGGTATAATATATGCGTTTATGGAAGAGATTTT
>CAVFVK010000030.1:0-5838 GCA_963626095.1 bacterium | reverse complement strand
TGTCCTACTGTTTCGCTCGGTGCCCTAATTTAGACGCATCGAGCAAGCACGAACAAGCGTGTTTATTGCGGACTATTTTTTAACTTAAGACTCTTTAATTATATCACAAAAAATACACCTCTGGTAGAAATGGTGTTGTTATTTTGAATTATTATTTGATAATTTTTTGGTATAATGGGAGTATTAACAGGAGGTTTGTATGTGTGGAATTGTGGGATATGTGGGGGAGAAGAAGGCGCAGGATTTTTTGGTGTCGGGGTTGAAGCGGTTGGAATATCGGGGATATGATTCGGCGGGGATTGTGACGTTTGACGAAGGAGGCACGGCGACGCTGGTGAAAACGAAAGGGAAAATTGCGGGGCTTGAAACGAAGTTGGTCGAGAACCGGCGGACGGACCGAGCGGGGATTGGGCACACGCGGTGGGCGACGCATGGTGAGCCGTCCGAGACGAATGCGCATCCGCATCATGTGGGCGATATTTATTTGGTGCATAATGGGATTATTGAAAATTATAAGGAACTAAAAGCGGAGCTTGAGCAATACGAGTTTCGGTCGGAGACGGATTCGGAAGTTTTGGCGGCGCTCGTCGATTCGTTTTATCAGGGCGGGAAGTATCCGCTGGCGAATGCGGTAGTGCAGGCGCTGAAATTGGCGCAGGGAACTTATGGTATCGCGGTGATGTCGGACAAAAACCCGGAGGAAATTGTGGTGGCGCGAGCGGGGTCGCCGCTGGTGATTGGAGTGGGGCATAATGAAACTTTGATTGCGTCGGACGCGTCGGCGCTGCTCGGGCATACGAAACAGGCGATTTATTTGAATGACGGGGAAGTCGCGACGGTGACGAAAAATAGTATTGAAATTAAGACTTTGAATGCGGAGCCGGTGTCGGCAAAAGTGGAGGAGATCGAGACGAATCTTGCGGCGATTCAGAAAAATGGTTACGACCACTTTTTGCTAAAAGAAATTATGGAGCAGCCGGAGACCCTGAAGGAAACTTTGCGCGGGCGGGTGGATGCGGAAAATGGATTTGTTAGGTTGGGCGGGCCGGGGCTTTCGGAAGCGGAACTAAGAAAAATTAAGCATTTGGTGATTGTGGGGTGCGGGACAGCATATCACGCGGGGCTCCTCGCAGCGTATTATGTCGAGCAATTTACGCCGGAAATTACGGTGGAAGTGGTGATTGCGAGCGAGTATCGTTATCGCGGGGCGTATATTCCGAAGGATTCGGTGGCACTGATTGTGTCGCAGTCGGGGGAGACGGCGGACACGTTGGCGTGCCTTCGTGAGATTAAAAAGCAGGGGGTGAAGACGATCGGGATTGTGAATGCGATTGGCTCGACGATTGCGCGCGAAGTGGACGGCGGGACGTATGTGCATGTGGGGCCGGAGATTTCGGTGGCCTCGACCAAGGCGTTTACGTCGCAGGCGATTGCGATGGTGATGTTTGGGCTGACGATTGCGGAGGCGAAAGGAGTGAGAAGTGGGGTTTTGAGAGAATATATTAGAGAGATTGCGAAGTTGCCGGAGGAAATTCGGAAAGTTTTGACGGAGCTAAACGAGCCGGTGCGAGAGATGGCGAAAAAGTATAAGGATTATGAGCACGCGATTTATCTGGGGCGCGATACGGCGTATCCGGTGGCGATGGAGGCGGCGCTGAAGTTGAAGGAGATTTCGTATATTGATGCGAATGCGTATGCGTTTGGGGAGTTGAAGCATGGGCCGCTGGCACTAGTTGATGATCGGTTCTTTGAATTTGTACTCTTGCCGGAAGGGGAACTTTATAGCAAGGCGGTGTCGAACGTGCAGGAAGTTTTGGCGCGGGGCGGGCATGTGATTGCGGTGACGAATAAGGCGGAGTTTGATTTGGAAGTAGAAAGTGTTGTAAAAATTACAACAGGGCTTTCGATTTTCGCGCCAATTTTGATGAATCTCGTAGCGCAGCTTTTTGCTTATTACGTGGCGGCATCTAAGGGGCTGGATGTTGACCAGCCGCGAAACTTGGCGAAATCGGTGACGGTGGAGTAGAGTGGGGGCAAAATATAATAATATTAATACTAAAGCGCGGTAAGTTTTCCGTGATTGGGTGGATTTAACAAGTTGATAATTCCAGATAGTCTGGATGAGCGCCCCATGATTATAGAATAGAGGCTTGCTCTGAGAACCATTGGATTTTTGGTGAATATTATGCTACAATAGAAATAACTATTTCGTGGACACAAGGTGTATGCGATGTGGCAAATCGTTAATAAATATAAGTAGAAAGGTCAAATAATGGCAACTAGAGTTTTAATAAATGGCAAATTTTTCACTGCGAATAAAAATGAACCTTGGGCGGAAGCGGTCGTTTTAGAAGGTAACAAGATTGCTTATGTTGGGAACAATGAGGGGGCGCTCGAGTTTGCTGGCGAAAATGCGCAAACCGAAGATTTGGACGGTAAACTTGTAACCCCTGGATTGATCGACGGGCATCTACACGTTTTTGCGGCAACTATGTTCGACGGGTTGCTTCGTTTGGATGCAATGACACCAGAACAAATGATTGAAGCAATCACTAAAGATGTCGCTGAACATCCTGAGCGTGAAGCATATACCGGCATGGGCTGGTTTGATGAAGCATTTGGGAACGATGGTCCAAACAAAGCGGATCTCGACGCTATCTGTCCTGATAAACCTATGGCATACCTCTCTTCGAGTATGCACACTGTGTGGTGTAATTCGAAGGCATTGGAAGCTGCGGGTATTACTCGCGAAACGCCGGATATTGACCCTGCTGGTGGTGTGGTGTATGTTCGCGATGAAAATGGCGAGCCTACGGGTTATTGTAAGGAAATCGCTTCGATGGATAAGGTGATGGGGGCCGTTAAGTATTTCGATAGCGAAGCAATGGCAAAATCTTTGGAAGGCTTTAAGAAACATTGTGCGGAACACGGGATTACTGCGCTTGTTGATTGTGGCGCGATTAGCTTTATGAAATATATCATAAACGATGAACTTTGCGCGAAGATGGATACCGACGAATGTCCAGTGCGTTTGAACTTCTGTGGTTTTGCTGGTGTGGCTGGGCTTTATGAGATGGCATTTAATGATGCGGTTGAATTTTCCAAAAAATACAACAACGATCGTTTCTTCTGCACCTTCAACAAACTTTTCAACGATGGTACGCTGGAAACTACTTCTGCGGCGATTCCAAACGCATATCCTAACGGTAATGTGATCGCTCCGATTATGACTACCGAGGTGCTTGCGCAAAAGTTTGAAGAATGTGCGAACGCTGGGATTGATGTGAATATTCACGCGATTGGCTCGGATGCAATTCATAACGTTTTGGAAGCTGCTGGCGTTGTGCGCGAAAAAGGCATTTCTGATTTGCGGATTATTTGTTCGCATTCTTCGTACGTTTATCCGCAAGATATTGAACTCTTTGGGAAAAACGATGTTTTCTCCAACACGACTGGTCTTTGGGTATCTGCGGCAGGCGAAGAAATGGATGTTCTGGCGAAGAAACTTACGGAAGCGAAGCCTTATCCGATGAAGAGTATTTTGAAAGGCGGCGCACATGTTGGTTTGGGTTCAGATTTCCCAACCGATCCGACAAGCTTCCCGCCGATGCAAAATGCGGAATGTCTTATCACGCGTCAGAAAATTGGCGAGCCAGATGGCTATGCTCATGATGCGGAAGAAAGTCTCAGCGTGGAAGAAGTGCTTTTGGGCTACACGATCAACAATGCTTACCAAATGCGAAAAGAAGATGTGCTTGGTTCGATCGAAGTTGGTAAATATGCCGATTTGACGGTGTTTAATGAAAACTTGTTCGAAATCGATCCGCATGAGATTCATAATGTTAAAGTTGCTGAAACTATCAAAGATGGAATCACAACATACAAAGCTTAAAAACTGAAAGTTGATGCACCAATGGGAAGATCTAAGAATTGCTTAACCAGTGATAAAATTAGCGAAAGACAATACATCACAACGCCGTATCAATCTGGTTGGGTTGATGTGAGAAAGTCAAAACGTTGGTTTGCACGTTCACTGCTTTTGACTCTTTGTTCTTTAGTACCGATTCTCAATTGGTGCATCCGCGGTTTTGCGGCGCGTTGGGGTAGGGAAGTATGCCTGGGCGTAAATCGCCGATTGCCTTCGTCGATTGTTGATGATGACACATTCATTTCTGGCGCCAAAATTTGGTTCGTCAATTTATGTTGGGGAATTGTTTTGGCGCTTGTTGGATGTTTGCTTTGGATGATTCCAGTTGCAGGTCCGATTCTGGTGTGTTTATTGTTGTTAATCTATGTGTTTGTGGCTCCGTTGCTTAACTTTCAAGTGGCTTTAAGTTCTAAATTTTCGACCGGATTTACTGGTATTGGCAGGGCATTTTCGCTTTTGTGGAAAAAACCAACCAAAACCCTTGGCTCGGCATTTTCGCCAGCTTTAGTGGTTGGTTTGATCGCGTGTTTGGCCAATGCTATTATTGGCGGGATTTTACTGGCTTTGATCGGAAGCTCTTTAATTAGTACATTTTCAGAGCTTATTTCTGGATTTCTTGCGGGAACTGATTGGTCGACGCTTATGGAAACGTTCTTCAATAATTTTGACAGCATATATACGGTTGCCGCATACGTGCTTTTTATTATCTACTTTATTTTCAAATTTGCAGGAGTTATCGCAAGCCTTTGGATATATCGTTCGGTCGGGCATTTAATTGCACGCGAAGCTCCGGAATGGCTGAAGGAAGAGGGGCTTGTTGATATGTCTTGTATCGGAAAAACGAATGCTGATGATGTCGAGCCGTATGTGCCGATAAAGGAAATCGCTGGGTAAGTTATTCCTTAGGCAGTTTGAAATTGGCGTCGATCAGCCAATGATCGCGGGAGCGAAAGGCGGGGATAGTGCCGCGGGAGGCTTTGTTCGAAACAGTCTGAAGGTTGAGATTATTTTGTTTAGCCCAGTCGGAGAGGGGAATGATTTTTTTGGCGGTTAGTTTTGTAATTCGGCGATAGAGCGCTTCGACCAGGAGACTCGCGAAAAGCTCGGTTAGATCATCGTAGTGATTGGTTTTTGAGTAATTATCTAGAGCAGGGTAGTATTCTTTGGTTTTGGTTTTATTCATGATGATAATCGGCGGCAGGCCGAGAAGTTGCAGCTGGTGATTAGTCAGCAGGCGACCGATGCGACCGTTACCGTCGCAAAAGGGATGGAAATTTTCGAATTCAGCGTGGAAGAAGGCGATTTTTGCGAGAAAATAGGAGGCGTCATCGAGGTTATATTTTTCAACAAGTTTATGCATGAGACCGTTTACGAATTTTGGATTAGCGCCGATATGGGTGCCGACGCGGACCCATTCGTTACCAAAACGAAAGCGTCCGGCAAAATTGTCGTTAATGCTGGTGAGGAGTATTTTGTGCAGCTCTAGAATAAGCTCAATAGAAAGGGGCTCGGTTTTTTTATCGGCGAGATATTTAATGGCTTTAGCGAGATTTTTAGCTTCGTAAATTTCGCGGATTTCGTGATCCGTGCGGATTTTATTGTGAATAAGGATGTCTTCGGTGTCTTCGAGGGTCAAAGTGGAGTTTTCGATAGCGTTGGAATTATAGACCATTTCCGGGAGTTCGGCAATGGAGAATTCTTTGACGGCCGAGGGATTTTTCCGGGCAAGTTCACGGTAACGCGTAGCTAGATTATCAATTTTATCTTTGGTGACTTGGTTAATCATGCTCTAATTATAGCAAAGAAAGCGTGAAAAGTCAAGGTTTTTGGTGATTTTTCACGGAAAATTGGCGGGATAGAATGTTACTTTCATTTTAAATTCATAAAGAAGTCCAAAAATAAAAAAGTTA
>CAVFVK010000029.1:3642-6017 GCA_963626095.1 bacterium | reverse complement strand
TTTTTACAATGCAACTTTTCTTTAACCAAATATCTTTTCAACTTCTTTTCCCCTTATTAATACTTTTGACATTCCTTATTCTTGTGCTTTGGCTATTTTTTAATCACGGGATAGACAAACTCAAACATCCAGAAGAATGGCAAGACGCCGGCACCGCAGGTGAACGGATTCTATATACTACGCTCGTTAAACAATTTAAAATTCCAGAAAATCAGATTTTCCGCAACGTTTATATCCCAATCCTCTCAACTATCACCCGCGGAAATTGGAAAATCAAAAAACCTCGGGAACGACGATTGCGTGCTCGGCATTAATTGTCGTTTCAAAGATATCTACGAGAGTCTTCCAGATTCCGAAACCACTCTAAAAAACTTTCGTGCAATTTCCGCCAAACTAACCCCTATTTCCCGCCCAGACAAAACAATAAAATCAAAACATATCGAACAAATAAAGTCCTGATTCCCGCAACTTGACGACCGACCTATACTCTGGTCGAAAGTCATATCATCAATAAGCCGAGCGACTTTAGCTATTAGTGCCATGACGACCAGCAACATTACAAACCATATATGAAGACTAATAGGAGAGCTGCTGGTTTTTAATACTCCCCTGTCAGTGTTAAAGCTCTCTTAAGAGCCCCCAATGTCAATACTATACTGTCATTTTCTGCCCATTTAGGTTCAAATTGGCAGTAGAAACCTATTCCCCAAAAATAATAAAAACCCAAAAGCGCGAAATAATCCTATTTCGCAAAATCAAAAAAAAATCAAAATTGCGAAATAAGTGGTATAATAGAATTACGATGAAAACAATAGAGCGTCCAGGTTATTTGAACCAACTAATATCTATAGTCGGAACTCCAGACATAAAAGTAATTACTGGTGTAAGACGTAGCGGCAAATCTGTTTTGCTGAAAGAATTTGGAAAATATGTTGAAAAAACCTTTGGCAATGACGCAAATATTATTCGTATTGATTACAACTCCGACGAAGCCGAACCGCTATTAGAATACCATGCCCTATATAATTTTATTGAAAAAAATTTCAAAGCTAACAAACGAAATTTCGTCTTTATTGACGAAATTCAAATGTGTCCAAATTTTGAAAAAGCCATCAACTGGTTGCATAACGACGAAAAATACGATATCTATATCACCGGCTCGAATGCTTTCCTTTTGAGCAGCGATTTGGCAACATTATTTACGGGTCGCACATATGAAATTGAGATATTTCCGTTCTCATTTAAGGAATATCTTAAGTATTTCGAACGTGACGATTTGGAAAATGCTTTTTCTGACTATGTTCTAGAGGGCGGAATGGCTGGAGCTTATCCATACAAAACCATCGAGGAGAAACATAAATACATCGAGAATGTTTACGATACCTTGATAGTTAGGGATATTAATGAACGATATAATATAAGAAATCAAACGCTGATGAATAAACTCAGTGACTTCTTAATGGACAATATTTCAAACCAGACTTCGGCACGAAATGTTGCAAATGTCTTATCTTCATCTTCGGATGACGATACTAATGATAGAACAATAGGTAGTTATCTAAAATATCTAACTGAAGCGTTCGCTTTTTATCGCGTCCGTCGTTATGATATTCGTGGCAAAAAATACCTCGCCTCGCAAGACAAATATTATCTTGCCGATCACGCTTTCCGTCTTGCTAAACTTGGGACTAAAAATATGGATTATGGACGAATTTATGAAAATATTGTCGCAATTGAACTCCTAAGGCGCGGCTATGATATTTATGTCGGCACTCTTTACAGCAAAGAAATAGACTTTGTCGCCATGAAGCGTAATGAAGTAATCTATATCCAGGTTTCCGACGACATTACGAATCCAGAAACACTAAATCGAGAAATGAGTTCACTACTCGGTATTAAAGACGCTTATCCCAAAATGATTATAGCCAACACGAAGCATGACGAATATACAAAAGACGGCGTAAGGATTGTCAATTTAGCTCACTGGCTAGCTAGCGTGGAAGAAAAATAGAATAAACATCAAGAAAATAAAACAAATCACCGCCGCCGCTTTTGAGCACGAGAAAAAAGCCGAGACGGAAAAGACTACTCGCTAATTCATTTTTTATTCTTACTCTCCTATCGGACAAAAAATCGCCTTTACAGCGACTTTTTGCATGAAAATAACAATTGGTGAGCCGGGTGGGACTTGAACCCACGACACCAAGCTTAAGAGGCTCGTGCTCTAACCAGCTGAGCTACCGGCCCGAACATGGTTCAGTTAGGCGACAAATCCGTCGCTCTCACCATACCTACAATTATATCACAAAATCCCAACTTTGAAAACTCTATTTTTTTAACCTGTCAACATTTCGTAAAAATGTCATCCCCATTTT
>CAVFVK010000029.1:0-3490 GCA_963626095.1 bacterium | reverse complement strand
CCCCGAAATCCCGTGGTCATATTCCGCCACTCGCGCCGCAAGCTCCGCTTCTTCCCGTGTCGCATAACAAATTTTATGCGTTTCCCCAACCCAGCACCTTTCCGGCTCATATAAATCGCCCCGAAAACTCTTCCTCGCTCGCCCCATAGCTAAATCCCCTACTTTTTATACGTCAAATAATATCCCCCGGCGACCAAGATCGCGCCGCCAATGATATTCCCAAGCGTCACTGGCAACAGATTCCCAAACAAAAATCCCGCCAAATCCGGTGCCAAAAGTCCATTTGCCGCCCCCATCATCATTCCTGCCGGAATATAGAACATATTTGCCACCGAATGTTCAAACCCGCACAGCACAAACAACATAATCGGCAAAAATATCGCTGCGATTTTTCCGCCAACCGTTTCCGCCGCGTACGCCATCCATACCGCAATGCAAACCAGAAAATTACACAAAATTCCCCGCACTAGCGCCACACCAAATCCCAGTTCCGCCTTCGTCGTCGCCGTCGCCACCACGGTTTCAGCCACCGCATCAAACAACCCGCTCATCGAAACCAGCCCGGCCACTAACACCGCTCCAATCAGATTTCCCAAAAACACCAGCCCCCAATTTTTTAGCATCGCCGGGAGTTTGATTTTCTTATCAAACAGCGCCATCACCATCAAATTGTTCCCCGTAAACAACTCACTCCCCGCAATAATCACCATCGCAAGTCCCGCCGTAAAAATGCACGCCCCCGCCACTTTCCCGGCATAAATATTGCCAAAAGTTGCCCCCACTCCTGCCAGCGCAATAAACATTCCCGCAAACACCCCGAGCAACACCATTTTCCACCCCGGCAATTTCGCCTTCGCCACCCCCGTCTCAATCGCCTTTTTAGTCATCTCTTTCGGCGCGAGCATTATTTTGCGTACTCCACTGCTCGCGTTTCGCGAATTACGTTAACCTTAATAATCCCCGGATAACTCATCGTCGCCTCAATCTTATTCGCAATATCGCGCGCCAACTTCAGCGCCGACAAATCATCAATTTGTTTCGGCTCGACAATCACCCGAATTTCTCGCCCCGCCGAAATCGCGTACGCCTTGTCGATACCGGCAAACGAAGTTGCAATATTTTCCAAATCTTTCATCCGCTCCGCAAAATTCTCCGCCGAAATGTTTCGCGCCCCCGGCCGCGCCGCGCTAATCGCATCACAAATTTTTACAATCACCGCTTCCGTTGTCGTTGGCTCAATATCGTCATGGTGTGCCGCCATTGCATGTACCACCGGCTCCGGCATCCCATATTTTTTCGCCAGCTCCGCGCCAATTTCCGCGTGCTTCCCCTCAATTTTATGCGTCACCGCCTTGCCAATATCATGAAGCAAAGTCGCTGTTTTTGCCACGCGCTTGTCCGCACCAATTTCTTCCGCAATCATCCCCGCAACATGCGCCATCTCAATCGAATGTAACAAAACATTTTGCCCATACGAAGTCCTAAACTTCAGCTCGCCGAGAAGATGAATTAATTCTCGCGGAATTCCTACCACCCCAACTTCTCGCACCGCATCTTCGCCTGCACGCACCACTTCTTTTTCAATTTCCCGTTCGGCCCGCGCCACCGCCTCTTCGATCGACGCCGGATTAATCCGCCCGTCTTTCATCAGCCGCTCCAAAGCATACCGCGCCACTTGTCGCCGAATCGGGTCAAACGATGATAACACCACCATCCCCGGTGTATCATCCACCATCACGTCCACCCCGGTCGCCCGTTGCAACGCCTGAATATTTCGCCCCTCCTTACCAATAATCCGCCCCTTCATATCATCATCCGGCAACTTTAGCGCCGTCACCGTCCGGTCCGCCGTCACTTCTGACGACATCCGTTCCATCGCCGTCACCAAAATCGCCTGCGCCGTCTCGTCAATATCGTGTTTAATTTCGCGCTGCTCCTTTGCCACTAACCCCGCCAAATCTTGCCGAATATCATGCTCGGTCATCGTCATCAACTTTTCTCGCGCGCCTGCTTTCGACAGCCCTGCAATTTTTTCCAACTTTTCGTGCTGTTTTACTCGAATTTCCTTAATTTCGTTCTTCAAATCTTCAATTTCGCGCGTTTCTTTGTTCAATTTGTCCGATTTTTTCTCTAATTGATCCAACTTCGCGTCCAAAGTCCCCTCACGTTCCGCCAACCGATTTTCCGTCTTTTTCCATTCTTGCCGACGCTCATTTTCCTCTTTTTGATTTTTCTCCGTCACCTCCGCGGCTTCCTTTTTCGCCGCCAGCACAATATCCGACGCTTCCCGCTTCGCCTTGCGCACCAAATCCTCGGCTTTGTCTTTCCCCCCATTTTCATTGCGCTTGTTATACGCAAAAATTCCGCCCGCACCAAAAGCTACGCCTACTACGGCAGTAATAATTGGAATCACTATTTCCATAAATAACCTTTCTAATTGTTTCTGTCAATATTTTTCTTATATTAACGGGTTAACAAATTCATCAATTTATAAATTTCCTTCTCTATTATACCACAAAACTACCGAAACAGCCCGCGTTTTTTCGCACTTTTGAACTCTTCTAACAAATCTTTTTGTTTTTTTGTCAAATTTCGCGGAGTTTCCACCACTACTGTCACAATGTGTGGTCCCCGATCACCATCTGCTCGAAACGGCACCCCATGCCCCGACAATTTAAACGGCGTCCCGCTCTGCGTTCCCGCCGGCACTTTCATCGTCACCGTTCCATCCACCGTCTCCACTTCAATCTCGCACCCCAGCGCCGCATCTACCATATCAATTTTCTCTTCCGACAGAATAATCGCCCCCTCCCGTGTCAAATGTTTGTGCGGTTTCACTTTCACGCGCACATAAAGATCTCCAGGCTCCGAGCCACCCTCTGGCGCCTTACCTCCCTTACCTCTTAGCCGAATAGACATCCCATCATCAATCCCTGCCGGAATTTTCACCTTCAACTCACCCCCATTCACCTCTACCGTCTTGGTCGTCCCAAAAATCGCTTCCTCAAAAGTCAGCACCACCGCCGCCTGATAATCCGCTCCTCGCCGTGGTCGCCTTGCACCCGCATTACCAAACCCAAACAAACTCCCCAAAATATCGTCCAGACCTCCGCCTCCCCCAAAGTCAAAGTTAAACGTTTGTCCATTAAAATCAAATCCACCAAACGGATTGCCCGCCGCGCCACCGCCCGAAAATGGATTTCCACCAGCACCACCAACCCCCGCATGCCCAAATTGGTCATATCGCGCCCGTTTTTGCTTATCAGCAAGCACGTCATGCGCCTCATTAATTTCCTTAAACTTCGCTTCCGCTTCCTTATCGCCCGGATTTTTGTCCGGATGGTATTTCACCGCCAGCTTCCGATAAGCCTTCTTAATTTCATCATCCGACGCGTTTTTACCCACGCCTAAAACTTCATAATAATCCCGTTTGCTTGCCATACTCTCTATTATAACTCATTAGCACTCCAAATGCAAGAGTGCTAAACTA
>CAVFVK010000028.1:0-6126 GCA_963626095.1 bacterium | reverse complement strand
GGTATATGAAGTTTTCGTCGGCGGCGCAGGAATTAGTAAAAGCGGGAAGGATTAAATTTGAAAAGCCGGTGGATTATTTGCGATTACTTAAAAAAATGGCGGAGGTGGACGTGAATATTGCTCCACTAGTGATTAATGATTTTACGAATTGCAAGTCGGAGCTGAAGTTTTTTGAGGCGGCGGCGGTGGAAACGACGACGATTGCGTCGCCGTCTTATACTTTTTCGCGGGCGATTAAAGATGGGAAAAATGGTTTTTTGGCGCAGCCTGGGGAATGGTATGATAAATTAGAGCATTTGTATACGCATCCAGAGGAGAACAAGAAAATTGCGAAGGAAGCGCAAAAGTATGCTTTGAAACATTATTATGGGGCGGAGTTTTTGAAGGAAGTGGAGGCGGCTTATGAGTACTTTTCAAAATGATGATGCAGCGAAGAAAGTTTCGGTGGTGGTGCCGAATTATAATTATAAAAAATATTTAAAGGGGCGGATACGGTCGATTTTGAGACAGAAATATCCTATTAGTGAGCTGATTATTTTGGATGACGCGTCGACAGACGGGAGTGCGGAAGAGATTTTGCGGGTGCTTAAAAAATATAAGATTGAGCTAAAAGAAGACAAAACGGTAAATAACAGAGAAGAAAAAAATTATAACTTTGAAAATGAAAAACTTAAAGTCAAGCTGGTAGTGAATAAAAAAAATTCAGGAAAGGCGATTTTGCAGTGGAAAAAAGGGTTTGGGCTGGCTACGGGGGACTATGTGTGGATTGCGGAAGCGGATGACTTGTCGTCGCGGGATTTTTTGAGGGAGGCGATGAAGGGATTTTGTAAACCAGAGGTAGTGTTATCATATACAGAGTCGAGAATTATTAATAAGTGGGGATTAATGATTTGCCCGAATTTTCGGTGGTCGCGAGATCGGGAAAAAACGGGTCATTATGATAAGAATTATACAAAAGATGGAGCTCGGGAAATTGAGGAGATTATGGCAGTTAGGTGTACCATACCGAATGTGTCAGCGGTGGTATTTCGGAAAAATGAGAAAATCCCGTTTGAACAGTATTTAGACGAAGCGGTGAAATTTAGTCAAGTCGGGGATTGGTATTTTTATACGAAAATTTTAGTGCATGGAAAAATAAATTATGTGCGGAAAAGTTTGAATAAATTTAGGGTGCATGGAGATAGCACAACTGGGAAAGCGCGTAAAGCCAAAGAACACTACAGGGAAGTTTTAGAAATGCATAGAATGTTTATGGCAAGATATAATTTGAGCAAAATCGTCTTAGAACGAATGTTGGCGGAAGAAAAGAGGATAGAAAAGCGATTAGAAAGATAAAATTGGGGTGGTGTGGTATAATTAAAAAGTAATAGAGGAGTTATTATGAAGGGAATTATATTGGCTGGTGGGTCAGGGACGAGGCTGTATCCGCTGACGCTTGGAACTTCGAAACAGATGTTGCCGGTGTATGATAAGCCGATGATTTATTATCCGTTGTCGACATTAATGTTAGCGGGGATTAACGAGATTTTGATTATTTCGACGCCTGAAGATTTGCCAAATTTTGAACGATTACTTGGAGATGGGGCGAAGATGGGGTTGAAGTTGTCATATAAAGTGCAGCCTTCGCCAGATGGGTTGGCACAGGCGTTTATTTTGGGCGAAGAATTTATTGATGGTGAAGCTTGCGCGATGATTTTGGGGGATAATATTTATTATGGCTCGGGATTTTCGAAAACTTTGAAAGAAGCGGCAGAAAATGCGGAAAATGGGCGAGCGACGGTGTTTGGGTATTATGTGAACGATCCGGAACGGTTCGGAGTGGTGGAATTTGATGAGAATTGGCATGCGATTTCGATCGAGGAAAAGCCAGTGCAACCGAAAAGTAATTATGCGGTGACAGGACTGTATTTTTACCCAGCGGGAGTGGCAGAGAAAGCAAAAGAAGTAAAGCCGTCGATGCGGGGGGAACTAGAGATTACAACATTGAATGAGATATATTTGAACGACGGGCTTTTGGACGTACAATTGTTGTCGCGAGGATTTGCGTGGTTAGATACTGGGACAATGGATTCGCTGGCGGATGCGTCGGATTTTGTGAGAGTGGTACAGAAACGACAAGGGATACAAATTGCGGCGCCGGAAGAAGTCGCATTTAAAAATGGCTGGATTTCGCGAGACGAATTATTAGTGTCGGCGGAGAAATATAAAAAATCATCGTATGGGCAACATTTGCTTAAGGTAGCGGAAGGGAAAATTAAGAATTAATGGGAAATTTTAAATTCAATAGGACGGTGATTGAGGGGGTGTATGTGGTTGAGCCGAAAGTGTTTGGCGACGAACGGGGATATTTTATGGAAACCTATTCGGCGGCGGATTTTGAAGAGGCGGGACTTAATTATAATTTTGTGCAGGATAATCAGTCATCGTCGAGGCGAGGAGTTTTAAGGGGGCTTCATTTTCAAAAAGAGCATCCGCAGGCAAAGTTAGTGAGAGTTTTGTCGGGAGAAGTGTTCGACGTGGCGGTAGATTTGCGTGAGGGGTCGCCGACTTATGGACAGTGGGTAGGAGAACTATTGTCAGCGGAGAATAAAAAGCAGTTAATGATTCCGCGCGGGTTTGCACATGGGTTTTTGGTGGTTTCGGAAACGGCGGAGTTTGCGTATAAATGTGATGAATTTTATCATCCAGAGGATGAGGGGGGAGTAATGTATGATTCTTGTGAAATTGAATGGCCAGAGATCGAGGGTGAGCTGGTTTTGTCGGAAAAAGATATGAAACATCCGAAATTGGAAGATTTGGATTTTAGGTTTAAATTGTAAAGGAGGTATATGGATAAAAAAACAATTATTGTAACGGGCGGAGCTGGGTTTATTGGCTCGAATTTTGTGTATTATATGTTGAAAAAATATCCGGCATATCGGATTGTTTGTTTGGACGCGTTGACTTATGCGGGAAATTTGTCGACTTTGAAAAAAGCGGTGGAAAATCCGCAATTTAGGTTTGTAAAAGCGGATATTACTGATAAGGAAGCGGTGGAAAAACTGTTCGAGGAAGAGAAACCGGAAATTGTGGTGAATTTTGCGGCGGAGAGCCATGTGGACCGATCAATTAAAAACCCGCAACTATTTTTAGATACGAACATTATGGGAACACAGACGTTGATGGAAGCGAGTTTGAAATACGGAGTTTCGCGTTATCATCAAGTTTCGACAGATGAGGTTTATGGTGATTTGCCGTTAGATAGACCGGACTTGTTCTTCACGGAAAAAACAAATTTAAATACTTCGTCGCCATATAGCGCTTCGAAAGCATCGGCGGATTTGTTGGTACTGGCGTATCATCGGACGTTTGGATTGCCAATTTCGATTTCGAGATGTTCAAATAATTATGGACCATATCATTTTCCGGAAAAATTAATTCCGTTGATGATTATTAATGTTTTACACGATAAAGAATTGCCAGTATATGGGGACGGAAAGAATGTGCGAGATTGGCTGTATGTAGAGGACCATTGTAAGGCGATTGATATGATTATTCATGCGGATTGTAATGGTGAGATTTATAATGTTGGTGGCCATAATGAGATGGCGAATATTGATATTGTGAAATTAATTTTGAAAGAGTTGGGCAAGCCGGAAAGTTTGATTAAATTTGTGGAGGATAGAAAAGGGCATGACCGGCGGTATGCGATTGATCCGACAAAAATTACCACACAACTAGGTTGGGAGCCAGAGACGAAATTTGAAAATGGGATTGTGAAGACGATAAAGTGGTATTTAGATCATCAGGATTGGTGGGAAGAAATAATTTCGGGGGAATATCAGAATTATTATGAAAAAATGTACGGAGGAAAGATTTAGTGAAAGTTTTAGTGACAGGAACGAGTGGACAGCTCGGATTTGATGTAATGGAAGAACTTGCGCGGAGGGGGCATAGCGGGGTAGGCGCGGATAGGGCGGATTCGGAAGCGGAGTTTGAACATGTGGTGCTTGATATCACAGATAAGGAAGCGGTGGCACGAGTGATAACAGGAGTAAAACCGGACGCGGTGGTGCATTGTGCGGCGTGGACAAATGTGGATGCGGCGGAAGACCCGGCGAATTTAAAAGCGGTGAGAGCGGTAAATGTTGATGGAACGGAGAACTTGGCGAAGGCTTGTCGTGAGGTCGGAGCGAAAATGGTTTATATCTCGACGGATTATGTGTTTGATGGTTCGGGAGAGCGGCCATGGGAGCCGGATGATAAAAATTATGCGCCGATTAATGTTTATGGACAATCGAAATTGGATGGGGAATTAAAAGTTGCAGAGAACTTAGAAAAATATTTTATCGTGCGAATTGCGTGGGTGTTTGGGCGGAATGGGAAAAATTTTGTAAAGACGATGATGGAAGTGGGGGCTGGGCGCGACACAGTGAAAGTAGTAGATGATCAGATTGGAACGCCGACGTATACGGTAGATTTGGCGAGGTTGCTTGTCGATATGATTGAAACGGAAAAATATGGTTATTATCACGCGACGAACGAAGGCGGGTATATTTCGTGGGCGGACTTTACGGAGGAGATTTATAAGCAGGCAGGGATGAATACGAAAGTGGAGCGGGTGTCGACGGCAGAATATGAAAAGATTGCTGGGAAGACCGTGGCGAAACGGCCGTTTAATTCGCGACTTGATAAGTCTAAATTAGTGAAAGCTGGTTTTACGCCGTTGCCAATGTGGCAAGATGCGCTTAGTCGGTATTTAGGTTATTAGATTTTTCGGATTTTTGATAGAATTTAGTTAAAGCTTTGGCGATTGGCCTGGGCCAGAAACGACGGAAGATTTCGTAGTCTTCTTTGGTGCGGATGCCGGCATTGATGATTTCGGTGGTGGTTGATTCTTCGGAGATGCGATGTTCCATGAGGGGCTTGGGGATAAAGGTAAAGGGATGTTTGTCGTGGCTAAGTTTTTCCCAAGCGGACCAGTCGACGTTGCATTTGAAATCTGAGGTAAATATTTTTTGAGGACAGTTAGTTTTAACAAAAGTTACGGCGGGGCAACAAATGGCGCAACCAAATTTTAAAGCGAAGCGTTTGGCCCAACGGGGGGGGGGGAATATTAGAAAACTTGAGAGGCAAAAGTAGAAAACGCTTAATTTTGAGGTTAAGGTTTGAATAGACTTTTTGATTATTTCTGAGTTCAAAATAATCGGTAAAAATGATTGAGGAGTTGGGGCGTTTTTTGTAGGCTTTGATAACTTTTTCCGTGTAGGTAGGTTCATAAATATCGTCTTGATGGGCGATGGTAGTGAGCTTGGTTTTACTACAACTTAAGGCGAAATCGAAATCGCCGCCGATATTAGTGTGCTTACCGACGATTATTTCTAAATTATATTTTTTGGCAAGATTTTTGATGAAGTTGTTTTTTGTGGTTGTGGCGATAATAATATTGGAGCTTTTGGATTGATTTAAAACTGATTTTAGGCAAGTTTCGAGATAGGGGCTTTCTTTGTAAGCTAAGACAACAAAAGTATGAAGATTATTTTTTGGATTTTTGGCCATTGGTTTTCTCTTTCAAGAGCGAGAGTTCTTGGATTAATTTAGTAATTTTGACTTGTTGGCGGCTGAGCGAAATGGTTAGTGAAAAACAGACGAGGATAAGAAGAGCGATAATGATGACAAAAATGAAGTTGGAAAGGGTTTCAAATCCGAATAAATTAGAGAGTGCGACGATTGGCTGAGGAAATATGGATATAAGTAAAAAGGCGATAGGCAAAATGAACCAGGCGACGGAATTTTTGATAGAGATGGAATTATGTTTAAGACAGATAACGATAATAAAAAGTAAAATTAGAGCGGCGATAGCCATTTCGATTTGTAGGTTAGTCATGTTTTCTCCTAAGACTTAAAATAATGATAGATAAAAAAACATTAATAGCGGCATAAACGCTTTTCCATGAATGAATACTGGAGCGACCGGCTTCGCGTTTATTCATCTTGACGGGGACTTCTTTGATTTTGAGATGAGAGAACTTTAAGAGTTCGAAATTGGAGATTGGCTCGGGATATTCTTGGGGATAGTTGCTGGCGAAAAGTTCGATGACCTTTTTATTGGCAGCGCGAAATCCGGAAGTGGGGTCATGAATGCGT
>CAVFVK010000027.1:0-6432 GCA_963626095.1 bacterium | reverse complement strand
AAATCATACGAATCGTGCGATTCATACCCCAGCTCCGTCAAAAACCGCGACGGCGTCGCATAGCTCCGACTGCCAAACGTAAACCTCTGCCCCGCATACGTCAAAAACAACCGCCGCATCGCCCGCGTCATCCCCACATACGCCAGCCGCCGTTCCTCCTCCAATTCATCCTCATCGTTCGCCGACCGGTCATTCGGAAACAGCCCCTCCTCCATCCCCACCATAAACACCACCGGAAACTCCAGCCCCTTCGCCGCGTGAAGCGTCATCAGCGTCACCGCATCCTGCCCCACATTCTCATCCGCCGCCGACATCAGCGTCGCGTCCGCCAAAAACTCCTCCAAACTCTCATACTCCGACGCATTCCCCATGAGCGCCTCCAAGTTCTGCATCCGCTCCTCCCCCGCCGGCGTCCCGTCGTCCGTCAGCGCCTTAAAATTAAAATATTCCACAATTCTCTTCACCGTTTCGCCCGGATTTTCGTCCGCCGGCACTTTCCTCACAAAATTTATCAGCTTAAACATCGCGCTCCGCGCCTTTTCGGTTTTTACCACCCCCAAAATATCAGTATTAAAAAGTGGCTTCGGCTCATTTTTCAACATCTCCATAAACTCCAAGATTTTCGCCAGCGTCACTCCCCCAATCCCCGACAGCACATTGCTTATCACCCGCGCCAGGCTCACCGTATCGTGCTGATTCTGAATAATTTTCAAAATCGCCAGCACGTCCTTCACCTCCTTCCGGTCATAAAACCGCACCCCGCCCACAATTTTATACGGAATCTGCATACTCATAAACACTTTTTCAAAATTATACGACTGCGCATTCGTCCGATACAGCACCGCGAAATCACTCAGCCGCGGAAACGCCTTTTGTAGTTGCAAAATCTTTCTAGCTACAAACTGCGCCTCCCCCGTCTCGTCCCGCAAGCTCTCAATCTCCACCGGCTCCCCCGCCCCCGCCTCTGTAAACAAGGTCTTGTCCGTCCGTGTTTTATTACAACTAATAATTTTTTGCGACGCCTCCAAAATATTGCCCGTCGAACGATAATTTTGTTCGAGTTTAATCACTTTCGCACCCGGAAAATCCCGCGAAAAATTCAAAATATTCGTAAAATCCGCCCCCCGCCACGAATAAATTGACTGCCAATCATCCCCCACCACGCACAAATTCCGCTTTTCATTCACTAAAAGCTTAATAATATTATACTGCACCGTATTTGTGTCCTGGTACTCATCAATCAAAATATGCTCAAACCTCCGCCGCCACCTTTCGCGCACCTCCGGAAATTTTTGCAACAGTTCCAATTCTTTCAACAACAAATCATCAAAATCCAGCGCCCCCGCCTCGGATTTTTCTTTTTCATACTGCTCAAAAATCTGCGCGATTTTTTGCTGGTTCGGATAATACGCATTCTCAGCATAAATCTCCGGCGTATGTCCCTGATTTTTTTCGTTAGAAATCACCGATTGCACCGATTTCAGCTTCAAACTTTTATCATCGCCAAAATTCAACCGTTTAATCGCCCGCCGAATCAAAGTCATTTGGTCGTCCATATCGTAAATCGTAAAATTTTTGTCCAGCCCGATCGCGTCCGCTTCCTGACGCAAAATCCGCACCGCAATTCCGTGAAAAGTCCCCATAAACGGCATAAACGACCGCGGCGCCGGCTCGGTTTCCGCCGGATACAGTAGCTTAAACAACCGCTCCCGCATTTCCCGCGCCGCCTTATTCGTAAACGTCACCGCCAAAATATTTCCCGGCCTCGTGCCGTGCTGAATTAAATTTGCAATCCGATGCGTCAAAGTTTTAGTCTTTCCCGAACCCGCCCCCGCAAGCACCAACAGCGGACCCTCCAAAGTCTCGACCGCCTCTTTTTGCGCCGGATTCAGCCCCTCCAAAATTCTATCCATTATTACATTATAACAAATTTTTTAGGCTTACGCTAAAAGTTGTCCCCGTTCCGTCAAAAACTACCTTTTCGTCCTAAATCCCGGTCAGTGGCGCGATATCCGCCCCGAGGTGCCTAAGCCTCGCCGCAAAATCCTGATACCCGCGGTTAATCGGATACACATTCCGAAGAATCGACTGCCCTGGCGCCGCCAGCATCCCAATCAAAATCACCACCGCCGGCCGTAGAGCCTGTGGCGCGACCAGTTCCGTCGCTCGCCAGTTCGTCGGCCCCTCAATATAAACGCGGTGCGCGTCAAGCAACTCCACTTTCGCATTTAAATTCGCAAGCTCCGTCGTATACACCGCCCGATTCTCAAACACCCAGTCGTGAATCAGCGTCCGCCCTTTCGCCACCGCCGCAATCACCGAGAAAAACGGCAAATTATCAATATTCAACCCCGGAAACGGCATCGGATGAATTTTATCCACCGGCGCAACTAGCTCCGATTTTTTAATCGTGAGATCCACCAGCCTCGTCCGCCCGTTCGCCGACGCATATTCTGGCGACTTTTCAAAATTCGCGTGCATATTTTTCAGCACCTCCAGCTCCACTTCCAAAAACTCAATCGGCGCCCGCAAAATCTTAATCTCCGAATGCGTCACCAGCGCCGCCGCAATAAAACTCATTGTCTCAATCGGGTCTTCCGAAATGTTATATTCTACCTCCATATCAAAATACGGCCGGCCATAAACCTTCAGCGTCGTCGTCCCAATCCCCATAATTTTCACCCCCATCCGTTCCAAGAAAAAGCACAAATCCTGCACCATATAATTCGGCGACGCGCCCACAATCGTCGTCTCGCCCGCGCTCATCGCCGCCGCCATCAACACATTTTCCGTCACCGTGTCGCCCCGCTCAGTCAGCACAATATAGCGCTTATCTTTTTTATGTAAAATTTCTTGATCCACCTCGATTTCATAAAACCCTGGCGTTTTTACCGCGTCAACTTTCAGCCCAAAACTCTCCAGCGCCTTCAAATGTGGCTCCACCGTTCGCGTCCCGAGCGAACACCCGCCAGCATACGGAATTTGAAATTTCTGATATTTATGAAGTAGAGGCCCGAGGAACATAATAATCGACCGCGTTCGCCGCGCCGCTTCCATATCCATTTCGTCAAGCTTCAATTCGCGTGGTGATATAATTTCTAAGTCCCGGCGCCGGTTTGTCCACCTACATTTCACCCCAATTGACTCTAAAACCTCGATAATCCGAAACACTTCCTCGATCCGTGCGAGACGCCGTAAAACCGTCCGCCCACTATTAAGAAGCGACGCCGACAGTAGCGCCACCGCCGCATTTTTAGAAGTATTCACCGTAATCTCACCCTTTAGTTCCTTCCCGCCCCGAATCCGATAACTCTGCGAAACCGAGTCATTTATAGAGAGAATCTGCTTGCCTAGCGCCTCAGACAGTTTTTTAATCATTTCAAGAGAAATATTTTGCCGCCCCTTTTCGATTCGGTGAATTGCCGACTGCGACGAACCGACCGCATTCGCCAGGTCCTCCTGCGTCCAATCCTTTTCGATCCGCATTTGCTCAATCGTTTCACCAATCACTTCTTGATAAGTTTTCGCTCTTGCCATAAAAAAATTATATCACACGGCGAATATTTAGTAAATATGTTATAATGAAAAAATGAAAACAATTCGCGATTTAGATATCAAAAATAAAACAATTTTAGTCCGCGTCGACTACAACGTTCCACTAAAAGGCGGCAAAGTCGACAACGACCTACGCATTCGCGCCAGCCTGCCGACCCTAAAATATCTTTTAGACCACGGCGCCAAGCGTCTAATCTTAATCTCTCATCTCGGTCGACCCGACGGCGCGCCCGACCCCGCCTTTTCGCTCTCGCCCGTGGCGGACAACTTGCGAAAGCTCCTCGCCGAAGAACTCCCAGAGTTCAAAGACGAAACCAAAATCGGTTTTTACCCTCTGCCGACCAGCTCCATTCCCGACTCCGTCAAAGTCGCCCTCCTCGAAAATCTCCGTTTCGACCCTGGCGAAAAAGCCAACTCCGCCGATTTCATTAAATCTATCATCGACGCAACCGGCGCCGAAGCCTTCGTCCAAGACGGTTTCGCCGTTGTCCACCGCGCCCACGCCTCGACCGATGCCGTCAAAAATTTCTTGCCCGTCTACGCCGGCCTCTTAGTCGAAAAAGAAGTCAACAACCTAAGCGCCGTGTTAAATACCGAAACCTCCGGCAAAAAACTTCTCATTATCGGTGGCGCCAAAGTCGAAGACAAAGAACCCTTAATCGCAAAACTCGCGCCGGATTTCGACTGCGTTTTCGTGGGTGGTAAAATCGCCGCCGACGGCTACCAGCCCACCCTGCCCAAAGTTCTCGTCGCCGACGACTTTGACGAAGATAGCGCCGGCAAAAAACTCGATATCGGCCCGCTCTCGGCCGGTCAGCTCGCCGGACTCATCATCGATTCCGACCTCATCATCTGGAACGGCCTGCTCGGCTACGCCGAAGACCCCGCCTACGCCACTTCCAGCACCCTCGCCGCCGAATTAATCGGCGAAAAAACCACCGCCACCACCATCATCTGTGGCGGTGACACCACCGGCTTTGTCGAAAACCTCATGCGCGAACACCCCAACCTCAATTACTCCCTCGTCTCCACCGGCGGCGGCGCAGCCCTCGAATTCCTACTCGGCAAAACCCTCCCCGGCCTCGCCGCCATCCAAGAATAACTCCCGTCGCCAGTTCAGTAATCATACTTTGACACCAAGAACAACCCCCAAAAATCGAGCCCCACAGGCTCGATTTTTGTCTCAAATCTAAACTTGTCTAACCTTAATCGTATCCGTCCCCACCTTATTCCTATCTCCCGACGCAATCACCGCGAGCAAATCCTTTTCACCCTCTTTTGAGCGCAAATATCCGCTATCTTTAAGTTCTTTTGCCAAATTATATCCAAAATCTTCCGCATACGGCCGACAAAACGCCGAATTCGCATACACTAGCGCCATCTGATTCGCCACTCGCTGATTCGAAGTTACCGTCACAATCGGCAAATTCGGTCGTTGCGCCGCAATCGCCGTCGCCGTCGCCCCAGTCGCCGTCTGACACACAATCACATCCGCCTCAATTTGCTCCGCCATTCTCGCCGCCGCGCCCGAAATCGCATCATAAATCACCGATTCTCCCTCCGGCAACTGCTTAATCGGCGCCAGTCTCGAATGGTTTTGCGTATACAGAATCACTTTTTTCATTTCTTTTACTGTCTCTAGCGGGTATTTTCCATTCGCCGTTTCGTCTGACAACATCACCACGTCCGCCCCCTGCACCACCGCCGTCGCCACGTCCGAAACTTCCGCCCGCGTCGGCTCCGGCGACTCCACCATCGACGACAACATCTGCGTCGCCACAATACACAACTTCGCGTGCGCCCGCGTCATCGCAATCAACTTCCGCTGCACAATCGGCACCACTTCTGCCCCCGCCTCGACCGCCATATCTCCGCGCGCCACCATAATTCCGTCCGCCGCCTCGACAATTTCTTCCAAATTTTTATCCGTCTCAATCGCCTTTTTGGTCTCGATTTTTGCAATCACTTTCGCCGTCGAACCGTGCGACAACAAAAGTTGTTTCAACTTTTCAATATCCCGCGCGCTCTGCACAAACGACAACGACACATAATCATAATCACACCCCGCGCCGTATTCAATATCCGCCAAATCTTTCGGCGTCAAAATATCACCACCAAAATCCGTGTCCGGCAAATTCAGCCCTTTTTTCGACATAATAAACCCGTCGTTCAAAATCTTCACCTTAATCGCCGTTTCTGACACAATTTCAATCACTTCCGACTTCACTTTCCCGTCAAACATCGACAACGGCTCACCAACTTTCACCTTCTCCGCCAAATTATATTGCACCGGCACCGTCATTCCGCCGTCATGCACAAATTCTCGCGACTCTAGAACCAGCTCATCACCTTTTTTTAATTCTAAATGGTTGTCTTTCAGCATCCCCAACCGAATTTTCGGCCCCTGTAAATCCTGCAAAATCGCCACCGACCGCCCTTTTTTCGCCGCCGCCTCACGAATCCACTTAATTTGTTGGTCGCGCTCCTCGTTCGAACCATGCGAACAGTTCAATCGGCACCCATTCACCCCCGCCATAATCACCGCCTCCACCATTTCGGCCGAATTCGTCGCCGGCCCAATCGTTGCTAAAATTTTTGTTCTTTTAAATAATTTGCTCATACCACTATCATACCACACACTCTCTGTTTTTTACAACTTGCCCCTGTTAAACACTTCCCCCATCACACTTTTTATCACTCCCCCCATTTTTCCTTGCAATTTTTATTTTTTTTGCTATAATATAATTATAACTGGTCTCGTAGTATAACGGTTAGTACAACGGGTTTTCATCCCGTCAACGCGGGTTCGACTCCCGCCGAGATCACCAACTAGAAAAGACCGCAGGTCTTTTTTTAGTTGGTGACGAGAAGGGAGTG
>CAVFVK010000026.1:0-6917 GCA_963626095.1 bacterium | reverse complement strand
AAATGGTACACCGGATAGGATTCGCATTGAGCGTCAGCGAAATCCGATATCCTGCTTTTTGAGTTTTTATGCAATAAAAAATGGTACACCGGATAGGATTCGCATTGAGCGTCAGCGAAATCCGACATCCTGCTTTTTGAGTTTTTATGCAATAAAAAATGGTACACCGGATAGGATTCGAACCTACGACCCTCTGTTCCGAAGACAGATGCTCTAATCCACTGAGCTACCGGTGCACTTGTGTCAGCAACCAAAATCACTGGTCGCGTATCCTTATTATATCATAAAATCAAGGTGGTGGGTTGAAAAATCCAGCAATTCGTGCTAGGTTCGCCCTATGCCAAAGTCCACTAAATCCCAGAAAATCACAAGATCATCAGCGTTCACCAAAACGCATAAAACCATCAAACTTTCCGATCTAATTAAACTTCTCGCTCGCCCCATCCACCAATCCTACTTCGTCGTCGCCCTCGCCGTCGGCATCATCGCCGGCACCATTCTCGCGCTAGTTTTTCGCATCAACTTTTTTGGCTCGCCTTTGTGGTTGGTTTTCGTCGGCGCACTCCTAACTCTCACCTATTTCAAGCCCAAACTCACTTTCGTCGCTCTCGCCCTCATCGCCGGCCTTATTCTCGCCTTTTTCCGCGCCACCAAAGAGCTAGCCGGAGAAGATTATATCCAACAATTTTACGACCAAACCATCACCGTCACCGGCACCATCTCTGGAGACCCCAGTTCCGACGACTCCGCCACCAAATTCAAACTCACCAACCTAAAATTCGGCGAAAATGCCGACCACCCTTCCGCCGGCAATCTCTACATTATGCTAAAATCAAACGAAAGCCTCCGCCGCTCCGACGTTATCACTTTGGAAGGGAAGTTATCTAGCAGTTTTGGCACCTATGCCGGTTTTATGTATCGCCCCACCGTCCAAAAACTCGCCCGCGCCGACCCCGCCGACCCAGTCCTTACCGTTCGCGACTGGTTTTCAAACCGCATCGCCAGCCAAATCCCCGAACCCGAACTCAGCCTCGGCCTTTCCTATCTCCTCGGCATGAAAACCGGCCTCCCCGACGACCTAAGCGAAAATCTCCGCATCGTCGGGCTCGTCCATATCGTCGTCGCTTCCGGCGCCCACCTCTCCATTCTCGTCAACATCGCCCGCCGACTTTTCGGCAAACTTTCCAAATTCTCCGGTCTCTTATTCTCAATCCTATTCATCATCTTTTTCATGTCCATGGTCGGATTTACGCCCTCCATCATGCGCGCCGGTATCATGTCGATTTTGGCGCTCACGGTCGGTTTCACCGGCCGCAAAATCGCCCCTTGGCGTCTCATCACTCTCGTCGCCGCCATCACGCTTCTCATAAGCCCCATGTTCATTATCGACCTCGGCTGGCTCCTCTCTTTCGCCAGTTTATTTGGCATCATGATCTTAATGCCACACCTCTCCCGCTTTTTCTACGGCGACCGCCGCCCCCGATTTATCGCAAGTTCCGTCCTAGTTTCAGTTTCCGCCACCCTGATGACCGCCCCCATCACCCTCTACTATTTTGGCACTCTTTCGCTGATCTCCATTATCGCAAACCTCCTCATCCTTCCAACTCTCTCGCCCGCCATGGGGTTCGTGTTTCTTGCCGGCGTCGTTGCCGACCTCCCGCTTGTTAACGCCCTAATTTCTTTTATTGCCACCAAAATCCTCGATTTCCACATCTTGGTTGTGGATTTCTTCGCCTCGGAGCAAAGTTTCCTTATTTCTGTCGACCCTTACAACCCCAAAGTCTTTTTTCTCTATTCTGTAGTCATTTTTATCCTCGGTATTGGACTTTTTTACCAAAAAATGATAAAATCAGAACAAGTTAAACAACATCAAAAGCGGGAGAATAATATGTCAGGACATTCGAAATGGGCCACCACTAAACGCCAAAAAGCCGTCGTCGATGCCAAGCGCGGCGCGCTGTTCACTAAAATTGGCAATCAAATCGCTATCGCAGCACGCGTCGGCACCGATCCGGACATGAATCCGTCGCTTGCCATGGTGCTTGAAAAAGCACGTCATGCCAATATGCCAAAAGCCAACATCGAACGCGCCATCGCTCGCGCTGCCGATAAATCCGCTGCGGCACTTATCGAAGAAACTTATGAAGCTTATGGTCCGGGCGGGGTTGGTATCGTAATTGAAGTCGCGACCGACAACAAAAACCGCACCATGCCCGAAGTTCGCCACACTCTCGACAAAAATGGCGGGCGCATGGCTGATCCAGGCTCGGTCATGTTCCAATTTGAGCGCAAAGGCGTAATCACCATTTCCGAGCAAGGCGAAGACGCATTAATGTCGGCCCTCGAAGCTGGCGCCGAAGACGCCACCGAAGAAGAAGACGGCATCGAAATCATCACCGGCGCTTCCGATTTGATGAAAGTTCGCGACGAACTTAAAAAACAGAACCTAACCGTCACTTCCGCCGAACTTCAATACGTGCCGAGTAGTTACATTCCGGTCGAAGGTGAAACCGCCGAGAAGCTAGAAAAACTTCTTTCCGCCGTTGACGACCTCGACGACGTAGTCAACGTTTTCACGAACGCCGAATAAACTCTTGATTTTAGAGAGAAAAAGATATATACTGTAATTAATTACATTAAAGCGAGGTAAAAATATGCCAGAGATTAAACCGACAGAGGTGGAAAGTAAAGCTAGTATTAAGGTAGTGGGTGTAGGCGGTGCCGGTGGTTCCGCAGTTGAGCGTATGAAAGAAGTGGGTCTTTCTGGCGTTGAATTTGTAGCAATTAACACCGACGCGCAGGCGCTTCATCATTCCCCTGCCGAGAACAAGGTCCACATCGGCCAAGGTCTCGGTGCGGGTGGCGACCCCGAAAAAGGTCGCGAAGCCGCCGAAGAAAGCAGGGAAGCTATCGCTAAAGCATTAGACGGTGCGGATATGGTCTTTATCACGCTGGGCGCTGGTGGCGGCACCGGTTCTGGCGCCGGCCCTATCGTCGCCGAAGAAGCGCGCAAAAAAGACATTTTGACCGTCGGTGTCGCGACTAAACCTTTCACTTTCGAAGGTGCTCGTCGTCGCGCTAACGCCGATGTCGCTATCGACAAGCTCGCGCGTCAGGTCGATGCCTTGATTACCATCCCGAACGACCGGCTTCTCCAAACTATCGACCCTCGCACTCCTTTGCTCGAAACTTTCAAAATCGCTGATGATGTCTTGCGCCAAGGCGTTCAAGGCATCTCCGAATTGATTACCGAGCACTCGCTAATCAACCTCGACTTTGCCGATGTTAAGGCCATCATGAAAAACGCCGGTTCGGCTCTAATGGGCATCGGTCGTGCCTCTGGTGAAAACCGCGCCGTTATCGCCGCCCAGCAAGCCGTCGAATCTCCGCTTATCGAAGTCAAAATCGAAGGCGCTCGTGGCGTGCTATTTAGCGTCGCTGGTGGTTACGATATGTCGATGTCTGAAGTCCAAGAAGCCGCCGAAGTCATCACCGGTGCCGTCTCTCCAGACGCGAACATCATCTTCGGTGCATCTATCCGCCCCGAACTCGAGGACGAACTTGTCGTCACCGTCGTGGCTACCGGTTTTGATTCCGACTATTATAACGGTGATTACCAACGCCCGGAAGAAACCACCGAGCCTAAAGACGAAAAACCGTCTTCCGAGCCCAAAGATTTCGCTCTCGAAAATCGTTCAAACATGTGGGACTCCATCAAAAGCGAACCCGAAGCCGAGCCCACTACTGATAACGATGACGATATGGATATTCCGCCATCTCTCCGTGAGCGCCTAAAAAAGAAGAAAAAATAATTGGAGGACCCGCGGATGGAACACAAATTTCGAATCGGAGATAGTAAAGTTCTAGAAAGCCGCGAGACCATCGACGGCCACGCTATCCGTCGCCGTCGCGAATCTGTTGACGGTCGGCGTTTTACGACTTACGAGCGCATCGAAATGCCGACCTTGACCGTCTTAAAACGTAGTGGCAACAAAGAACTTTTTGATCGTGACAAGCTCCTTCTTGCGGTTCGTCGTAGCGTCGGCAAGTTTTTCAACTCCGAACTCGAAGTCGAAGAAGTCGTCAATAAAGTTACCGATATTCTCTATTCTTACGGTGTCGACGAAATCAC
Source organism: bacterium (assembly GCA_963626095.1). Classification (GTDB taxonomy): domain Bacteria; phylum Patescibacteriota; class Saccharimonadia; order Saccharimonadales; family Saccharimonadaceae; genus Nanosyncoccus. The sequence goes on along the minus strand of CAVFVK010000026.1, from coordinate 2,785 downwards.
TTCCAAACAAATCGGCGAGGCCATTCTCGACGTCCTTTCCGAAGTCAACGAAGTCGCCTACGTCCGTTTTGCCTCAGTTTTCCGCGAATTCAAAACTCTCGAAGATTTCGAAAACATCCTAAAAGAACAGAGAAGGAAAAAATAATGCGCGTCGTTTGTGTTTTTCGTGATAACCAAGATTATTCGCGCGCGACCAGCGAATGGCTCGAAAATTTCCGCCGTCAGACCGGCCACGAAATCGAGACCATGAATCCCGACGAAAGCCCCAGTTTCTGCGAAGCCTACGATATCGTCGAATACCCGACCATCCTCGCTCTCGACGACACCGGTGCCGTCCGTGGCATGTGGCGCGGCCGCGACCTGCCCCTGATCAACGAAGTTTTATATTATATAATCTAAAGGAGAATTATGGACATTTTCGAAGAAATCATTAGCAACATTTGGGTTATCCGCATTTTTTGGTCAATCATCGTTATTCTATCTAGCACCCTGATTTACAACCTCATTTCCGGCGCCCTAGCCCGCCACGAAAAGCGCAAGTCCAAATTTTTCAACCAGAAAAAAGGTCGCACTTTCACTCGCATGTTCCGCAGCATCACGCGCTACGCCCTCATCATCCTCTCTGGTCTAGTCATTTTACAAATTTTCGGCATTGATGTTTCCGCCATGCTCGCCGCCGCCGGCATCGCCAGCGTTATCGTCGCCTTCGCCATTCAGGACGCCTTGAAAGACGTCATCCGTGGCTTCGATATCATCTCTGACGGCTATTATAACGTCGGCGACGTGGTCAAAATTGGCAATTTCGAAGGCAAAGTCCTCGCCGTCGGTCTCAAAACCACTCGTCTCCAAGACATTACCACCGGCAATCTCGTCTCTATCGCCAACCGCGAAATCACCGGCGCTGAAATCATGTCCGGCATCATCGGTATCGACGTCTCACTCTCCTACGAACTCCCGCTCGCCAAAGCCGAAACTATTTTGAACGAAATCGCCACCAAAATCGCCAAAATCGACAATGTCACTTCCGCCGAATATTGCAAAATCTCCAATTTCTCCGAATCATCTATCGACTACTGCCTCCGCATCGTCGGCAACCCAGCCGAGAGGCTCCAAAATCGTCGCGACAGCCTCGCCATCATCGCCGCCACTCTCGAAAAACACAAAACCTCCGTCCCCTACCCCCAACTCGACCTCCACACCAAATAACCCCACTTTTACCCCCGATACATTTGTGGTATAATATCTCTATGAAATATAGAGCGGGAGAACGACGTAGCGCCGTCGTATACGAAAAAGCCATCTCTGAGTGGTGGAAAAAGCACAAAACTTTTGAACAATCGGTCGAAAACCGTCCGATTGACAAGTCCTACGTTTTTTATGATGGTCCTCCGTTCATTACTGGCAACCCACACCACGGCACACTACTGAGCTCTATCGTTAAAGACGCCGTCCCCCGTTTTTGGACCATGAACGGCTACCATGTCGAACGACGTTGGGGTTGGGACTGCCACGGCCTCCCCGCCGAAAACTACGTCGAAAAACAACTCGGCATCACCGACCGTCGCGACATCGGCACCAAATGGTCGCTCGAAGACTACATCAAAAAAGCCCGCGAATCCATGGTCGCAAACTCCGAAACTTGGCGCTCCACCATCGACCGCGTCGGTCGCTGGGTCGATTTTGACCACTGTTATCGCACCATGGACAAAGATTTCATGGAGTCCGTCTGGTGGGCGTTCAAACAACTCTACGATGCCGGCAAAATCTACGAAGGTCGCAAGGTTCTCATGTACGACACCAAATTCGCCACCCCTGTTAGCAAAGCCGAAGTCACCATGGACAATGACGCCTACCAAACCGTCACCGACCCAAGCGTCTACGTGAAGTTCAAATTAGCAAGTTCGAACAACACTTACAACGGTGACGAAGCACATCAGGAAGAATCCTGCTTTTTCCTAGCCTGGACCACCACCCCCTGGACTCTAATGGCTAACCGCATGCTCGCGGTCGGCGCCGATATCGACTACGCCAAAGTCAAAGTAGGGAACGAAACTTTCATTCTCGCCGAGTCCAAGGTCGAAAAAACCTTCGCGGGCGAACCCTACGAAGTTATAGAACACAAAATCCCCGGCCGGAGCCTTGCCAGCCAATCTTATTCTAGCATAGATGGCACGATTTGTCAAGTATTCACCGCTGACTTCGTTGGCGAGGGCGAAGGCACCGGCATCGTCCACTGTGCTCCCGCTTATGGCGAAGATGACTATGCGCTCTATCTTGAACATCAAGCCGAAATCGCTTTTGTCGACACTCTGGACGAAAACGGTTATTATACGAAAGAGTACGCCGACAAACTCCATGCTCTTGGCGTTCGCGACACCGACGATGACGGCATTCAGGTCTGGGCAGCCAACAAAATCATCGCCAAATGCCTCCTAGAACAGGGAATTGTCTATAAAATCGAATACATTCAACACGAATATCCCTTCAATCCGCGCAGCCACGAGCGCATTATGTACCGCGCCTTCCCGTCTTGGTTCTTCGACACCGAAGGCACAAAACCTTTACTTCTCGAACAAAACGAAAATATCAACTGGTTCCCAGCCTACCTTAAACACGGCCGATTCGCCAAAAACATCGAACAAGCCCCCGATTGGAACCTCTCGCGCGACCGCTTTTGGGCGACCGCCATGCCTGTCTGGAAATCCGCGGAAGGCACGGTCCTCGTCATCGGCTCCTATGCCGAACTCGAAAAATATTCCGGCAAAACTCTTGACGACTACCACCG
>CAVFVK010000025.1:0-7322 GCA_963626095.1 bacterium | reverse complement strand
TTTTCGAGCTTGAGCGTTTTGACCGATGGGGATTTTGGGTTGGTGGTTGTGGTTAGTTCGTGTTTTTTAGCTCAGCTTGTTTAATGACGGTTTCGACAGCTGTTTGACTTTTGTTTGGCGGGTAGTTATATTTTATTAACAGTCTTTTAATTTCCATGCGCATGTGTGCCTTGGCACTACGCTTAATATCCCAATCTACAGTCATATTGTTATTCACAACGTCAACCAGCTCCTTGGCGATTTGTACTAGTGTTTCATCTTTCATTAATTTGCGCACTTCCGGGTCGTCGCCGAGCGCATCAAAGAATGCACTTTCCTCCTGAGATAAACCGAACTCGCTTGAACGAATTAGTTCTTTGTCGACTTCCTGCTTTAGTTTTATCATGTCTTCGATAATTTTTTCAATATCTGTCACCATGGTGCGATTATTATAAACATCCACTATTTTTTTAAATTGCTCCGAGAATTTTTGTGATTTTACGTAATTTGTTTTAGCAACTTCTTCAATATATTGTTTTAAGGCTTTTTTCAAAACCTCAGCCGCAATATTTTTATTTTCCATGGACGCTAAACGTTGCATCATCTGGGTGCTTAACATGTTAAGCATGCGACCGTGTTTCACTTCGCCAATTTGAATAAGTTCGTCGTCCTGAATAGCTTGCTGCAACATCTCCGCAACGTCGTGATTAATTTCCGAAACATCCAATTCCCCGTTCGACGGAGCGAGTTTATTAATAAACGACCGAACTGAAATAATAAAAATCGCCTCCCATTTATCATCATAAGTGATCGAACCCGTAGAAATCGAATATAAATTTTTAATATCACGACTGTGCCGCATAAAATGATTTTTTGTCTTTTCGTCTTTTAGGATAAAATTGGCTGCTTGGCTTAACATTTGATACTTGCCAAAATTGTCTAGACTATTATAATTTGAATAGTTAAAACCGTGGAACAAGTTACGCACAAGTTCGATTTTATCGCGCAGTGTCTTCACAATTTGGTCAGCGTCTACGATCTTACCCTGATCGCGCTTCGTATAAGTACTGAGCGCTTCCATAAGCCATTTTTTCAGCCCGATATAATCGACAATCAGTCCGCCGGTTTTGTCTTTATAAACACGGTTAGTGCGAGCAATTGCCTGCATAAGATTATGCGCTTTCATCGGCTTGTCCACATACATGGTACCGAGACACGGCACATCGAAGCCAGTAAGCCACATGTCTACAACAATAACAATTTTAAAATCCGAGTCAGGGTCTTTAAAAAGCCTTTCGCGTTCTTGTTTGTCATTTTTACTACCAATGGCTTGTGCCATCTCTTCGGTATCTTTGTTGCTCGGCGTCATGACAATTTGAACTTTGTCTTTAAAATCTGGGCGGAGTTCCAAAATTTTTTGATACATTATGTAACCACTGTTTCGCGAATATGCTACAATCATAGCCTTGTTCGCGACTAAGTCTTTGCGACTTTCATAATGAATTAGAATATCCTTCACTATCATTTCTAGTCGACTCGGGTCTTCAATGACCTGTGAGATACGTGTCATCATCTGCTTTGAACGAGAAATTTTTTCTACGTCCGCTAAACCTTCGTCTTCAATCGTGTTATAATATGCATCGATTTCTTGTAGTATTTTATCATTAAGCCCGACCTTTGCCATGCGCGCTTCGTAAGTGATCGGAACCGTGGCACCGTCGTCGATAGCCTGGGTCATATCATAAATGTCGATAATCTCGCCGAATACATTCGAAGTGGAATGATCTTTGTTTTCAATTGGCGTGCCAGTAAAACCAACATATTTGGCATTTGGTAGGGCGTCGTGCAGATATTTAGCGGTGCCGTATTTTTCAACTGTAACCATTTTTTCCATATCAAGTTTAGTTGTGGCGTCTATGCCGTAATGGCTACGGTGCGCCTCATCGGCAATAACAATAATATCATCACGGTTAGATAAAAGTCTGGTTTCTTCTTCGAACTTTTGAAGTGTAGTGAAAATAATACCGCCGGCTCGTTTATCTTCTAGACGTTTCACCAAGTCTTTGCGACTTTCTACGTGTTCTGGTTTTTGGCGTAAATATTCCGAACATTTAGTAAAAGTTCCGTAGAGCTGATCATCTAAATCGTTGCGGTCCGTGATCACAACGATAGTCGGATTGTCTAATAGTTTGATCATGTTTCCAGCGTAAAATACCATGGAAAAACTTTTACCCGAACCCTGAGTGTGCCAAAAAATTCCGATGCGCCCGTCGCTAGCCATCATAGTACGTTCGATGGCTTTTTTGACACCGTAATATTGATGGTAAGCTGGGGCGATTTTGATGTCACCTTGATATAAAATGAAGTTGCTAACTAAATCCAGCAGAGTTTCGCGGCTAAGCATGCCGTTTAACATCGGCTCTAGCGTGTTTAAGTTTTTTATTTCACCGCCGATGTCCACTTTTTTCCATTCAGAAAAACGTTCCCATTTGCTCGTTATCGTGCCGGTGCGAGCCGAAGCGCCGTCTGAAACTATGAGAAGTTGATTATAGTAAAACAGACTTGGGATATGCGTCGAGAGATATCCGCGGAGTTGCTTATAGGCGTCTTTTACTTCTACGTCTTCACGAATCATACTTTTTAACTCGAACACGACCAACGGAAGACCGTTCACGAAAATAATTAAATCTGGTCGTTTTTCGCTGTGTTCGATAATAGTAAATTGATTGACGACGAGAAATTCGTTATTGTCGGGGTTGGTCCAGTCGATAAGATTAATCGTGTGGTATTCTACGCCCTGTTCACTATATGCTGGAACCGAAACTCCGGCGTGAAGCATGCGAGTAAACTCTTGGTTATTCTTAACGACATTATTTTGGTCGAGATTTTTAATAATGCGAATTGCTTCGTCGACCAGATTTTCGGTGGCGGAGGGGTTAAGTCTTGTTAACGCTTGTTTTAGATTTGGAGCCAAAATTACTTCATGATAATCCCGCTCGATTTCCTCGCCGGGAAGATAATCGTATCCTTTGCTTTTGAGGATTTCGACGATTGTTTGTTCTAAGGCGATTTCGTTAAAGTTCATTTAATTCCTTTCAAGATTTAGCTCGTCTTTCATTCTATTCAAAATGTATCGTTCACTTCTTCTGGCTATATCTAATTCATCAATTGAATTAGATAGTTTGTTATATATTTCATTCTTGATTTCTTCACTAGCTGCATTTCCGCCATAGAATTGGCGTGCAAGATGTAAATTGTATAGCATATTGATATATTTTTCAATAAAAGCTCCCGCATCATCGGTCAATTCCAGATGACTAAAGACAATTCGACTTTCTTCTGGTACCATTTCTATTTTTGTAACTTTTGAATTGTAACAGTTTAACAATTCAAATATTTCTTCATTATTAACAAAATAGTCGGACGTAATTGATGACCCAACAAAAAGCTGAAATGCAATATTGATGTTGCCTCCCCTCTTTTCTTTTTTTGACTCGACAATCCGCTGAAGACTATTCCAATTATTATTGATTTCTGCAAAAAGCCGGTTATGTATAAAATAGCATTTTAGTCTACGCTCGAATAGGCATTGCTTATTACTAAGCTCCGTTGCCTTCCTTGACTTACGGAGCTCGAAAAAAGCGCACCATACCCCAGCCAGTGAACAAACCAGCCCCATCCACTCGAATAAGTCATGTTCGTAAAAAATGCAAGAAAATTGCGTAATAGTGTACCACGAAACGTAAAGAAAAAAAATCATATATAACCCTCTCTTAAACTAATGTCGTCATCCAACAGTCTTAAAAGTAAAACGTCACGAATATTGGACAGCTGCTTGCTTTGTTGTTTGTTGCTAATAATTTTTTCGAACAACGGGTATAATTTTTTGTTAAGCTCCACTACAGCCCGTTCTTCATATGGTATTTTTTGGTTAAGTGTCTCGACTGGGCTTAGATTTAATTGTGCCGTGCCTTTAGCGAGATTTTCGAGTTCAGATTTGAATGCCTCTTGTCTAAATGTAAAATATAAAAATGGCCTTAGCACTTCATTTTTTGGATGAACTTTGGCAACGCGTTGATTTAATAATAGGTCGTTTTCAAAAACAATCCCTGCTCTGCCAACATTTCCAGTCAAGGATAATAATATATCTCCAACCCCTAATCGATGATGTTTTTTGATATCTTTCGGGAGAAACTCCAAACACTGGGCCCCTTCTGAGTTAATGCTTCCATCTTTAACGTTTTTTATTGTAATTATTTTATACTTACCCTTCGACACGTAATCTCTGCTTTTGAAGGCATACCCATTGTCAAAAAACATAATATCTGATAACTTAATAGTTTGCTTTTGACCGCATTGAAAGCTATTAATTAACTCGCTGGCAGTTTTTTCTAGCGTTTCGTTTTGTTGAGTGTTGAGTTCGATTTTGTTGTCGAGAGCGGAAAGGATGCGGACTATTTTTTGTTGGGTTTTTGCATCTGGTAGCCTTATTCTGTATTTTCTTGCATTTTGCAACGTAATGAATGGTTGTGCGCTCCCGCTAATAATCCACTTTTTGGGATTAATCGCATACGCCAAATATTTTGTGAGTACTACATCTTCGTTCTTGCTCCAAAAATGAATTGTGTTTTTAATAGAGCTCCATTTTCCAGATGTATACCAAATTTTTCCACAAGCGGCACCAATCGCCGACAATACAACCCCTTCACGATCAAAATCAAAATATGGTAGCTTTCCGTCGCAACCGCTGGCGCTGAAAGCCTTATAGCCAGAGTCAGATATATATTTTGCCTTCGTTACCGTCGTGTCGCCCCATTGAACGTCAGCTATATCTCCTAAAAGAACTTCCTTATACTTCATATCCAATCTCGCTCAAAACTTGTTTAATTTCCTTGTCTAGCTCGGCGGACTTTTGCATTTGTGCGGAAAGCTCGGCGGTCAAGGTTTTCATTTTTTCTTCGAAAGGAATGCCGTCGTCCTCGTCTTCTTTAATACCGACGTATCGGCCCGGAGTTAGGACGCAGTCGTTATCCTTGATCTCTGCGAGCGTAGCGGATTTACAAAAACCGGCAACATCTTCGTAATTTTCGCCAGTTTCAAAAGCGCGATAAGTGTTCGCGATTTTCATGATATCACCTTCGGAAAGTTCGCGAAGCTTGCGCGTGACCATTGTGCCGAGTTCATTTGCACTAATAAAAAGAGTTTTGCCACGGGTTTTGCGGTCGGTATTGCGATTTAAAATCCAGATTGAACACGGAACGGTGACAGTGTAAAAAAGATTAGTCGGCATAGACAAAATGCAATCCACCAGCCCAGCTTCGAGCAGCTTCTTTCTGATTTCAGCTTCTGGACCACTAGCGGAAAGCGAGCCGTTAGCTAGAATAATTGCTGCCTTGCCAGTCACGGAAAGTTTTGAGACCATGTGTTCGATCCAAGCATAATTTGCGTTGCCTTTGGGCGGAATACCGAATTGCCAGCGATAATCATCGATCAGTTTTTCCTGTCCCCAATCGCTGAGATTAAACGGCGGGTTTGCCATAACAAAATCGGCTTTCAAATTTTTATGCAAATCTTCAGTGAAAGTATCCGCGGCAAATTTGCCAAGATCGCCGTCAATCGAGCGAATGGCGAGGTTCATTTTGGCAAGTTTCCAGGTGGTCGGATTTTTCTCTTGACCATAGATAGAGATATCCCGAGTATTACCTTGATGACGTTGAATGAATTTTAATGACTGAACAAACATACCGCCAGAGCCACAAGCGGGATCGTAAACACGACCTTTATATGGTTTTAAAATCTCAACCATAGTGCGAACGAGACAGGCGGGCGTATAGAACTCACCACCTTTTTGCAATTCTTTGCTTGCGAACTCGCCAAGAAAATATTCATAAATCCGTCCGAGTAAATCTTTTTCGGTGGCTTCTTTAGTGCCGATTTTGATATTGGTGAAAAGATCGATAATTTCGCCTAGGTTAACGTTGCGGTTGTCTGGGTCGTTATAGACTTTAAACAAAACACCTTTTAAAGTTGGATTTTCTTTTTCGATAGCGTCGAGGGCTTTATCCAAAATCTCGCCAATGTTATAATCCTTGGCGTGTTTTACGAGATAACTCCAGCGGGCGTTTTCCGGCACGAAAAAGATGTTATCTTGAATGTAGGCGTCGCGATCTTCCTCGAACCCAAGTCCTTCTGATTTTAGTTTATTGTATTGTTCTTCGAAGGAATCAGAAATATATTTTAGAAAAATTAAGCCTAAAATTAAAAATTTATAGTTTGCGACTGAGACCCCGCCGCGCATTTTGTCGGCAGCCGCCCAAAGGGTCTTTTCTAGATCTTTGATATTGCTCATAGTTGTAGGTTCCAATTACTCTTATGATTTGATTTTTAAGAAGCCAGTTTCGCATTTACAAAAATGCAGCCTTCTGGTGTGTCGGCTGGAACCTACAATTTTTCGCTTTACATCGCAAACAAACTATAAGACCGACGCCTTTAAGGCTGCAGTCATGCTTGTTTGAGATATAAATAAAAACCTCAAATAGCGATTTCAAAATTGTAAGTTCCACTATAATTATATCATATTTTCTCTTTTAGTGGCGGAGAGAAGAAGCACTAAAAAGCTTGCATTTTTACCGCGTTCGTGCTATAATGAAAGTATATTCCGATGCGGGCGAATCAAACGGAGAAATACCAAAGATGGACCCGCTTTTTTGATTATTTTCTGTTTTTCCGATACTCGATTTTATTTTTTACGCCTATATTATCTAGAAAATCAACATATTTTGGTGTAAAAATACGATATAGTGATGATGTGGAATGGCGATTTGGAGAGAGTAGTTTGCAAAATCTTTTCTTCCCTACTAGATATCTCACCATTTTAAAATAATCACCATCGCCAGAAACGAGAACGATGTTGTCAAATTCTTCTTTCTCTGCAATTTTTGCCATGATAGTGAAAACTATGTCTGTATCAACATTGCCTTTTTTCTTTCCTATCATTGCCTGGCTATGTTCTCGGAAAATAAGGATAAAGCCGGCCTCTTGGATTAATTCATAGATCCCTTGGTTATTTTCATCAACAGCACCTAGAAAATAATATGCTTTTTCAACATTATATTGATTCTTTAAGTAGATTCTAAATCTTTTCAAATCAATTTTCCAGCCATTAGCAGTAGTATTCATGTAGAGATTTTGCCCGTCTATAAAAGCTTGATTACTCATATTGCTATTTTATCATCTTTTTGATTATTTTTCGACCCCTTAAATATACTATGTGGTTTTTGGGGCTGTATGGTATAATGTAAGTAAACAAGGAGAAAAAATGAAAGTATTGTGTGTCAATGCGG
>CAVFVK010000024.1:3326-7528 GCA_963626095.1 bacterium | reverse complement strand
AGCCGAACGCGGGGGCTCTCGCCGCGGGGTACGGCACGGCGAGTTGCGGGGCGTACGGGAATAGGAATTTTTATTTGTATTTTGAGGATTGGTTTGGGGGGGTGAGGGATACGCAAAACAGTTCAAAGATTCCTGACGGAAAATATTATTTACAGTCTTCAAAGGATAATTCTTTAGTACTCGATGTGGAGGCTGGTTCGGATGAGAATGGCGCAAACGTTCAATTATATAAAGCAAATTATTCTGGTGCGCAGCAGTGGGAGATAAAATATAATTCATCAACTGATGATTATAATATTAAAAATGTAGTTTCTGGGAAAGCTTTAGATGTTGAGGCAGCAGGGGTGAGTGATGGTGCAAATGTTCAAATATGGGAAGCTAATGGGACGTGTGCGCAACGATGGAAAATTATAACTACAAATGAAAATATAATAAAGCTTATTTCTTCGTGCTCAACAAAAGCTTTAGATATTTCTGGAGGTACGATTGCTGCCGAGATGAATATTCAGCTCTGGTCAGATAATGAAAGTAATGCTCAGAGTTGGGTATTAACACCGGTAGAAACGTTAGAAAAAGAAGGATTATACACGATACAGGCTAAATCTGATATAAGTAAGGTTGCAGACGTGAGCGGCGGCGTAAGACAGGCTAAATCTGGGACAAAGGTAAAAATATATGAAAGTAATAACACTGGTGCGCAGCGGTGGAAAGTGGAAAAAACTTCGGATGGATATTATATAATTATAAATGCACAAAGTGGAAAAGTAATAGATGTAGAAGCCGCTGGGACTGACGATGGGACAGGAATTCAAATTTATGATTCGAATGGAACGTGCGCACAAAAATGGAAAATTTTGAAGAATGATGACGATTCATATACATTCATTTCTGCATGTTCTAATAAAACTTTGGATTTAAATGCGAATGACACCTCGAATAGTTCAAAGATTCAAATTTATTCTGCAAATAATTCCAATGCACAAAAGTGGACAATGCAAAAAATACAAACGATTGAGGACGGAGAATATAATATTGTTTCAGCGTTGTCTGAAAAAAAGGTGGTTGATATTGCTGCGAATTCGAGTTTGAATGGCGCAAATATCCAACTATATGATAAAAACGGGACCAATGCGCAGAAATGGAAAGTTACTTATAATAAAAATACGGATTTTTACACGATTATAAATCCAGGAACGGGCAAAGCCCTAGATGTTGCGGTAGCGGGGACTTGGAACGGAACGAATGTCCAGCTTTATGAGAAAAATGGCACCTGTGCACAAAAATGGACAATTTATAAAACAGGCGACAAATATGTAATAGCTTCGAGTTGTTCGGAATTGGCTTTGGACGTTTCGGCGGGGAACATAGTAAATGGCGCGAATGTCCAACTTTATGAGAAAAACGGAACTAACGCGCAAAAGTGGTCGTTTGTGAAATGAGAAAAAAGGCAAAAATAGCTCTGCAGATTCTGATTTTGATGATGCTGAGCTTTTTTGTTACGGTGGGATTTAAGGTCCATTATAATAATAATATTATTGGCTCGGCAGAAATCCATAAATCATTAGCGGTGAATTATATTGATCCGTTTTGCTTTACAGATATTTTAGTTTTTATAGTTGTTTTTGGTTTATTGGGCGGAATATATCTTTTGATGAAACGATATTACAAAAATATTCAAAGATTTTTGATCGCGGAGAAAGCTTATAAAATTAAACCGTTATATATTTGGCTAATCGTGACGGCGATTTTAACGGTGGCGTGGTTGCCTTATTTATTATCGTTTGCGCCGGGAAGTTTTAATGGTGATGGTTTAATGTCGATCACGCAGCACTATACTGGAAAATATAATAATCATATGCCAGTATTATATACATTATTTGTTGGCTTATTTTTAAGAATTGGGGATTTAGTAGGAAATATTAATGTCGGTATTTTGTTATATTCTTGTTTTCAATATTGTCTTTTGGCGATAACATTGAGCTATGTGGTCACGTTTTTAGCAAAATATAAAGTCAAGAAAATTCCGTTAGGATTAGTGGTTGCCTTTTTCGCGTTATGCCCGATTTTTCCGTCATATGCGATTATTATGTGGAAAGATCCGATTTTTTCGATGGCGCTTTTATTTTTAGGATTGATGTTGTTTGATTTTGCGAAAAATAACTTTCAGGGACTAAAATGGTATCACTATACTTTATTAGTACTTTGTACTTTGGCGGTGGCGTTCTTTAGAAATAATGGGGTTTATATATTAATATTGTTAATTCCGATTTTTTATTTACTTTTCCGAAAACCGGCTCTTAAAACTTCGCTTGCGATGCTGGGAGCGCTCATAGTGGCGTTAATCGTTCAGGGCCCGATTTATTCGATGTTGAATATCCATAAACCTTCGGTGGAAGCTTTTGGGGTGCCACTACAACAAATTGCATATGCGATTTCTACTAATGAGGATTCGTTTACTAAGGAAGAAAAAGAGTTCCTCGGCGAGATTATGTCGCTTGAATCTTGGAAAAGGGTATATACACCGTTGATTGTAGATAATATAAAATGGGACGAAGATTTTAATACGGAGTTTTTTGAAAGCCATTTGAAGGAATTTTTGAAAATTTGGGCATTGAAAATACCGAGTAATTTTGGTGGATATGTAAAAGCATATTTACTTGAGACTTTGGGATTTTGGCATCCGTATTATCAAAACGATCATGGCTACACAGAGAGATATCTTATGGTGGAGAATGATTATGGAATACATGAAATAGACGTTATTAAAAAAGTGACAGGAAAATCTTTGAAGGATAATTTGGATAATTTTAGAGTGATGATTGGTGCGGGGACGATGGTTTTTATAATGCTGCTTTCGTTAGTATTTAGTTTGAGCTTTCAGAAAAAACGGACGACGTTATTATATTTAACAAGTTTAATTTGTTGGGGGCTAGTGATGATTTCGACTCCGACAGCGTTTAGCTTACGGTATGTTTTTATATTGATGTTAATGATGCCGATATTTATCTTTTGTCCATTTTTTAAAAATGAAAAAAATGAAAAACAAAAAAAGAATGATATAATGAAGAAATGAAGTTTTTGGGGAAGAAAGTAATTTTGCCGATGGAAGCCACGGGGGGGGGTCTAAGGAATAATTGGTTAGATATATTTTTCTGTGCATTATTGGCTATAATAATGCCGCTAGCTTCACAATATGTTTTTACTAAAGCTATAAATCTTTCGTTTTTATTAATTTTAGAGATATTATTTACTTTCTTAGGTTTATTAATTTTTGTCAAGCTTTTTCGCTGGTTAATGAATTACCTCGCTCATCATAATAAGTGGAAAAAACCTAAGAAATGTCGAAAAACTAAAGCCGGGATCGATCGACTTTTCAATTCAAAGCATCTCTTATTTTGGTTAACTTTGATTATTATGATTTGTTGGTTGCCGGCGCTTTTTATGCTTTATCCAGGAACATTGATTAATGATTCTTGGGGACAGATTAATAGAGTCCTAGCTTTACAAGATGGAGAATGGGGCTTTAGCTCGCACCACCCGATGTTTGATACGTTTTTTATAAGTATAATAATTATTCCAATTCAGATGATCACTGATAGTTGGCATTTTGGCTTTTTTGCATATGTAATTATTCAGGCACTTTGTACTAGTTTAGTCTTTGCATATTCGGTCAAATATATGCGAGAAAAATTTTCGCAAGGAAATTTAGCTAGTTTTGTCTTTCTATTAATTTATTGCTTATTTCCAGTTTTTGTAGCGTGCGTTCAGACCGTGTCTAAAGATGCTCTTTCGGCTTGGATCTATCTTTTGTTTGCGATTAATTTTGTTGAAATTATCCGATCACGAGGGGCGAGCCTTACGAATAAACGTTTTTTAATTAGGTTTATCGTCATTTGTGCTTTTTGTGTATTAACTAAGAAAGTCGAAGCTTATGTTATTTTTGGTTCTTTATTAATTAGCTGGTTTTTTATAAAACAAAACCGATTGAAGCTTGCGGTTGTTATGGGAATTCCTTTGATTGTTGCTTTTATCGTTACACCAGTTTTTCAAAAAACGTTTAATATTCAGCCTGGTGGACTTCAGGAAATGTTTTCGCTCCCATTTCAACAAACTGCCAACTACATAAAAGAATATCCGAACGACATTTCCGAAGATGAGAAAAAAGTATTGATGAAAGTTTTAGATTATGACAATCTTGTAGC
>CAVFVK010000024.1:0-3316 GCA_963626095.1 bacterium | reverse complement strand
GAGTAAAAGATTATTATCAACGAGGAGAAAAGAAAGATTATATTGAATATTTAAAAATTTGGACAAAACAAGGAGTGAGACATCCCGACGCATATCTTGAAGCTATGGGAACACAGTTGTCCGGTTGGTTCTCTTATGCGCTCTATAAACCATTGACGAATATGGACTGGCATAATCAATTTAATTCTGAGTTTTTTAATGGCGATACACCATATAATCGAAACGAATTTTTTTCTTCTACGGCTAATTCTTTTGATAAAATTATAGAGTTTATACACAGTATTCCTATTGTAGGCGTTGTTTTTTCTTATGCATTTTTCGCTACTATTTTACCTTGTTTTATCTTTTGCACAATATTTAAAAATCGCAAAAATAATAAGCAAAAATATTTACTTGCTTGTGTCCCCCTTTATTTGTCGATTTTAATGGGGTGTTATCTCGCACCGGTTTCAGTACACCTTGAAGGAATGCGCTATTTATATCCGGTTGTTTATACTCTACCGATTATGTTGATGTTAGCAGTGACAACTTTTCGAAAAAAATGATACAATAGAGAAAATAAATGGAAAGAGGAAGCAAAATGGATAAAATCGCGGTTTTGGTGCCTTGTTATAACGAGGCGAAGACGATAAAAAAGGTGGTGATGGATTGGAAGAAGGCTTTGCCGAAGGCGAAGATTTATGTTTATGATAATAATTCTTCGGATGGGAGTGATAAAATCGCGAAAGAGGCGGGGGCGATTGTGCGGTATGTGAAACAACAGGGAAAAGGAAATGTGATTCGACATATGTTTCGCGAGATCGAGGCGGAATGTTATATTATGATCGATGGGGATGATACTTATCCGGCGGATTCGGCAAAAGAATTGGCGGATGCGGTACTAAAGGATGGGGCGGATATGGTGGTTGGGGATCGGTTGTCTTCGACTTATTTCACTGAAAATAAACGACCATTTCATAATGTTGGTAATTCTTCGGTGCGGTGGACGATCAACACTTTTTTCCGGAGTGATATTAAGGATATTATGACAGGCTGCCGGGCATTTAGTTATCAATTCGTGAAGAGTTTTCCGGTGTTGTCACGAGGATTTGAGGTTGAGACGGAGATGAGTATTTGGGCGATTGATAAAAATATGTTTGTGAAAAATGTACCGATAAATTATAAGGATCGGCCGGAAGGGAGCGATTCGAAATTAAACACGTATTCAGACGGGTTTAAGGTGATTATGACGATTGTGCGGCTGTTTAGGACATATAAGCCGATGGCGTTTTTCGGAATTGTGGCGCTGATTTTGGCGTTGATTGCGACTTGTTTTTTTGTACCGATTTTGATTGAATATGCACATACGGGATTGGTGCCAAATTTCCCGACACTGATTGTTTGTGGTTTTGTTTATCTTGCGGCGATCCAATCGTTATTTGCGGGGTTGATTTTGAATACTTTGCGGCAAAAGGATAAACAGGATTTTGAGGCGAATTTGGTGCGAATAGAACAAGAAAAACAACATTGAATACATACTATATTGTAAGATATGAGAATATGATATAATAGAGGTATGAGTGATAGAGTAAAAGTTTCGGTATTGGTGCCGATTTACAATGTAGAAAAGTTTTTACCGGAGTGTCTAGATAGTTTAGCGAACCAAACTTTGAAAGAAATTGAAATTATTTGTATTAACGATGGTTCAACGGACAAATCGCCGAAGATTATTAAAGAATATGCCGCGAAAGATAAGCGAATTAAAATGATTGATAAGAAAAATTCGGGTTATGGCGATTCGATGAATCAGGGGCTGAAAAAGGCGACAGGGGAATATGTGGGGATTGTGGAATCGGATGATTTTATAGATTTAAATGCGTTTGAGAAACTATATAAAATTGCGAAACGGGAAAAAGCAGATGTTGTGAAAGCGAATTTTTATGAATATTTTACCGATAAGAAAAAAGATGTGGCGAAAAGTGAGATGTTTTTGCCGGAAGACACGGGAGTGTTGTTTGACCCGAGCGAACATAGACATATTTTTTATCAAAAACCGAGTATTTGGAGCGCGATTTATAGAAATGCATTTCTGAAAGAGAATAAAATTGATTTTTTGCCGTCGCCTGGTGCGTCTTATCAAGATGCGGGGTTTAATTTTAAAGTTTGGGCTTCGACGAGTCGGGCGTTTTTGGTTGATGAAGCGTTTTTACATTATCGGCAAGATAATCCGAACTCTTCAGTGAAGGATTCGGGGAAGGTTTATTGTGTGAAAGATGAATATGATGAGGTGGAACGATTTTTGAAAGAAAAAGGGACTTTGGAAAAATATGGACCGACGCTCGCGACGATGCGACTTTCGAGCTATATTTGGAATATGAAGAGGTTAGCGAGGAAGCAGGCGCTCGAGTTCGCGAAAGTAGTGAAAGAAGATTACGCTAGGCTCGAAAAAGAGGGATTTTTAGACGCGAACAAATTAGATAATGTTGGAAAGTATAATGCGAAGATGATTGCGACGAAATATCCGTATTTGTATGTGAATGTGCGGCCTTTACACGAAGCGAAAAATAAAACGCGGGCGGTTTTGGCGAAAACAGTGAAAGCGGTTTTTCCTGGCTATAAACAGCGAATTCAAACAATTAATTTAGTGAAAGAAATGAAAATGACGCAACGGGAGTTGGAAGAAAAGATGGATGAGTTAGAAGAAAAACTTGAGAACGCGGAGAATAAAAATGTCAAAAAGTAAACTCACAGTGATTGTGCCGGTTTATAATGTGGCGAAGTATTTGCCGAAATGTTTAGATAGTTTAATCGGGCAGACATTGAAAGATTTTAAGATTATTTGCGTGAATGACGGGGCGACAGATAATTCGGGAGAGATTTTGGCGGATTGTGCGAAAAAAGAGGCGCGGATTTCGGTGATTACGAAGAAAAATGGAGGATTGTCATCGGCACGAAATGCGGGACTTAAAGAATGTAAGACGGAATTTGTAATGTTTTGCGACAGTGATGATTATTATGACCCGAAAATGTGTGAGAAAATGTTAGAAGCGATCAACGAGAGCGAAAGTGATTTGGCGATTTGTGGGACGCGGATTGTTTACGGTACACACGAAGACATGCGAGAGAGCGATGAGAATTATTATAAAATAAAATATAAGGGAAAAAATCGGATTGATAACGAATTGATTTTGAAGACGGATGTGGCAGTGTGGAATAAAATTTTTCGGATGAAAATTATTCAAGAAAATAAAATTGAATTTCCGGAAGGGTTGAATAACGAGGATTTTTATTTCTATAATACTTATATGAGCGTGAGCGAGACAGCTTATTTCTTAAG
>CAVFVK010000023.1:5996-7899 GCA_963626095.1 bacterium | reverse complement strand
TAACCACAACCACCAACCCAAAATCCCCATCGGTCAAAACGCTCAAGCTCGAAAAAATCGCATCTAGCGGTTGATTTTTCGCACGCCTTGTGCGTAAATAGCCCCAAATCTTAAAGGAGTTATTTATGGCAAAAAAATATTGGCAAAGAATTAAATTAAAATATAAAGCGCGCACCCACAAAATCAAAATCAACCTCCGCGCGTCCAAGGCTAAACCCCGCATCCGCAAAATTAAAATCCGCTACCTAATTTTTACGCTCGCAATTATTTCTGGCGGCATTCTCATTGCGAACTCGTCCCCGACCGAGCTCGCTCACGCCGAAGGTTGCCCCGACGTCAAAATCATTTTTGTGCGTGGCTCCGGCGGGGAACGATACAATACCGATCATTATCTCGCCTTCAAATCCGCCATGGAATCCAAACTAAACACCAGTTCCTTAAAATACGAAATTGACGACCTCGATTATCCCGCCATCGGCGTCGGTGCGGATAACCTCGACGTCACTCTCGGCGCCTTTTTCGGTGGCGGCGATGCCTATGCTTTCGGCGACAGCGTCAAAACCGGAGTCAAAAATCTCGTCAGCGCCGTCAAAACCGACACCTGCAAAAACACCAAATACGTTTTCGCCGGCTACTCCCAAGGCGCCCTAGTCGTCCCCACGGCTCTGTCGCAAATTAACTCGGACAAAGTTATCTATTCCGCCCTTTTCGGCGACCCCAAAATCTACCTACCCGAAGGCTTTGGCCTTGTCCCGTCCGCTTGTAGTGGCAAAAACCTTTCCTCCTACCGCATCTATGTCCCGGATTGTCGTGCTTTTATCGGGTTGCTCGGCGCGCGCACTCCCTATGTTGCAACCGGATATGACGGCAAAATCGGCACTTGGTGTAACAGATATGACATTTTCTGCAGTTCCCATTATAGCGTTAGTAGCCACACCGCCTACGCCACGGACGGCATCTACGAAGACGCCTCAAAATTCATTTTCAGCAAAATCGCCCAAGAATTTAACTTCAAAAACGAATACACTTCGCCTCACGACACCGCAATTTTGATCGATTCTACCGGTTCAATGTCCTCGTTAATTTCGAAATACCGCAACGAAGCCCTGCGCCTCGCTGAAAAAACCTTGAATGCCGGCGGACGCGTTGCACTTTACGATTATCGCGATCTTGCCGACCCGTATGGACCGGTCGAGAGATGCAGTTTTGAGACTTGCACCCTCGAAACTTTCACCGCCGGTCTTGACGCTATTACTATCGAAGGCGGTGGCGACGACCCAGAGTCGCTCCTTTCGGCTTCACTCCATGTGATGCAAAAATTGAACTGGCGCTTTGGCGCGACTAAATCTCTCGTAATTTTAACCGACGCCGGCTATCATTCTCCCGATCTCGACGGCACGACGTTCTATAACGTCAAAAAACTCAGCCAACAAATTGATCCAGTCAACTTTTACATTCTCACCCCTGAAAGCAACTTTGAAACTTACCAGCCTCTCGCCGAAGCCACTGGTGGCGCGGTAATTTCCGCCACCGACGAAATCGAACTCGAAACCTCGACCGACACTATTCTCGAACGTTTCGACAGTCTCCCGCAGGTCGAGGAAGAATACGCCGACGAAACTTATGACGCCACTCTGCCGACTCTAAAAATCGCTTCCGTCAAAAAACTTTCCGATACCTCGTCAAAAATCAACTTCACTACCGACGGCACCAAAACCATGGTGATTTTAAACGACGCCATTCTCGGCATTACCGCCGACACGGAAGTCACTCTTGCCGACCTAGACCCCTCCGTCACAAACACCCTCATTCTCGTCCCGCTGTCTGACACCCGTCGCGGCGAGTCCGTCATCGTCGAGCTGAACGAGCAAAATTGGCAAAACTCCACCGACCAAGCCCAAAA
>CAVFVK010000023.1:4163-5969 GCA_963626095.1 bacterium | reverse complement strand
CCAAACTTTCGCCCTCCCCCTCGCCCCCAACACCGGTCGGAGATAACAAACAATAAAAAATGGTGACCCGGGTGCGAGTCGCACCGAAGGTCCGACTCGCAACTAAAAAACGCCCCCTGGAGGCGAAAAGTGTGTTGGTGACCCGGGTGCGAGTCGCACCGAAGGTCCGACTCGCAACTAAAAAACGCCCCCTGGAGGCGAAAAGTGTGTTGGTGACCCGGGTGCGAGTCGCACCGAAGGTCCGACTCGCAACTAAAAAACGCCCCCTGGAGGCGAAAAGTGTGTTGGTGACCCGGGTGCGAGTCGAACGCACAACCTCTTCCTTAGGACGGAATTGCTCTATCCATTGAGCTACCGGGCCAAATTTGATATAATAATTATATCATGGGTGTGTTCAAGAATAAAGATACCAAAAAAACCGAAAAAGAAAAGGTTGCCGAGCGCCGCGAAGAAGTTTTGAGCCAAGGGCGCAAATTCAAATACCCCCTCCAATGGTCGCGCCACCGCATCATCATCAACACTATTCTCATCACTCTTATCGTCGTCGCCATGGTCGTCGTCAGCATCTGGCTCGCACTTTATCGTCTTAACATGACCGACGAAATCCTCTTTCGCATCACCCGCGTCGTCCCCGTATCGGTCGCCACCGTGGACGGTCAAAATGTCCAATTTTCGGATTATTTAATGCTGTATCGGAGCGGAATTATCTCTATCGAACGTCAATCCGGCAGCCAATTCGACAGCCAATCCCTCGAACAACTCCGCCAAGATTACAAGCGCTCCGCCCTAACCGAAGCCGAAAAATATACCTACGCCCTCAAACTCGCCACCGAACAAAATCTTACCGTCTCGGACGACGAAGTTTCCGCGAGTTTTGAGCGCCACTTAAAACTCGGCGGCATCGAACGTAGCGAAGAAAGCTTCATCAAAATCATCAACGACAACTTCGGTCTCAGCAAAAGGGAATATGAGCGCATGCTCTACCTTTCCTTAATGAAATCCAAAGTCGCGGCCGCGATTGACGAAGACGCCAACCAAGTCGCCACCAAAGTCGAAACCCTACTTGCCGAAAACGGTGACAACTTCCAAGCCGTAGCCGAAACTCTTGGCGACGCAGTCAGCTACCAAGAAACCGGCGGCTTAGTCGACAGCAAAAACATCGACGGCGGTCGCGCCACCGAAGCCATGAAACTAGAACCTGGCGCCTCCTCGGGCCGCTTCGTCTCCTCGAACGGTGACGGCTACTATTTCGTCAAACTCGTCAGCAAAACCGACTCCAAAGTCGACTTTGTCTCCATTTTTGTCCCCTTTTCCGAATTCTCCAGCCGTTTCGACGCCCTCTCCGATGAAAACAAAATCTCCGAATATATCACTTTAAACGTCACGAACGAAATCACCGAATAACTTTTCCGGCGCCGTCGGGACGCCTTCAAAAGCGGACAAAACCATCAAACATTCCTTGGTACGAAACAAAAAAAACAAGGGCAAAACCCTTATTCTGGTGCGGGTATGGAGAGTCGGACTCCAATCTCATCCTTGGGAAGGATACATAATAGCCGTTATACGATACCCGCTACTGCTCCCATTATGCCACAAACTCGCTCAGTTTTCAAGAGTAAAATTCCGGATTTTATAAATCCACCTTAAAAACACCTCACGGGTCAAAAGATTTTCATTTTCTCCCCTGATATGGTATAATATTTTTATGCAAGATGTCAAACACCAACTTAAAAAAGCTATTCAAGAACTCTATAATCTGGATTTTGAGCCCGAACTTACCCCTGCGCCCGAAAATATCGACGCCGA
>CAVFVK010000023.1:0-4005 GCA_963626095.1 bacterium | reverse complement strand
CCGAAAACGCCCTCGCTACCACCGTCATCGTCACCCCTCCCGGCTTCCTTAATTTTAATCTGCCAGACGCATATTTTCCCGCAAAAATCACCGATTTTGCCGAAAACTTCGGTCAAAATATATCATGGGACGAATATCAAAACAAAACCATCATCTGTGAGTTCTCCGACCCAAATCCCTTCAAAGTCCTCCACGTCGGTCATTTATACACTTCTATCGTTGGCGACGCAATCAGCCGACTCTTCGAATATGCCGGCGCCAAAGTCATCCGTGCCAATTTCGGTGGCGACGTCGGCCTCCATGTCGCGAAAACCATGTACGCGCTTTTGCAAAACTCCGCCGCGAGCGACTTAAACAGTTTAACTATCGAAGATATCGCTAAGTGCTATATCGAAGGCACCGCCGCCTACGAAGACGACCCCGCCGCCAAAGCCGAAATCACCCAATTGAACAAAAAAATTTACCAAATCAACGCAACCGACGAACACGGCACTCCCCTCGCCGACCTCTATTGGCGCGGTCGCGAACTCTCGTACGCATACTTTAACGACTTCTACGCCAGCATCGGCCTCAAATTCGACAAATACTACCCCGAATCCACCGTCGCCGCGCTGGGCTTAAACATCGTCAAAGAACAATTAAAAGCCGGAGTTTATGAAGAATCCAACGGCGCTGTCGTTTTTAACGGCGAAAAATACGGTCTCCACACCCGTGTTTTTATTAACAACGAGGGCGTCCCGACCTACGAAGCCAAAGACGTCGGTTTAATTTTTACCAAATGGCGAGATTACCATTTCGACAAATCCGTCATCATCACAGGGAACGAACAACTCGAATACATGAAAGTCGTTCTAAAATCCATCGAACAATACGCCCCCGACCTTGTCGCAAAAACCGCGCACTTAACCCACGGTCTAGTCAAGCTCCCCGGCAACGTTAAAATGTCCTCACGCAAAGGCAATTTTTTAAAAGCCGTCGACGTGCTAGACCTCGTCCGCGACGAGCTAAAAACCGCCTACGATTCCATCGACGAAAAAGTCTCCCTTGCCGCAACGAAATACGCATTTCTAAAATACAAAATGGGCGGCAACATCATTTTCGACCCCAAAGAATCCGTCAAAATGACCGGCAACTCCGGCCCGTATCTATTATATTCTGCCGTTCGTGCCAAAAAGATTCTCGAAAAGTCCCAAAACTCTCAAAACTCGCAACCGATCACAGGCTACATTTACAGCCAACCCGAAAAAAACCTCGCCAAAAAATTGCTCGAATACAAAACAGTTTTACAAGAAGCCGTCCACGACATGGCACCACACAAACTCGCGAATTTCCTGTACGAACTCGCGCAAGAATTTTCGCGTTTTTACGAAAATTGCCCCGTCGCCGGCTCCGCGCAGGAATCCGAGCGTAAAAAACTTGTTCAAGCCTACCTCGCCGTCATGACCCACGGTCTAAACCTCCTCGGCATCGAAATCCCCGCCGAGATGTAGCTCACCAAAAAAACAAACCATAAAATATTTGTTCATTTCAAAAAACTTATGCTATAATAAAACCATGAACGAAGGCCAAAACGGGATTTTTTCGGGACTAGCCAACAGCGACGCTAGCAACCAGTCTAATTTTGGTCTCCAAACCAACAACAGCGCCAGCCCTCAACCCAACTTCGCCTCCCAGCCCAACAACAGCGCCAGCCCTCAACCTAACTTTATCCCCCAAACCCCCGTCGTAGCTCCCAGCGGTGGCGACATCATCCTCGGTGGAAAAGACTCCCGAAAATCCCACAAGTGGCTCATCTTCCTCGTCTTCGGCGTCGTCCTTGTAGCCGCCGTAGTCATCATCGCGGTGCTTTTAAGCACGAAGAACTTGATTGGGAAAACCTCCAACGCGGATTTAGCCGAGCTGGTGAGTTACATTGAAAACGGTCCAGACGACGAGACAAAAAACACGGCAACCGAAAACAATACCGATAGCACCGAAAACGCGACCGAGAACTCCGAAACAGATAATAACACAAACGAAGAAGTAAGCGAAGAGACGGACACGGAAATTGCGGACACAATTTATGCAATTAGAATTAAAAATAATCCAAGGAACGTAATTGAAACTTATTATGATGAACTCAGCAAAAAAGCCGAGAATGTATTAAGTGAATTACCTGACGAGACGGCTTCGGAGTATCGCTCAGCGTTAAAAGTTCTAGAACACGCGATTAACTATAAAAAGGTTAGCGAAATAGCAGTAGAAGCGGCTAAGGCTGGTCTGGATAACGCCAAAACTTATTTTGAGGAAAATTTTGATTGTACTGATGCAACGAATGGGCTGGCCACACTTTGCCAAATAGAAGCAAGATACTATGAAAATGTAATGGGTGAGTATTTCCTGTACGCCGAAAACGGTTGTTATCAAGACGACTCTTATAATTTAGAGTGCTTAAATAATATCGGCGAAAATTTAGAAAGCTCCATCGAATCCCCGAACGAGGCGCTCGCCAAAATGTCTAGTTCGACTGTATTGAAAACTTTAAGTAGCGAAATAAAAACCCTAAATCAAAAGTTGCTAGAGGGGCAAAACAATGTTTAAAAAAATGAGAAAATATTTGATTTTTATCTTGCCGCTGTTTTTTGCCATGGCTTCATTTAATAATGTCTCGGCAGCAAGAACCTCAAATGCTGATTTATATAAAAAATCACTAATAATGGGAGTTAAGACTTGCTATCAAAAATATGCCAAAGATTCTATTTATTATGAAGATTTTTCGGATTATACAAGTATATTCGAGGGCAGCGGTTCTAGCGACGATGTCTGGATTACGACGCATGTAGGGAATAGTTTGAATAGTGGCGGTCGTGGCGATAGCAATTTAAGCTGTGCACAGGTCTTCGCCGGGCATAAGTCCCAAGCTAAGGGGCTAAAAGATTATTACACTATCCCTTCGAGCTTAACAGATTTAGGATATGTATTTGATCATGCCGAGGGAGCTGCAGACGACGCAAGTGGCACGGCTGCGGCGACAACGGACCAAATCACATTTAAAATAGATAACGTTGTAGATAGTAGCAATAGTAATAGTAACAAGATGCAAGTTATCGGTAACGGGATTTCATGTAATGCCAAACAAATATATCATGACGGCTGGATTTTTAAGTACCATTATTGGGAGATAACTGGCTGTTCCGGCAAAACTGGGATTAGCTACAACGGCGAAGAGTTGTTTGTTCTAGACGGCGATATAAATGACGGTTTTTTGGTGACCGGCACCGGCGCTGAAACTTTTTCATATAATGGAGACCATTTTAGTCCACTAAAATACTGGACTTCTTCGCACACTTCGGAGCAAGTGTCTCTTAAAAGTGCTTTTGAAAAATCGGATTACATAAAATGGCTAAAAATAGACGCCGAACAAGCAGCGAGTAAATATTATAGTTCGCCGTCTGCAACCGTGTCGGATCGGATTTCCACTCCGAAGAGCACGGATAGTACCAACCAAAATTCTGTTTATATTCCAAAAGATGGCAGCAAAACAGCGGCAGCGAATAAACTATTACAAAGTTTGAGTGCTACTACGCTGACGAGTTGGACATCCAACGATAAATATTCGTTGTACTATCAATATCTGTCAAATATTCAAAAATCATATCCGGACATCAATATTAATCAATGCAGCACAGAAAAACCGAGCTCGGGCTGGGCATTTAAAAATTCTTCTACTTCGTGGTGTATTATCAACATTCCAACCTCATCGAGAATTGCAGAGAGTGAGACGTTATCGGTTTTTAACGGGAATAGTGGGCTAAAAGAGGGGACTTTTAAGGACGTCTTGGATTGGTTCAATAACGAAAGTAATTATAATAATGTTTCTAAAGATACTTATGCCAATGCCGCAGTAGACAATAACGGGGATTTGGTGCCAGGAGAAAGTACAGACACAGAAAATGAAAACCCTGAAGAGCAGGCGACGTGTCTCAATTCCGGTGGGGCGGGGACGCTCGGGTGGATTGTGTGTCC
>CAVFVK010000022.1:0-9739 GCA_963626095.1 bacterium | reverse complement strand
CCCTTAAACGCCTCGTAATCATTATACATTTTTGCGTCCTCATCACTATCCGCGCGCAAATACCCAATCACCTCGCCAAAAGACACCACCACCACCGACGGATAATATTTCACTTTTTCGTGCAAAGACGAGTTTTTCACCTCTGAAAACATCATCCGATACGCCTTCATCCCCGCCTCTTTCGCAAAATCCCGCATATACCCTTTTAGCCGCTCCGCCGTTGTACATCCCCCCTGGTCCACCAATAGAACAAACGATTTTTTCGCCCCGATTAGCTCCTCATATTCGCTCGCCGTAAGCCCCGTTCCGCTCTCCCCCTCTAAAAACTCACCATCACACTCTGTCCCACACACATATTCCGCATCTAAAACCACCTTTTTCTCCCCGTCAAACCAACCGCTCGCCGCCCCGACAAACAACACTCCCGAAAGTACCACTAGGACCAACAAAATCACCAACCTCCCGACTCCCCAACTTCGCCACCCTTGTTTCGGTTTATTCATTCTACACCTCTGATAATTCATCAAAATCCAACTCATGATACGGCACCTTATAAAAATCATACACCGCCGTGCCGTCCGCCAAAGTTCGCTTCACTTCCACCTTATTCACCCCCTCATAGAACCAATATCCACCCACATCATAAATCTTCGAGCCATCCCAACCCAGCGCCACCAACATATTTTTCATCATTCCCGAATATCCCCCGCCCCCACACATCAAAAACAGCACCTTGTTCTTCGGAAACAGCGCCTCAAGCACCGCCAAACTTTCCTCATAATTCGCCTTATATTCTCCGTCTTTATTCGTAAACAACGTCTTCCCCTGATAAGTTTCGCCCACCGCTTCCGGCAACCCCTCCACATTCACCAGATACGGAAACGGCACCACCTCAAAACCATTCACAAACCCCGACAAATACGCATCTCCCCCAATCGCCTCATAATTTCCGGGGTCTTTCAGCATCCTTAGGTCCCGATAAACCGCATCCGCCCGCCCTAAATACTGGTCAATTGTCGCCTCATTCACATTTTTATCAATCCCGAGCTCTCCCCGTTGCCCCTCTGATAACTCCGGCGCCGGCAATTTAGCGAGCTCCAAGTTCGGACAAGCATACCGCCCGAGCAAAAACGCCCCAGCCACCAATACTACCGTCCCCGCAAACATCCCCCAAAACAACCTTTTCATATTAACTCCACTTATTTAACCCCATTATACACCAATTTCGGCTATTTTCGACATTTTTTGCCCGCGCACAACTCAAAACCTACCATTTTACACCCCCACCGCCGGCTCTTTGGGGCAATTTTCCAAAATTCCGCTAATCGCCGCCTTTTCCGCCTCTGTTACCCACAAACTGTATTTATATTTCACCGACACCTGCCGCGCCACATATTGGCACCGAAACTTCTTGTTCGGCGGCAACCACGTCGCCGCATCCCCGTCCGATTTTCCCTGATTAGTCGCGGCATCCACCGCCAAAAAATTCAGCGGATCGGTCGCAATATTATACCGCACCTCTTTCGAAAGATACTGCGCCCCCTTTTGCCACGCGTCCGACAGCGCCACCACGTGGTCAATCTGCAGCCCGCTCGAAATCTGCGACTTCTCTGTAAAAACCAAGTGCTTCCCTGTATACGGCTCATCAAACTCCCCCGCCACCACGTCGCAACCATCGAGTACCGCCGTCTCGCCCAGCTCCCTTTTCAAAATTTTCTGCCTTAAATTACACCCGTCCACCGTCGGCCAGCCCGAATAAAACTCCTCCCTAGAATATCCAGTTTTTGGCGCCCGTCCCTTAACTTCCAACCTTTCCAAAACCTCCACCGCAAGCTTGACCCCTGTATTTTCAGAACCTTCCCCCGTCGTCCCATATTCCGCCCCATTGTTCTCCGCTGGCGTAAAAATCGTCTCATAACTCGCCGGATTCACCACCAACCAAGCCCCGACCAACAAAAACGCCATCAAAACCACCAAAACTCTCCGCGCCTTTATCTCAACCCTCGCCCCCGCCCCAAGCCTAGGCTCTTTTCTTGTTTTTCCTCGCACTTTTATTTTTCTCCCCATATTTCCATTCCAAATATCTCACTCTCGCGCCCCCTAAAACCCCAAAACACCAAAACACAGCCCCCCCTAACCCCAAAAAACTAAAAACCAAAACACAGCACCCCCAAAACCCAATGAAAAAGCGGCTCGGGATCCCGAACCGCCTAATCTTATTTGTCTTTTTTAGAAACCCCCTCCGCGAACGTCTTTTCCGCTACATCATGCCAAAAATCGGCATTTTTTCTCAGTCGCCCAACCAACGACTTAAATTCTCCGGTCTTAACGTCCTCAGTTCTGGCCATCACTAACTCTCTCTGCACTCGGTCCTCGATCTCACCTGCTTTGCGCGCCGCAAACTTATACCGCTTGTCTCGATCGACCGCAGCAAATACCCAATACGAAATTTGCTCATCAGTCATAGGTTTGCAAAACGTAGTGTTCGCAATCAGCGCAAAATCCAACAGCTTTGAATAACAGCCATACCAACCCGACGCCTCTCCGTTTCTAAACGCATAAGAATATGCTTCATCAACGCGCGCCGCGACCTCAACGGTCAAATTCGTCACTGGGATCATGTCAAGGGCCTTCAACTCCTCGGTTAGCCAATCCGGATATTCTTCCTTAGAATAATACCGGCTCGACTGCGGTGAAACCTCTCTCGTCGGGCGAGATGCCCGCTCTCCGTACCATGCCACCATTAGCATATTGAGGAGCCCCTGTGCCATCAGTTCACGTGTTTTGTCCATTTTTTATTCCCCTTTCAAATAAGATTATAAAACTGCAAAGACCCAAAAAGCGAGCCTCCACCCTAATTATAGCACATTCCACCCCAAAAGTCAATAGGGTTTCTAAGTTTCCCTCCCCAAATTCTCCATTTCATGATATAATAACAGATATGAAACTCAAAATCGGCATTGTCGGGCTTCCGAACGTCGGGAAATCGACCCTTTTTAACGCTCTCACCAACGCTGGCGCGCTCGCGGCGAACTATCCTTTTGCTACCATCGAACCCAACGTCGGCATCGTTCCCGTCCCTGACGACCGTCTTGACGTTCTCGCAAAAATGTATGCTACCGAAAAAGTCATTCCCGCCACCGTCGAATTTGTTGATATTGCCGGTCTGGTCGCCGGCGCCTCTAAGGGCGAAGGTCTCGGCAATAAATTCCTCGCTCACATTCGCGAGTGCCAAGCCATCTGCCACGTCGTCCGCGCTTTCAAAAATGACGACATCGTCCGCGCCGACAACAAGCCCGAAGACGATATCATAAATCAAGCCCAAGACGATATCGACATCATTAATCTCGAACTCGAGCTCGCCGACGAAGAAACCAAAGCCAAAATCGCCGCCAAGCGAAAAAAAGACCCCGCCAACGAGAACATCCCTTTTTTCACCGACAAACCAGTAATTTATATGTTCAATGTCGACGAAAATGGCTTAACTGATAAAGCTTTGCAAGAAAATCTATGCCGGCGGGTGGCGTCGCCGAAGGGGGCCCCCCGCGAAGTCCTCGCGGGGGAAGAGGCGACGACAGGACCCGCCAATAATATTCTGCAGAGCAAAGATAAGACAGAACCCCGCTCTGGAGCCAAATCTACTAATGCCATCTTCGTCAACGCAAAATTAGAAGAAGAAATGTCCGATATGTCTCGCGCCGAACGCAAAGAGTTCTTACAAAGCTACGGCGTCGAGCACGACGCGCTCGAAGAGCTAATCAAAGCCGCCTACGACACGCTCGGACTTCAATCTTTCCTCACCGCCGGCAAAAAAGAAGTCCGCGCCTGGACCATCAAAAAAGGTGCCACCGCCCCCGAAGCCGCTGGCACCATTCACACTGATTTCGAACGCGGTTTCATCGCCGCTTCGGTGATGAACTACGACGACCTCGTCCGCCTCGGTTCCGAAAAAGCCGTCAAAGAAGCTGGCCTGCTCCGTACCGAAGGCAAAACTTACCAGATGCAAGACGGCGATGTCGTCGAGTTCCGCTTTAACGTCTAAACCGCGCCAGCCCACCACTAGCGCGGATTTTTATCGCCCAACTTCTAAAGCCCACTCACACTCGAAATCGAATCCGTATTTGTCTCTGTATTCGTCGCGGTCAAATTCTCCGCCGTAACCGTCACCGTGCCTCCGTTCGAGCCACTTTTGCCCCATTCATCCGTCCCGAGCGCCGCGATAAACTTCTGCTCCGTGCTAAAATTCGCTTCCACGTTCGAAAGACTAATCGTCGCATTCGTATTCGTCACAAAGAAGAACGGTGTCGTATTATACACACTCGACGACGAGAGCACCGTTAACTTCGAATTCGTCGCCGTGAACGTCCCCGTCCCGACCCCTGCGTCGCCCGACATCGACTGATAAATCATCACCGCCGCATTATCAACATTATTCCGGTTACCGACCCCGTTCGCCGAAAACTCACAATCCGAAAGCGTCACCGAGTTTTTACCTTCCACTACTGCGATTTGCGCCCCTGTCGCCGTCCCGGTCGAGCTAGAAACCGTAATCTCACCCGTCGAATAAATCAACGGCGAACCCGCACCAGCCGTGCTCAGAGTCATATTCGACGCTGTCACTGTTCCCTCACCCCTGTCGGTCGCCAGCGACGCCGACGAACCGCCTTGCGTTGCAATCGAAGCATTCTCCGCCTCAATCTCTCCCGTATAAGTCGCATGTAACCCCCTAGAGTTATCTTTCGACGTCTCAATCGTAGCATTTTTCACCGTCGCTTTCCCGCCATTCGTCGCCACCACCGCGTTCGCCCCCGAAACATCCGTCGTAATCGCCACCCCATCCAGCGAAACCGTAGACCCTTCCCCAACCACGACCACCGCCGAATTCGTACCATAAAAACTATAATTATCGCCTCGCCCCTGAAAATCCGCCGAACCGCTCTTTTTAATCGCCACATCTCCAGTAATTGTCAAGGACCCGCCATTAATCACCAAAAACACCGCTTGATCATCGGTCGTCGAGGCATAAGTCCCCGAATCGATCGTCGCACTCACTCCGTCCACCACATACGCCCCCGAGTAAGTCACCGATTTCCCACCAATCGTCGTCGTCACCGTCCCAGAAGTCAAATCCGTATTCACCACCTCTGTTATTTCCTCAGTTTCATCACTTACTTCACTACTGCTCTCATTATTCGTCCCCGCATTTCGCACCACTAAATACACCCCCAGCCCCACTCCGCCAGCAGCCAGCGCCAACATCGCAATCACCCCCGCAAAAATCCACGTATCTTTCCGCGTTCTCTTGTCTTTTATACTCATCCCGTCATTAGCGGCACTACCCCCACCAACACTCGCCCCGTTAGCTCCATTGCCATTAATGTTCATTCCACTAGCCCCGCCAACGCCCGCCCCGTTAATCTCGCTATCCCCCACCCTCAAAGTATTATTTTCTAAATCCTGTTTTTCCATAACCCCATTATAACACCCTGTTGCTTAATCCCAACTGAAAAATCGCACTATAAAATCTAAACCAAAAAGCCACACCCTAAAATCAATCCAAACTGAAAAATTCTTGCACCACAAAATCTTTCCCCGTCACCTCCGCCACCGCCAAAATCGGGTCATAATGTCTTAGCAACTTTTTTGACTGCAAAAACCGCTCCGCCGCATATCTCATTTGGTCCAATTTCTGGCGTGTAATCGCCCCCAACCCCCCACCATAATCATCCGTTTCCCGATATTTCACCTCTGTAAAATACACTTTTTCTCCGCACACCGACACGATATCAATCTCATACCGCTTCGTTTTAAAATTCCGCGCCACAATCTCGTGCCCCAAACTCTCCAAATATTCCGCCACTTTTGTCTCCGCCCTTTGCCCAATCTCTGTTGTATTTTTTACAACACTTTTTCCCACTTTCGAACCCATCTCAACCTCCGAACCAACCTCAGCTCCCACCTCGACTTCCGCATTCGCTTTCGCCCCACTCGGCGACCACCCCACCATACTTCTAATCGGCTCAAAACTTTTCCGATGCTCCGGACAAATTCCATACTTAAAAATCGCCTTGCGATGAAACTCCGTCCCATACCCCTTATGTCGCTCGAACCCATATTCCGGATATTTCTCCGCTAGCTCCACCATATACCGGTCCCGCGCCACCTTCGCAATAATCGACGCCGCCGAAACTTCCTTAATCAAATCATCCGCCTTCGGCATCGTCGAAACATATTTTCCCAGCGCCGTCCCCGCCAAAAAATTCCCAGTCCCGTCAATCATTATCTGCGAAAACGCCACACGCGCTTTTTGTACTTCCTCCACCGCCCGCCGTGTCGCAAGTTTCAAAGCGTCCGACATCCCTAGCTCATCTATTTCTTCGTTCGTCACCCAGCCCAGCCCCGTTGCCGGCGCTTCCGCCAAAATTATCGCGCTTAAGTTTTCGCGCTTTTTCTCTGACAATTTTTTCGAATCCCGAAGTTTCGCCACCCACTCCGGCTTCTCCTCCGGCAAAATCACCGCTCCCACGACAAGCGGACCCGCTAGGGGTCCGCGTCCAACTTCATCGATTCCCAGAATCGCCACTAAGCTTCAGCTTTCGTTTCGGTCTGTTCCTCGGCTTTTACCTCTTCAGCTGGCACTTCCGCCGCTTCAGTAGCCTCTTCCTCGGCCGGCTCTTCCACCGTCACGTCATTCACTTCCGCACGGTCAAAATCCTTACCAGTAAGCCGTGCCGACTTACCCGACCGCCCTCTTAAGAACGACAGATTATTTCGGCGCACTTTCGCCCGCTTAGTGATCTCAATTTTTTCCACTAGCGGCGAATGGACCAAATACGACTTCTCCACGCCCACACCAGAAGTCACCTTGCGCACCACGATTCGCTCCGTGTGCGAATTCTTGCGCTCCGCCCGAATCACCACGCCCTCAAACGTCTGCAACCGGAACTTGTCGCCTTCTTTAATTTTTTGGGTCACTTTCACCGTGTCCCCTGAACGCACATCAACCACCGCCTTCTTTTTCTGCGCGTCGCCAATCTCTTTCAAAATCGAAAAACTCATATTTTACCTTTTTTATTAGACAATTACCTACTATTTTATCACACTTTCTCTAAAAATCAATACTTTTTTACCCCTTCAGCGCCAACCTCACCCGCTCCTCAACCGGCAAGTCCCGCGAAACTTCCGCGAGCGCCGCCGTGGCTTCTTTCAGAGGGAAACCCAGCGCAATCAGCGCTTCGAGCGCCTCGTCCTGCCCCGTCGTCGCCGAAAAGTCCAAATTCGAACTTCCCTCCGCCGCTCCATATCGCGACGGAATCCCGACCTTATCGCGAAGATCCACAATCACCCGCTCCGCCGACTTTTTCCCCACCCCCGACGCTTTCGCGATAAAACCAGCATCTGCATTCGCAATCGCATTGCGCACTTCTTCCGCCTCCGCGAGCGACAAAATCGCAATCGCCGCCTTCGGTCCAATCCCCTGCACCGAAATCAGCAGTTCAAAAATCTTCTTCGCCGCTAGACTCGAAAACCCATATAATTCCTCCGCATTTTCCCGCACCTGATGATAAGTATAAAACTTCCGCTCCTCATTTAGTCTCGCCCCCTCAAAATCCGACTTTGCCACCGCAACCTCGTACCCCACTCCATTCACATCCAGCACCAAAAAATTCCCGTATTTCTCCTCCACTTTTCCTTTCAAATGCGCAATCATATCTCTATTATATCACGCCTTGTTCGAAAACCTATATTCACCATTTGTCCCCTGCCGATACAAAAAACTACACGTAATCGCCACCGCTAGCGCATCCGCCGCATCGTCCGGCTTCGGTTTTTTCTCAAGCCCAAGATGCAGTCGCACCATTTCCTGAATTTGCGTTTTCGTCGCCGCGCCATATCCCGTCAAACTCTTTTTGATTTCGTTCGGCGTGTATTCATAAACCGGCACGCCCCGTTGCTCCGCCGTAAGCAGCACAATTCCTCGCGCCTCCGCCACCGCAATTCCCGTCGTAATATTTTTGGAAAAAAACAATTTTTCCACCGCCACCACTTCTGGCTTAGTTTGTTCAAACACCTCCGTCAGAGAATTATATAATTCCAAAAGTCTCGCCGGCAACGGCGCCCCGACTTCCGTCGTCACCGCCCCAAAGTCTAACGCCTGCGCCCCCGCTCGCCCCGTCGTTTCAATCAGCCCAAACCCGCAAATCCCAATCCCCGGATCGATTCCTAAAATCTTCATATATATATTATACAACTAAATGGTAGTTTTGGGACCGTAAGCTTGGGCGAGCGCCCTTGAGCGTGTCCCAAAACTACCATTTAGTTGTTATTTAACATATCGTATCAGCGTTTCTCGCAAATCTTTCGCTGGAACAACAAAATCATCACGAATATTTTGCGGGGCAATCGCGTGTTTAAAGCCGAGTTTTTTGGCCTCAGCAATCCGCTGATCCGCCCGAAACGCCGACCGAATCTCGCCTCCAAGCCCCACCTCCCCAAACACCACATATTCCTCCCCCAGTTTCCGCCCCGCCACCGCCGACGCAATCGCCATACACACCGCCAGGTCCGCCGCCGAGTCCGCGAGTTTCATCCCACCAACCACATTAATAAAAATATCCTGGTCCGCAAGTTTTAGTTTCGTCCGCCGCTCTAGCACCGCAATCAACAAATTCAACCGATTCAAATCAAACCCACTCGCCGTTCGCTTCGGATAACCAAAGTTCGACTTATTCGCCAGCGCCTGAATTTCCACCAAAATCGGCCGATTCCCATTCATCGTCGCAAGAATAATCGAACCGTCCGTGTTCGTCCGCTCTGCTAGTAGCGCCGCCGACGGATTTTGCACTTCTTTTAGTCCCTGCTCTGCCATCTCAAAAATCGCCACCTCGTTAGTCGAACCAAACCGATTTTTTACCGCTCGCACCGTCTTAAACCCGCCATATCTATCGCCCTCAAAATTCAGCACCACATCCACCAAATGCTCCAACACTTTCGGTCCCGCCAGCGTCCCCTCTTTCGTCACGTGCCCCACGATTACCACCGCCGTATCCGTCGCTTTCGCCGCCCGAATAATCAAATTTCCACAATTCGTCACCTGCGACACCGTCCCCGGCGCACTCGAAATCTCGTCCATCGCCAGCGTCTGAATCGAATCAATAATCACCAGGTCAAACTCCCCACTTTCAATCGTTTTTGCAATATCATTTCCACTTGTCGACGCCGCAAACGCCAACTTCTCCGAGTCCGCACCGAGCCGAAGCGCTCGTAATTTCACCTGCCCCGCACTTTCCTCGCCCGAAACATACAAAACTTGATGTTTTTTCGCCACTTCTGCCGAAATTTGCATGAGAAGTGTCGATTTTCCAATCCCCGGCTGCCCCGCAAGCAGCGACACCGATCCCATCAAAATCCCACCGCCCAGCACTTTATTGAGATCCGGAAATTCTGTCAACAACCTCGCTTTCGCATCCGACGGCACCACACTCGAAAGTTTCACAAAATCCAACTTTTTCCCAGACACTTTACCTTTCGCTAGCGCCGATTTTCCGCCCGCGCCCGCACCGGCGCTCCCCGCCGTAATTTCCTGCTCCACAAACGAATTCCAACTTCCGCAATTCAGGCACTGCCCCATCCACTTCGCACTCACATTCCCGCACTGCTGACACACAAACTGGCTTTTACTCTTCATATCTATATTATACAATATTTACGCTCTCGGCGCTAGCTCTTTTTGGTAAAC
>CAVFVK010000021.1:0-9752 GCA_963626095.1 bacterium | reverse complement strand
CGTTCCGAAGAAGCATTTTTCAGCTTTTTCCCTACAATTTTCCCCAATTTTCACCAATAGTTATTTCCACCGCAAGTTTAATTTTAAGCTCCGGCGCGACGGATTCCATTTCTTGACGCAAAATTTCCGCCACTTCCGTCGCCAAATTTTCATCACATTCCACAATCAACGAATCATGCACCTGCATTATGAGCTCCGCCCCGTTCGGCAATTTCCGACTCGTAGCAATCATCGCCCGCTTCATCAAATCCGCTTCCGTCCCCTGGATCGGCATATTCATCGCCGCTCGCTCCGCCGCCTGCCGAATCACAAAATTCGTCGATTTTACGTCCGGACACGGTCGTCGTCGCCCAAAATAAGTTTCCACGAACCCTTCTTCTCGCGCCTGCCGCAAAATCTTTTCAAGATACATTTTTATCGGCGCCCGCAGCCTAAAATAATTTTCAATAAATTGTTTCGCCTCGAAAAACGACATTTTCGCCGCCGCCGCAAGACCATTCACACTCATGCCATACAAAATCCCAAAATTTATCACCTTCGCCGCCCGCCGTTGTTCTTTCGTCACTTTCTCAAACGGAATATTAAACGCCTCCGCCGCCGTCTTGGTGTGAATATCAATCCCCGCATTAAAATCCGCAATCAATTTTTCATCACCCGCCAGCACCGCCGCAAGCCTTAGCTCAAACTGCGAATAATCCGCCGACACCAGCACCTTACCTTTCGGCGCCACAAACCCCGTCCGAATTCGCTTGCCCTCCTCAGTCCGCACCGGAATATTCTGCAAATTCGGGTCTTTCGAACTCAGTCGCCCCGTCGCCGTCACATTTTGCGTAAACGTCGTATGAATTCGTCCTTCCGCATCCGCCCAGTCCGCCATCGGCACAATATAAGTTGTCAAAAGTTTCGTCGCCTCGCGATATTCTTTAATTTTCGGCACTATCGCGTGTTGCTCCATCAACTTTTCCAGTTCTTTCGCGCCCGTCGAATAACCCCGTTGCGTTTTCTTAATCCCTTTCGTCGGCATCCTTAGGTCCACAAACAGCACTTCCGCCAGTTGCACCGGGGAATTAATGTTAAACTCTCTCCCCGCCAAGTCCCAAATTTCCCGCTCCCGCGTTTTCACCTCCTGTGCATATTCCGTTTTCAGCCTCGCAAAATACTCCCGGTCAATCAACATTCCTTTCTTTTCCATTTTATATAACACTGGCATTAGCGGCAAATCGAGCTCCGTAAACACCCGATACAATTTCGGCAGTTTCTTAAATTCCTGTCGCTGCTCGGCATATTTTTCTTTTTCGTCCGCCACATCAAACAGCGTTTTTTGCTCCCGTTTCAACGGGTTCAGCAAAAACTCCGCCTGGTCCAAATCCCAAAATTTTTTCCCCGCCAAAATCTCCGCCGCTTTTTCCGCATCCGCATGCATCAAAGTCTTCACATCCCAACTCAAAATCAAATCATCCGGCAATTTATCCGGCAATTCACCCGTTCCACTCCCCTCATCCGCATTTTCCTCACCACTTTCTCGCCAAATCTCACCATCTTTTTCCCCATTCTTATTCGCATTCTCACCACTTTCTCGCCGCTCCTCATTCGCGCCACTATTACCGCCTTCCAACTTAAACTTCCGAATCAACGAATTAAACTCCAATTTTTTCAGCCCCGCCACCGCTCGTTCCGCATTAAACTCAAAATCCGGAATTTCGCTAAGTTCCACTGGCGCATCAAACATAATCCGCGCCAGTTCTCGCGACATAAACGCCTCGTCTCGGCCCGCTACCAACTTTTCTCGCGTCCTCGCCGACGCAATTTTGGCCAAATTTCGATAAATCCCATCCAAATCCCCAAACTTGCCCAAAAGTTCCGTCGCCGTTTTCTCACCAATCCCAGGCACCCCTGGAATATTATCCGACGAATCCCCCTTCAGTGCCTTAAAATCCAAAAACTGCGACTTACGAATTTTATATTTTGCCTCCACTTCCGCCACATCAATCTCTTCAATTTCCGAAAAACCTTTCAAAATCCGAAGCATCCGCGTATTTTCGTCCACAATCTGCAACATATCCAGGTCCGACGAAATAATAAACGTCTCCCACGCACATTTTCCGTCCGCCCCAAACTCGTTATCCGCCTCGAGCGACAACGTCCCAATAATATCATCCGCCTCATAATTCTCAACTTCCACAAAAGCCCAACCCAGCGCCGCCACTAATTCTTTAAGTAACGGAATCTGCGCATAAAAATCCTCCCTCGGCTTCACCCGCCCAGCCTTATATTCCGGATAAATTTCTCGCCGCCGGCTCACAGAAGTTTTAGAATCCCAAGCCACCACAACTTTAGTCGGTTTTAATTTCGAAACAATCTCCATCGCAATCGCCGCAAAACCATACACGCCACCCGTCGGCGTCCCATCCGCCAGCCCTAGCGCCCCCATCGCATAATACCCCCGATAGAAAACCGATTTTCCGTCAATTAAAACCAGCCGTTTCATCAAAACTCAATTTCCTTCAAAATCTCATTCACCCGCTTTGTCGCGTCCTCGACCGAACCATTATTTAGCACATAATAATCCGCCGCCACAATCGGCCCGCCTTTTTCCAAATTCTCAATTTCCGACCGGTCGCGCTCACGAATCGCATTCGCATCAAACGCTCGCCCCGGCCGTTTCGCCACTCGCGCATAACGCAAATTTTTATCCACCACTACCGCAACAAACGTCAAACACCCTGGAAACTCGTGCTTCAAAGTCCGATATTCCGTCCACGAATACACGCCGTCCAAAATAATCCGTTTTTGCCCCGCCGCAATCAAATCTTTCGTTTCGCTAATCACTTGTCGCACCACCCAATCCTTCCCCTCCGTCTCCCGAATCATCTCCCGAAACTTTTTCTCGCTCTCACCGTCTTCCGTCCGCTCAATCCCCCGCTTTTCCATTTCCTTATAAATCATTC
Organism: bacterium; assembly: GCA_963626095.1. Lineage (GTDB taxonomy): Bacteria > Patescibacteriota > Saccharimonadia > Saccharimonadales > Saccharimonadaceae > Nanosyncoccus. Next base: position 6,804 of record CAVFVK010000021.1, on the reverse strand, counting down.
CCCCAAAATAAACTTTCGGATAGCCCTTCGCAGTCAAATAATCCACCACGACCGACTTCCCGCTTCCGCTCATTCCCACCACCGCTAAAATCTTCACATTTTCCATATATCTAGTATATCATGATATAATAAGGTATGGCTAAGTTTTTTACTACCCACGACAACCTAGAGCAAATTATCAAAGACACACTCACAGGTTGCGAGGTCAAACACACCGAACATATTTTAACCGGCTGGACCAACATTGTCATCGAAGTCACAACCACCGAAAAAAGTTATTTTTTCCGCTTTCCGCGCAACCCATTCTGGTCCAAAATGATCGTTAAAGACGCCGCCGTTTGTAATTTCGTCGACGGCAAAACCAGTTTTTACACGCCACAAATGAAATTATGCTACGACGCCGCGAAGCGTCCTTTTTCGGTCCACGAAAAAATCGAAGGCTACACCCTCGGCGACCGCATTTATCATTTGTCTCACACCGCTCTCACCGGCGCAGCCTATGACGTCGCCAAATTCATCAAGGAACTTTCCCATATCGACCTTAGTAACGCCCCCGAAAAAGTTAAATACCCCCTCGCGGATTTTCTCAAAGAACTCGATTACAAACATTACAAAACTCATATCGACGCCGATCATAATTTTATCAAACAAACCGAAAAACAAAATCTCGTCCACGGCGATTTAAATCTCGGCAACATTTTACTCAACGAAAACGACAAAGTCATCGGCGTGATCGACTTTTGTTTTGCCGGCACCGGCAATCCAAACATGGACGTCGCCCGCATCATTTCCCGCCCAGCTCCTAAGGAATTCCAAACCGCTTTCCTCGCCGAATTTTCCGACCAGCCCGAAATCGCCCGCATGAAAAAAGCTTGGCAAAATATCGACAACGGCTACGCCGAACACATCCGCACAAACTTCCCAGAGATCAACTTAAACCAACTGTAGGATACAATTAAAACTAAATTCAATTTTGAGGGGATCCGGAGCCTGGCAAGGCGAGGAAGAGCGCCATAACCCCTGTGGCGACAGGGGTTATGGACGCGCCCCGAAAAATGAATTTAGTTTTTAAAATTAGTGACGACGGGCTGGCTGGACGCGGCCCGAGAAAATAGATTTTTAGATTTTACAACCTTTTATTAAATATTTAATTTTTGCATCTCTTCGTTCATCATCATCTTTTTTTGGTATTGTTTCATTATCAGAATATTTTTCAAAAACAGCCAAACAATTTTTCACCGCGCCATCATAAACCGGCAACAAATCATATACACTCCAAACCACCGTCCGCATCTCCGGCATCGCTTCCGCATAAAACTCCAACGCTTTTTTAGTCGCCCGAATAAATTCCAGCTCCGTTTCTTTTGTATGTCGCCACGCCCGTCCCGCCAAAAACTTTTCCGTCACCGCCGGCGACACCGCAATCATCAAAAGTAGCGCCTGATATTTTCCCTCCAGCAACATTTTTGCCAAAATCCCCTCCATTTCCGGGTCTAATAAAGTTACGTCTAGCACAATATCATACCCCCCGCGAATCAGCGCCGACAAAGTCAAAAACAACATAATCGTCGCAAACTCATCCGTCATTTTACGCACATTTTCCTCGCCGTAAAACTCCCGAATTTCCGCATAATGCGGATGATATTCTACAAATCTCCGCGCCGCCATCAAAATCGGTTCAAATCCCTTTTCTCGCGAATACGCCTCCACCGCCGGCAAAATCTGCGTCGTTTTTCCCGACCCCGAAATCCCCGCAATCCGAATTAACTGCCGATTTTTCGTCGCCGCCAGCGTAAAATCCGCCAATACTTTTTCCAAAACCGCCGGATACTCGTTCGCGCCAACCTGCCATTCTGACTTCACTTTGGACGGCCAATGCGCCTTCATATATTTAATAATTTTTTCTAATTCTGTACCACCTTCAGCCATTTTTCCGCCTTTCTAATTTCAATTTTTTTCACATCCCGAAACACCCGATATTCCCCCTCCGCCTGAATTTCCACCGTCGCTGGCTTCACAAATTCCAACACGTCGCCTTTCGTTTCCGTCCCCGGCACTCGCACAAAAATACTAAGAAACATCAGCCGAAACAACCGCCAAAAGTTCGTCAATCGGTCCGTCTCGCTCCGAAAAGTTTTCGGTTTCAAATAATCTTCTCCGCCCTTCATCACTCGCGCCATGCTCCGTCCATTCACCGCCGCATAATCCGAAATCCGCTTATCCTGCAACTTTCCGTTCAATAAAAACTCCGGCAAAAACTGTTTTCGATGCCGATTTTTAAAATACCAACTCGCCAGACTCGCATACGACCCGACCTTCCGCCCAAAATTCTTTTTCAGTTTTTTACGCACTTCCGGCCGATCGTAAATTTCCACCGCCTCCGCCGTCATCCCAATCGTTGTATAACAAGTCGCATACCGAAAAAACTTCCCATCCACAATAATTTCTAGCGGATACAACTTTTTAACCGCATTTTTTAAATCCCCGTTTTTTACTTTCGCATTTTTAGGCTCAGTTTTTTCACCCCCCGCCTGTTTTAATTTCTCAAATACCTGTTCAAAACTTTTCGTTCTCAAAGTCCGCGCCAGGTCATTAAAATTCCCATACGGCAACACCGCAAGGCTCACGTCTCGGCTAGACAACAAAATCCCATTCGCCGCAATCGTCGCGGTCGCATCTCCCCCTGCCGCCAGCACCATATCCCCATCTTTTAACAATTTCGCCAACTTCGCCGCATTTTTATCTACGTCCGTCCGCTCCACTTCGTATTTCCCCACCATCACCCCTGCGAGTTCCCGCGCCGGCGCTAATACTTCCTTTTCCACCTCCGCCGCCCGCGATGACCTTGGGTTATAAACTATCAGCAGTTTTCGCATAGACGACTAACCCTCTATGCCTCTATATTCAAAAACCTAATAATCGCCGCCAGCGCCACAAACAGCGCCATTCCAATCACGATTTCCAAAATCCGTTGCTTCGCCTTGCGTGTTTTTCCTTCGTCGCCACCCGCCGTCAAATACTGCACCCCCACCACCACAATCCCGAGCGTCCCCAAAATCCCGACCCCCATCGTCATAATATCTACCACCAAATTCAAAATATACGTCACCCCGCCGCCATTACCGTCGTCCTCTACGCAACCATCACCAATAATCGCCGTCGAAGTCCCATTACAATCAGCCGCCATCACCGGCGCCGACATCACAAAATTCATCACAAAGCCCGCCACCAGCATCACCCCCGCCACAGCCATCATCAAAACTTTCGAAATTTTTTTCATCCGTTTTCCTTAATTACTTTAAATACTCATGCAACTTTTTAGTATCTTTATTCTTGCGCAGTTTCGACAGCGCCTTCGCCTCAATTTGGCGGATACGCTCCCGCGTTACATCAAACTCATTCCCCACTTCTTCCAAAGTATGCGGCCGTCCGCCCCCAATTCCAAACCTCAGCCGAATAATTTTCTGTTCTCGGTCGGTCAAAGTCGAAATAATCTCCGAAAGTTGTTCTTTCAAAATCTGATTCGCCGCAGACTCTTCCGGCGAATCCCGCTCCTCGTCCTCGACAAAATCCCCCAGCACCGAATCCTCATCATCGCCGTCCCGCCCCACCGACGCATCGAGCGATGCAATGTCCTGTTTGATTTTCATCACATAGTCAATTTTGTCCGGCTCCATATCAAGCGCTTTCGCGATTTCGTCATTGGTCGGCTCGCGATTAAGCTCCGACGTCAATTTTCGGGTCGTTCGCAAAACTTTATTAATCGTCTCCACCATATGCACCGGAATCCGAATCGTCCGCGCCTGGTCCGCAATCGCCCGCGTAATCGCCTGTCTGACCCACCACGTCGCATAAGTCGAAAACTTAAAACCCTTCTCCGGGTCGAACTTATCCACCGCCCGAAGCAAGCCCGTATTCCCCTCTTGAATCAAATCCAAAAAGTCCAGCCCCCGCCCGCCATATCGCTTCGCAATCGACACCACTAGGCGCATATTCGATTCCACCATTTTATCTTTGGCTTTTTTGTCACCCTTAACAATCCGCGCCGCAAGGTCCGCTTCTTCCTCAGCCGAAAGTAGCGGGATTTTCCCGATTTCCCTCAGATACAATCTCACCGAATCATCCGCAAACGCATCCACATTCTCCGCCGTAATCGCCAACTCCTCATTCGTCAGCTCTTCCTCGTTCTCCAAATCCCCCGTCTCCGGTTCGTCAATAATATCCAAGTCTTTTGCGCTCAAAATGTCGTCTTTCTTACCGCTCATTACCCTCAATTATACCCCATTTTCATAACTTTCACAACCCTAATATACTAGCTCAATGCATTTGAGGTTTTTAAGGTCTACTTCCGTATTAAAGCCTACCATATTGCAGACATGCTAGGAACCGGCTACACAGCGCACGGAGTTCCCGTTGTACTTACTGTAGCTGCTCGTCCCAGGGTTGACGCTCGTACTGTAGAAGAGCAAATTGTACGCGTAGTTGCTATTGTGCGCCGTAGCGGACCAATAGTACCCGTACGAGCCGCGACTGCTGGCCGAGCTGGAGGTCCAGCGGCCGGAATAAACTAAATTATTCGGGAACTGGCGCAGCCGTGCGGACATTACCGCTCCGGTCGGGGTAGAACTCGTACCCATCGATGCACTCGTTCCGCCCATCGAAGTAGATAATGCCCCAAAACTATAAGTCGCGGTCGAATTCGCCCCAATCGGCAGCCGCCAATTCTTCGGGCAGATGTCGCCAGACACTGCCCCCGAAGACTTGTTATAAGTCCCGTTCCCCGCCGTCGCTGAATACCAGTTATAATAGTTGCCATAAGCGTACCAGTTACCGGTATAAGTACCGTTCATGTTCATATTGGTAGTATTTAGCATAGACTGGTCTATACAAGCAGAATTGGAGTTAGTACACCACGAACTCGAAGTGGCTGAAAGCTTGGTAAAGCTAGAAACCGGACTATGCGTATTCGTACTAGAGATTGTTGCGGAATCATCTAATCTCAAATTCTCCAACATCCAACAGTTTCCATCCGTCAGCCTTGCCACGGCATAAATATTTCCGTCACGGTTGTCCTCTAGGGCGATAAACGAGTTCGCCGTCGCGGTAAAGGTTGCGTTCGTAGAATTATAAGTGATTTTAGTTAGTTTGGATGAACAAACGCTAGCCGAGAAAGTTTGCATAGTATATTCCGTGGATTTCGGCAACCACACGGCGTAAAGTTTTAATCCTTCGCTAGCCAGCGCACTAAAGGTAATATCTTCCATCGGGCCATAAATCGTATCGGTGCCAATTGTCGGGTTCTCTTTCGTGCTCCAACCGAGGAAGGCATAACCACTCCGTTTAAAGTTATACGCCCGTAGCGTCGCCGAAGTCGCGCTCGTGCCCACGCTTTGGTCTGCCATAGTGCCTTCCACGGTGTCCGTGCCGGCATTACTCTTATAACAAATATACCCCGCCTGACAATCCGTCCATTGGGCGTATAGCGTAAGCGTATTATCCGTAGAAGTTTGGTTGAGAGTAAACGTGCTACCCTTAGCATAACTCGTCCCGTCTCCGCTCGCCGAGGTGTTCCAACCCGTAAAATACCAACCGCTCCGTGTCGGGGAGTTGGAGCTAATCGTCACCGTTTCTGTCGCCGAACTGGCGCTAACATTACTCGGCATATTACTCACCGTGTCCGTAGTATTAGCATTATAAGTAATCTTATACGGTGTGGGGTTCGCGGTCACGGTAAAGACAAAAGTATTGGAATAATCGCCAATCGCGGTATTAATATCTGCCCTTGCGCCAATGGAAACCGTGTAATCATTATCGGTGGCGCTAGAAACCGAATCCAAGGTGCTACCGGAAGTCGTCGGGGCGGGGAGATAATTCGTATTCGCCGTGCTATTTAACTTACTTGGCTTGTAGCCCCACTTACCGTTATATGCACTAGTATCAAAAGTCTCCGCCGAAATCGCCGAGGAAATAGAAGTAAACCCAGTCGTGCCGGACGAGTTTTTCAGGTCCGTCGCACTGCTAGCCTTGACTTTCAGCACATACCCCGCCGCATGGGTCGTAGACACGCTGATCTTCTCGTATCCACTGTCCATAAACTTCCCCTCCGCCGATGGCGGTAGGTTAATCGTAGGATTGCCGGAAACCGAAATCGTCAGCGATGACGCGGTGGCAAAAACCTCTTGCCCACCGAGCATCACTCCGATAATCACCCAAAAAAACACCGCCCCAAAAGTCGCCCCAACCATCATCAACTTCCAAATCCCCCCGCTCCACCACAAGTCACTCAAACCTCTTGCCTCAACCAACCCACTAAAAGTACCAGCGACTCGCTTAGCATAAATCATCCGGCCCGCGGATAGGCTGCTGTCTCCGACAACCTTATTTCGGGCCTCGCCGCTGATACTTTCATCAAGTTTATTGAGCAATTTTTTTATGATAAGTGGCATCTATTACCTCCGTTATGTCATTATCGGCGGCATTCATCAAAAATGGCACCGCAAGGTGCAACAATCAAACATTTTCACAGGTAGGACGCCTGCAAAGACGAAACGACTTTTCCTTTCGGTGCCATTCTTACGTCTTAGCTGGCACCCAGATGGAAAAACTGCCTGCCTTTTAATGTGAAAACGTTTAATTGTTGCCTCTTCATTATAACACATTTTAAAAAGGAAACGCAAGGTTTTTTAGTTTTTTTCTCGCCATTCCCGATCAGCCAAACATCCACATAAAATTTTCCGACAAAATACCCACCACCCCTGTATTAGCACTCTTGACAAACGAGTGCTAGTTTGCTACAATAGAGAG
>CAVFVK010000020.1:0-10101 GCA_963626095.1 bacterium | reverse complement strand
CTCAAAAAGCATTTTTAACTACCTCAACTTCAAGTTATTAAAAATTTAGCTATACTAACTTCAAGCCGTCAAAAAGTTTTTTATAATCACCAAGATGTAAATCTGTTAGTTATTAACCCTATAAACAGTGAAAAATAGACAGAAAGTAGACACCCACGGGACATGACCTATTATTAAGGTAACAATCTACTACGACGAATAGACAAACCATTGAAAAAGTGGTATGCTATTAATATCCGATCTTAATCGGTGTACATTAAAAGCGTATTAGGAGGTGATCGTATGGATTTTGGGAATTGCTCTATTTCGGAACTAGCTTATAAACTCGTTCCATATATCGGCAAAAAAGCCGAGGCAAAGAGTAGGAAAGATTTATTAAGAGAGGACCGTTTCGTGAATAGCTCCATGGTGTCTCAAAGGGATTTTGCGACGGTAGAAGATGCCTTTTTTAGGATTTTTGAATCATTTGATTTTGTAGAGCTCTCGCCATTGCAACCGCTTGGGATAAATTGTTTTCTCGCTGGAACGGATGGCAAAAAAGTTATCCCTACTATCAGGGGGCAAGAAGTAAACTCAGATGCAACGACGGCGTTATTTCTCGAAACTTTTAAACGCTCCGGCGGCCAGTCCATCAATCTGGCCACTAATGTCAGGACCATAAGACCTAAGATTTTTTCTGCGGAATCTAAGTTTCTGACGCACTTTAAAGTCTTCGCAGCCGTAACGGTTGGCCCTCAAGTCAAGCCCTTTGGACTAAACGAGGTTTTGGCAATTCGGGATCATCTTTTCAATTTTCCTTCTAAGTTTTTCATGTTCTAGCCGACTAACCCTTCCGGCAAAGTTATTATTTGTTGCGCAAAATCAATCCGCATCTTACGCCCATACGGCAATATCATACGCGGAGAAGAATGTCCAAAATTCAGATTATAGACCGTTGGTAAAGAGTATTTTTCTGCTAATTCTCGGTAAATGTCCTGATATTCGTCATAATAAATTTCGTCCTGCGGCTTGCCGATAACCAATGCCAAAATCGTCTCAAAAATTCCTTGTCTTTCTAAAGCTTCTAGCATCTTCTTGACTTTTCCTGGAGCGGGTCGCTCTTCACTAGTTTCAATAAAAGCAATCTTATTTTTCCATTCTGCCGGTGTCGGAAAAATATTGTATTTTTCATAAATTTCAAGCTGGTCGTCATATCGTCCGCCAGTAAGCATTTCCGATAAACTTTCCAAACACCCGCCAAGCAGTTCACCCTCAACTATGTCACTGCCGTAAAGAAATTCAAAACCATGTTTTTCTTCGTGTTTTATCCGCTCTACGCCAAGTTGTTTTTCGCTAAAATCGGTCCGAGCCTCATACCAAAACGGACTCGGCTCAACCTCGATGGCAGTTTTCGTGTCGGCAAATAACAAATCTAGCCATTCTTTGGTATAGGGCAAAATTTCTGGCCCAAGCTCGGCAATATCGGCAAAAAGTGAAGGAGCATAAAAAGTTTTTAGCCCCATTTTGTAAAGCATTAAATGATTATTGGTAGTGTCGGAAAAACCCAGAAACGGTTTTGGATTTTTTCGCACAATCTCTCTGAATTCATCATTCATCAGAAACGGCAAGGTGCGAAAAGTATCGTCGCCGCCGAGCACCGTCCAAATAATGTCAACTTCTGGGTCCAAAAACGCCTGTTTCAAATCGGCAGCCTTAGCCTCCGGATGCTCGGCTAAGTATTTTTCGCCTTTTTTAGCGTTATCCATGTACTTAAAACTAAAACCAAAAACATTTTGCAGGCGATCTTCAACTAACTTAACTTCATGTTTAACAAATTCCTCGCCGAGTACTCCGCTTGACAAAGACAAAATCCCAACGCATTTTTTCATACTATGTCCTTTCCATCATTAAATCTTCTAAAAACTTGCATCTCTCGTATGTCGTCTTTTTTCAAAACAAACAACAAAAATCGTTCAATCCCCATGCCGAACCCAGCGGTCTGCAAAGGGAATTCTTGCTTCATTTTTACGTACCAATCATATTCTTTTGGTGAAACTTGATGTTTTTCTAATGCCGAAAGCACTTCGTCGCCATTTCGCCATCGTTCCCCACACCCCACAGTCTCCCCTATTCCGAGCAACAAATCCGCATTCTGCGCCTTACCATCAACACTTCGTTGATAAAACGGAACTGTCGTTTCATCATAATTCATCACCCAAACTGGACCGTTAAAATGTTCAATCAGTTTTTGCTCGCCAGCCGAAGTGATGTTGCGCCATGACTCATGTTGCTCGATATCCTTATGATCAATGATTTGAGCCGCCTCGTCAAAAGTAATCCGTGGGATTTTGCTTTCTATTAAATCGGTAAGATGTTTTCTCGCGCCAAACTTCTTTTGAATTTCCATCACAAGAAATCTTAAATATTCGTCAACTAAATTCATGGCATCCGACAAAGTCCCAGGAATTTCCGCTTCACTATGGAAAAATTGTTTTAAGTGTCTTTTATCTACTGGCTCGCCCCGAAACGTAGGCATAATATACCAACAGCCATTCTCGAAAAATCTACAACCGTATTCCAATAGAAATTGCATCGAATCCGCTAAATAGGTGTCGCGACCGTCTAACGAAATTTTTACCGGTCGAGAATCACCCCCAAGTCCCATTGGACTCGAAATTGTACCAGTAGTAATTGGTGCCGACAGCCAATGAATACTACGACTTGAATAAAACTCTACACTTTTTGTTAAAATCAATTCCTGAAGCAATAAAATCTGTCTTTTTTCTTGATCGCCGATGGTTTCTAAATAATATTTGTTCATGTGGTAGGTCTTCCAAACGTATTAAAGACATAATACCACATATGATTGATGTCGTCTACTTCTTATCCATTTCTCCCCACAAAATAGTCTCAGGTAAGGGTGAGCATCACCTGAGGCTATTTTTTGTGACCCTCTGCCACTTCCCACTGTACCGAGAGAGAGTTAGCCCTGCGCTTACAACGGCCCACTGAGCAATACTTACTGTATTTTATTAAATAACCGCTGATAATCACCAAGATGCAAATCTCCCGGCCGAGCATTTTCGCTAAGCCCAAGCTCTTTTAGGACCTCAATAATTTTCTCTTTGCTGCCATACTCGCCCAGATTATGCACCAATTTTTTCCGTGGCGCCCTAAAAGCCGCCTTAATCAGCCGGAATACCTCTTCGTCCACCTCTGGCGCGTGCGGCTCTAGCACCAAAACCTGCGAATCCACCTTCGGCGGCGGCGTAAATTCATCCCGAAGCACCACCGGCCCCGCCTGCACAACGGCCCGATTTTTCACAAACAACGACAACACCGTTTCTTTTTCACTCAAAATCCGCTCCGCCACCTCTTTTTGCATCAATAGCACCACTCTTTTAGGCAGTTTCGACGCAGTCAAAACCTTCTCCAGAATCGGACTTGTAATATAATACGGAATATTTCCTGCTATAACATAATCTTCATCAAATTCCAAATCTACCCCTAGAAAATCCGCATTCACAACTTCCAAATTCGTCCCCGGAAACGACTTCGGCAAATTTTCCGCCAGTTTCCGATCAAATTCCACCGCCACCACCCGCTCAAACCGCCGCAGCAACGACGCTGTCAGCGTCCCCAGTCCCGGCCCAATTTCCATGCACACTCTCGCCCCTTTTACCCCTGTTTTTTCGGCAACTTTCGACGCGCCCGAAACCGCACCCGAAATAATTTCAGCACCAGCGTCAAGATCCTCCCCCACCCCTGTTTTTGCCAGCTCCGCAATCTCTTCCAAAATCGCCCGGTTATATAACCAGTGTTGCCCCAGTGCCTTATTTACCATTCCGGTTCGTCCAATCTGTCGCGATATCAAATTGCTCCGGATTATTCACCGCAAATCCGCCCGTATCATACACTTTCCCTAGCCCAAGCGAAGTTTCCACCACCGAACACCGCGGATACCGACCGAGGTTCGCAGCCACCAACACATACCCGTCTTGGTCCACCTTCACCCCGTCCGCACGCACCGAATAGCTCGTGCCACAATACCGAATTACCACGCTCATATCCAGGTCATAATAAGTTTCACGCCTCAGCACCGTCGTCCCATTGACGCTCACCGTATAAGTATTCACCCCCATCGACGCCGTCAGCGGATGCTGTTCAATCGCACTCGCCCCCACCGCCACAATTCGCGCCACCGGCTCACGCACCACTTCTTCTTTAATCAGTTCCCGCGAAACTTCCACATTATCCACATATAGCACATTATAATAACTCTTTTTTGCCCCCACTTCCCCCAGTTGTCGTACCTCCGACGTCCCCGGCGCCAAGTTATAATCCTTCACCTGTTCCTCAGTAAACGGAATCTCCTCTTCCACCGTCAGCGTCCGCCCGCCATTTCTCGTAATTTCATACACATTCGCCACCCCGTTCTCTAGAAAATTAGTATTTGGCACTATTTTTATCTCGTCGCCGTCATACACCGTAATCCCCGCCTCGCCCATAATCGTCCGCGCGTCATAACTCGCCGTCATCAGATATTTTTCCGTTATTCCATCTCGCACCACCACCGGTCGCGCCCGATAAATATTTACATAAAAATTATCCGCATTAATTTCCGCCTCTAGCCCCGGCTCGACAATATCTCCCACCGACACCAAAATTCCCGCCCTATCTAGGGCTTCCTGTACCGTTTTTGCATCTGTTTTGACGGTCAATTTCTCGCCATCATCATAAAAAGTCACATATTTCGCCCCTAAAGTCTCGAACGTCCCATTTTCCGCCGCAGCCGCCTCCTCCGCAAAGGTATTATTCGCCTTTATCTTGAAAAAACAGCCTGTCAGCAACAAAAAAACCGCAAAAATCACCAGAATAATAGCTCGATCGAACTTTTTCGTCAGCTTCATACCTATAATTATATCACACTTAAGCCAAAAAATAAAGCGGTCTTTCGAGTTTTACCTCTTTCCCGCTCTATTCTTACCCTTCCAATCGTTCCGGCTGTTCTCAACTCCAGCCCGAACTTAATTCTATTTTAGCATAGGCGGTTCTTGTGTCAACCTTGTTTTTTACGATTTTTCATGTTGTAATTATACTTGACAAAATACATAATTCATTAAGTTGTTATTTCAGCTTTTTACCCCTGTTATTTTCCGCCCTTAATCCTTCGCCCCTAACTTTAGCACCACCGAACCCTCCGACTTAACATTTTCGCCTTTTATATTCCTCCCCCTCACCAAAATATGCTACAATATTCATATGAATTGGAGGAAATGGCTCGACGAGTTTGTTTTGGCAGGGCGCGGCATCCTGCTCGCCACCCGCGAAAGAACTTTTTGGTACGGTTTTATTCCCAGTTTTCTCTTTTTTGGGCTGCTCATGAATTTACTCTCTGGCGGCACCACCAAATTCGAACTCATGACCGCCACCGGCTTTATCGGCAGCCTCAAAATCCTCGGCAACAGTTTCCTTGCCATTTTTGGCTTTAACCACGCCTTTTTGGACTGGCTGCCAATTTTTCTCCTCTCTGTTTTACAGGGTATTTTGCTCGGCATCATTGCTCTTTTGACTCACAAAAAACGCCCCGATAAAAGCGCGTCCAAAGTTACCGACAATCTCGGTAGCGCCGGCATCATTACCGGCCTCATCGCCCTCGGCGCAGGTTGCCCAACTTGTGGCGTTACCCTCATCACGCCCCTCATCGGCGCCGTTTTCTCCACCGGCAGCCTCGCCATCGCCGGCGCCGTCTCCTCTGTTCTTACCGTTATTGCCATCATTATCGCCATTTTATCCTTAAAACGCCTCGGCGAAGAAGTCTATGTTATAATAATAAATGAACAATATCTCGCCAAACACGCGAGCCAAAGGAGTAAATAGTGAAACAAGTCAAAACCACCCCTGATGCCGTCGCCACCAAAATCACCGACGACAAACCCAAAAATCTTTTCGGCACTATCGCTAAAGTCGTTGGGCTGGTCGCAGTAGTCGCCTTACTGATCGCCGCGATCATCACTAGCACAAACAGCAAACCCAGCAACGCCGAAATGGTCTGGGACGAGCAAATGACCATCGGCAGTCTCGACGCCGAAAATTATTTTATCGTCTATTCCGACCTTGTTTGCCCTTATTGTATTGCTTTCGAAAACGCCATCGTTGAGCACGAAGAAGAATTCCAAAAATATCTCGCCGAAAACGACGTCTTGTTCGAGGTTCGCCTCTCGGACTTTCTCTACGAATACGGCGAATCCACCCCTATTAACTCCCGCTACTCAGCCCTTGGTACTTATTGCGCCAAAAATGAAGGCAAATTCTGGGACTATTATAACAAAGCCGTCACCAGCGTCTGGAACGACTTTTTCAAGAGTAGTGGCAAATCCGGCGTCTCCAAAATGTCCAATATCGACAAAACCTACTGGATCGATCTCGGTAAATCTGTCGGTCTTGGCGAAACTTTCGAAAACTGCGTCAAAAACGACGAAACCCTCTCCGAAATCAAACAAAACGCCGCCAAAACCGCCAAACTCGCTAGCGGTATGCCCTATTTCAAGTTCAATTCCTACACTTCCTCCGGCTTCGACCTCTCGTGGGACTACAATTATGTCTTGATGTATTTCAATGCTGGGTTAGAGAGTAAATGAAGACTTTCGGACTAGGCTTTTATAGGTGTTTTTAACAGTGTGATTATTAGATTTGAAAAATAAAAACGTATATTCCTGACGACACCGACAGGTTCGCCTCGAAGAGGCGGTTCTGCCGGCTGTCCAGCGTATGACGTTTTTGTTTTTCAAATCCAACTGTTAAAAATACCTATAAAAGCCTTGTCTACCAAATTTTTCGATCTTTAATGCTATCCGGCAAATAATTTTTATCAAGGTGAAACCCCGCCTCCCACTTTTGCCCTTTACCATAACCGAGATCCTGCATCAATTTCGTCGGAGCATTCCTTAGCCACACCGGCACCGGCTCATTCGGCGCCTTGCGCGCGAGCTCCAAGGCCCTGTACCACGCGTCCGTCGTTCGGCGCGACTTTTTCGAAAGCGAGAGCGCTACCGCGGCATGCGCCAAAATCAGCCCCGATTCCGGCATCCCAACCCGTTCCACCGCCTGAAAACACGCCGTCGCCAGGCTAAGCGCCCCGTTTCCCGCGAGGCCAATATCCTCGCTCGCAAAAATCACCATTCGCCGCGCGATAAACTTCGGGTCCTCCCCCGCCTCAACCATTCGCGCAAGATAATACAGCGCCGCATCCACATCCGACCCTCGCATCGACTTAATAAACGCCGAAATCGTGTCATAATGTTTATCGCCTTTCTTATCATACCCCGGCAATTTTCGCCCTGCCGCCTCCTCGACCACTTTCCGGTCGACTTTTTCCGCCAGCGACAACGCCAGCTCCAAATCCCCCAACGCACTCCGCGCGTCCCCACCCGAAAGCTCCGCAATATAATCCAAAGCCTCTTTCGTTACCCTCTTCGTCGCTTTTTCCGCCTTCACCGCCCGTTTCAAAACTTCCAAAATCGCCGTTTTCGCGAGCGGTGCCACGACCACTACTCGCGACCGCGACAAAAGTGGCGAAATCACCTCAAACGACGGATTTTCGGTCGTCGCCCCAATCAGCGTAATCAGCCCGCTCTCAACGTGCGGCAAAAACGCATCCTGCTGCGCCTTATTAAACCGGTGAATTTCATCCACGAATAGCACCGTGCGCGTTTTTAAGTTCCAGTTCACCTTTGCCCGTTCAACCACTTCCTCAACATCCTTTTTTCCCGCCGTCACCGCCGAGATTTCAATAAAATCCGCCTGAAATTCCTGCGCCAAAATTCGCGCCAAAGTCGTTTTACCCGTCCCTGGCGGCCCCCAAAAAATCAAATTCACCGGCTCGCCCTTTTTCACGATTTCCGTCAAAATTTTTCCCTCGCCGATAATTTCTTCTTGTCCCAAAACTTCCGACAATTTCCGTGGTCGCATCCGCTCCGCCAATGGTACTCTATTCATATCTCTATTATACCGAATTTTCTTGATTTTAGTGTTTTTATGCTAAAATAGAATTAATATAATAAAGGAGAATTAATGAATAATTCCTATTACGGGCTAGATTCTAGCCTCTACAATACCAATCTTACCACCACCACTTCAGCTTCTAGTGGCGCGGAAGTTTGGCTCATTATTGCGAGCATTTTGGCTCTAGTTGGCGGTATTTTGACTTACTTTTTGTTTGTCAAAAGCAAAACCGAGCCTAAAAACAAGTTCTTAAAGTGGCTCAAGGACTTTTTGGCGTTCAAAACCATGTGGCTTGAAGCAATTTTGAAGTGTTTCTACTACATTGCGACAATTTTTGTCATTTTGTTCTCGTTCGTCTTCTTGGGTCAAGGCGGCACCGGCGTAGTAAGCTTCTTCTTCATGCTTATTCTCGGGCCAATCGTAGTTCGCCTAATCTACGAAGCCGCGATGATGCTCATCATGATTTGGCGCAACACCGAAAACATTTCCGAAAACACCAAGAAAAAATAGTTTTCGAGAATACATTAAAAAATCCTCCGTATTACGGGGGATTTTTTAGGCCATTATGGTGGGCGATAGAGGAGTCGAACCTCTGACCTCGTCTACGTCAAAGACGCGCTCTAGCCAACTGAGCTAACCGCCCTTATTTGATAACAATTTTCGTTGGAACCTTGGTGAGGACAAATTTCGCTTCGCGAAATTGTTAACTCACCTGCGCTTTCTCGAAAAAACAAAACAAGTTTTGTTTTCGCTCGAAAGCTTGGTGAGTCGGGAGGGGCTCGAACCCTCGACACCGGGCTTAAAAGGCCCGTGCTCTAACCAGCTGAGCTACCGACCCAACAACGGTTGGTGGTTCCGGCTGGACTTGAACCAGCGACACAAGGCTCTTCAGGCCTCTGCTCTACCAACTGAGCTACAGAACCATAATGTCATTATATCACATATGTGCTATAATTAAAAGTATGAAAAAGATAAATACTTCCCCAATTTCTGGCGCCGACGAGTTTTTGCCAGAAATTCAGGCCACTTTCGACAGTTTTAAAACCAAAATTTCCGAAACTTACTCTAGCCACGGCTATCGAAACGTCGAAACCCCCTTTATCGAACGCACCGAAATTCTTTTCGCCAAAGCCGGCGGCGACACCGAAAAACAAATCTACGAGGTCAAAAAAACCGGCGACAAAACCGCCACTAAAGCCACCCAGGCTCTCCGTTTCGACCACACCGTTCCGCTTGCCCGCTACGTTATCGAACACGAAAACAATTTAAACTTCCCCTTTAAGGTCCAACAAATCGGCGTCAATTTTCGTGGCGAACGCGCCCAAAAAGGCCGTTTTCGCGAATTTTACCAATGCGACATCGATGTCATCGGCCGCGACAAACTCCCGCTCGCCTACGACGCCGACGTTATTGCGACCTTGCTCGAAACTTTCAGGGGGTTTGACCTCGGCACGCCGGTTCTCGCACGCATTTCTAACCGCAAAATCCTCGCCGGTCTACTCGAAGCTTTGAATCTCGAAGACAAAACTTCCGCCATCAGCAACATTATCGACCACGCCGAAAAAGTCACCCCCGAACAAACCAAAGTCGCTCTCGAAGACCTCAAACTCGCCAAAATCCAAGTCGAAGTTATTCTCAATTTTATTGACTTAAGCGGTCCCCGTTCCGAAATAGTAAAAGCCCTCGAAAATCTCGAAATCAAAAACGCCACTTTCGAACTCGGCGTCTCCGAACTTGACCAAACTCTAGGTCTGCTCGAAGCTATGGGGTTCGAGCACGAAATTACCGCCGACCTCAAAATCATCCGCGGTCTCGATTACTACACCGGCACCGTTTTCGAATTCATCTTGCCCGAACACAAAAACCTCGGCTCGGTCTGCGGTGGCGGTCGCTACGAAAATCTCACCAAACACTTTTCTAACAAAACTTTTCCTGGTGTTGGCGGTTCCATCGGTCTTTCTCGCCTCTTTTTCACGCTCACCGAAAACGGTTTATTAAATTTCGCCACACAAAAACTTACCGAATACGCCCTAATTCCCTTTTCCACACAAGAAATCGAATACGCATTTAAACTTGCTCACGAACTTCGAGCCAAAAATCACAGCGCCGACGTTGTTC
>CAVFVK010000019.1:0-10477 GCA_963626095.1 bacterium | reverse complement strand
TGCTCACGGATATCAGAAAACACGTTAGAGACGATTTTCTCATCAGCAAAGTCCATGAGCGGCCCGCCAGCAATTGCAAGATACGTCCCCCGTTTTGCCGTCTCTACCACTCCGGCATAAGCCGCCACGATGTTCCCCTGTTCGTCCGTCGCCACTCTCCGTACCACCTCTTTTCCGCGGGCTTGGTGAAATTCATAAAAATCCCACGACTGTAAAAAATTCGCCTCTGGACGATTTTTGACAAAATCATCCCAAACTTTACGATTAGTAACAGTGCGAATAGAGATAACTTCATCGAATTTGAGGGTATTCCGGAGCGCGGCAGCGCGAGGATTAGCGCCGGTCACCCGTGGCGACGGGCTGACCGGACGCGACCCGAAAATCGATGAAGTTGTCTTTTTTCTCATAAGTGTCTCCTTTTCTTCCGAATAGTTTCAACGATAAAGTTTTTCAAATACCCGATTTTCGAGACGACGAGATCGTGTGCCGGCACGTATTCAACAATTTCTCCACCAAACCCAGTTTTAAACGTCGTCACCCCCGCATACCGATGGTTCGGCTGATTTTTAGGCGCAATCCCCCAGAGGTTGAACCGTTCCACGCCGTCTTTTTTCAAATCTCGCATCGCCTGCCACAAAAGCGCATACGCCCCTGGTAACTTGCGGTTCAAATCCGTCGAAGCCGCCTCGTAATAGTCCCCCTCGCGTCCGTTTCTGATCACTAGTCCATACGCCACCGGCTCGCCCTCGGCGGTTTTTGCCGTATAAATCCAAATATTGCCAAGAAAAGCCTCTCTTTCGGCTAAAAGCACCTTTAGCGACGGCGGAATGAATCCCTGCCTCTTTGCCGTCTCGGTCTGTACGCTGTGAAATTCCTGAAACGCTTCTTCCGCATCGCTACGCGACACAGAAATCCCAAGTTTTTCGGCTCGCCGGACCTCGTAGCGGGTCTGTCGGCGCATCTTCGCGAGTAAATCCGCCTCTGTTGGCGCCAAATCAATAATCACCGTGTGTTCCGCCGCGAGATGCATCGGAGCCTTTTTCAGCCCCAAATTCTCTAACATTTGCACATTCGCCTCAGTTGCGAGTAGCTGCGGCCGCATCCGTGCGAACACGCATTTTTCCGCCCGCGCCGTCTCGCGGATTTTATTAATCACCTCTGCTCGCGCTTCCGCATCTTCCCAATCAATCAGCGGTCCGCACGGAATCTCAAGATATCGCCCGCGCCTTGCATCCCGCACAATCATTAAAGCGCGTCCAAAATTACCGTTTTTCCTCTGCAAATCGAGGGTAATCACCTTATCGCCAAGCAGTTCGTTCATTTGCCCATACTCCGGCGACTGCAAAAAATTCGCTTCCTTGTATTCTTTCACGATTTTTTGCCAATTTTTTGCTTCGTTCCCGTCCGCTGCGCCCCCACTACCCCTATTCGCGCCACTCACTTTAACCCCTGTATTTTTCACTTTTGTCTGCACCTACCTTTCTCCCCCTTGCACCAAATGTTGCTCCACGATTTTTCGCGCCCGCTCCAGTTCTTTTTTTGTATAATACTTCGGAAAATTCACGATATGCTGAGATACAAACACCGCCTCGGGGCAATTTTTCTCTGGAAAATGTACTTTTTGGTAATAGCGCTCCGGTGATACCGGCCTTTCGTACCAAAAACCATCAAAATAATAGCCAGCCCTCCTAAGTTTCCGCAAAACCTCGTCGCGGTCATCCACTAGGTAAAACTCTCGAATCGGCGCTCGTCCAGAGAGCGATTTTAGCTGTTTTAACGCCAATTTTGCCTCAAATTTACTGATTTTGCGCTCTAAATCCAGCCGATTATCTGCCGATTTCTCCACCCAGTGGATTTTTACTAGCCCCCGCATCAAAACTCCGCCAAGATGAACCCGAGTTAACCCTCGGCAAATCGCTCCCAATAGCGGGTAAAATCGCGCCCGCAAGTGATCGGACAGTTTCGGCAATTTAACAGGCGCTGTAATCGCATTTTTACAGGGGTCGCGCAAAATTACCGCCCCACCCGAAATCGTGTCAATCGCCTTATCCTTGCCAAACGACAACACTGTCGCCGCCCCGACCGTCCCCATTTCGCGCCCGTCTTTGTATTTTCGCCCCGCCGAATGCGCCAAATCCTCAATCAAAATCAAATTCTGCTCTCGCGCGAACTTCTCTATCGCCAAGATATCTATCGGATTCCCTAGTGAATTTTGAATAATTATGCCCCGCGCCCCGTCCGCGACTTTTTCGAGTGTCCCGGCGTTAAAATTCAAATCTTCGCGCGAAATATCGGCAAACACCGGAGTTAGCCCCGCCTTTTTCACCGCCTCGACTACAGCATAACAAGTAAAGCCATTCACAATCACCTTGTCGCCCCGGTCAAAATAAGCCTTCAGCGCTAAACACAGCGCCGAGCGCCCGTTTTTGCACAAAATCGCTCGCCCCCCCACGTTTTTCGCTTGCTCCGAAACGATAGTTCCGGAATTTTTGCCCATCTGCGCTAATTTCTCCTTGTTCCCCGCCCTGGCATTTCCCCCATATTTTTTCTCTAAATACCTCACCAATTCCGCGCGGTCTCGTTCTCGCCCGACACAAAAAGTATGCTCCAGCCTTGCTGTTCTTGAAAATCCCGCCGCCAGCCCCAAAAAATACTGCTTTTTTAGTCCAAAGCCAAAGCTCACTTTTTCATCCTCTCTACCAGCGTCGCCAGCGCTCGCGCCAGCTCCTCTGGGCTCGAAATATACGGCGCGTGCGTCCAATTGGCATAAAATTTCAGCTCAGCATTCGGTAATTTTTCATACATCAGGGTGGCTTGTCGCGGCGGCGTAGTCGTATCCTTTTTCCCCCAGAGAATAAAGGTTTTGGTCTCGACCTTGGCGAAATCCAGATTTTTGTCCGATTCAATCATATTCGCCAGCGTTTTTTTCATATTTTCCGGCGCCCGCGAATAATCCGTCGTGCCAGTTGCACGATGAAAAACTTTGTCGACAATTTTCACTTTTTTGAACGGTTTGCCGAGTTTCGCGACCTTTTCGACCACCTTTTTCTTGAAAGTCGGCTCGTAAATCCCCGCTGCGTCGAGCAAAATCAGATATTTCAGCTTATCCGGCTTCGCGGCACAGAGATTCAGTAAAATCCGCCCCCCGTTCGAATGCCCCAGCGCCACCGCTCCATCCGGAATTTCCTGATCTGCCCACTTGACGTAATCCTCGATCGCGAACTCTTTTTTCGACGGCTCAGTCAGCCCCGGCACTTTCAGCATTTTCACGCTAATTCCCCGCTCTCGGAGTAATTCGATCGTCCTTTTCCACGGTTCCACGGTATAAGTCCAACCGTGTACGATATAAAGGTCTGCCATTATTTGCCTCCTTTCACGAGTCTAGCCCCCAATTTTTACGCCTTGCCACCGCTGCCTTCTCTCGCCGACAGAGCAAACGCGCGTCGTCGGGGTTGGCTAGCAGTTTCTCAATAATCCATTCTAGATATTGGCTCCCCTTAAAAATCAAAGTTTCATTACCCTTTAGATTTTTTTCCAGATATTCCAAAGCCTTGTGCGGATCCAAAGTCGCCACCGCCGACACCCCTAGCGCTTTCAGTTCCGGCGCGGTGTATTTTTTGGTCCTTCGCCCCACTAGTACGACTTTTTCAGGCTCCACATCGGCAATTAACTTAGCTAATTTTCGGTGTTCGCTTTCGGCTAGCGACCCCTGGTCCACAATGTCGCCAATCACTAGCCATTTTTTCTCGGCGTGCATGCGCTTTGCCATATCCAGCGTCGAAGCCATACTAATCATATGCGCATTATAACTGCTATCCACGATATGGGTGTTTTTGATACCCCGAAAATACGAACTCCGCCCTGGCGCCACCGTCATCCCCGAAAAATCCGGGTTGAATTTTAGTTTCAAGTACTTCATCAAATCCTGTAGTACAAACAAATTAAAGGTCAAATCCCTCGGCTCGGGCCGGTCAAAATGAAAAGTTGTGTCGCCGTAAGTAAAATCAGTCGCATCCGGGTAAACCACGTATTTTTTAATCTCAGTTTTTTTAATCGGAATGACTTTAGCCGAAATCCCTTCGGTCGCAGAGACCATCAGCTTTGAATCTGCGTCAATATACACTCGTTTCATGGTATTTTTTGGTAAATTCGCAAATTCCGCCGTAATCGCCTCGGATAAATCCTTAAATTTCCCTTCCGCTACCACTTTTTCAAACTGCACCGCATGCGACAGTCCAATCGAAACCCAAATCGTTATCTCTGGACGAATCCACTCCGCCAAAAACTCCGCCTCGTGTGGGCGTTCCCCGTCAATTTCCACCACATAAAACTTCTGCGGAAAAGTCTTAAACCACGATTTAATCGGTGCGACCAAAATCAGCCACAACCATCGCCATTTCGACCCCCGCACCCCGTCAATCCCGAGTAAATCAAACGATACCCCAAACGCCGAATTCGCATCGTGCGAATAATGCGCCTTGTCGCCCATTTCAAATTCAATCATATTCAACATCGTGGTCTTCCCCGCCGACCCCGTCACCGCAATCACCCGCGGGTTCCACCTCTTTAACACTCGGTTTGCAAAATGTCGAAAATACCGCGCCACCGTAAAATAAAACCGTTTTTTCAAACTAGATACACTCATACCCCTCTATTATATCATTTTATCAACAAAAATTGAAACGGAGTTCATATCCGTTTCAATTTCGGCCTTTAGTAGCCATTTTCCATATAAATTTCGGTCTTTAACAACCAATTTCCATATAAATTTTAGCCCGAGAAGCCAGTTTTTATGCCTCTAAAAGCCTACATCCGAATTTCGGCATCTACGCCCGCAGGGAGCGACAAGTTTTGCAAACTTTCAATCGTTTTTGGCGTTGCGTTTGCGATATCGATCAAGCGCTTATGAACTTTCATCTCGAAAGCTTCACCACCGGTTTTGTAGACGTGTGGCGACTTAACCACGGTAAAGGTCGAACGCTTGGTCGGCAAAGGGATTGGCCCCGACACGGTAGCTCCCGTGCGAATTGCCGTGTCCACGATTTGGCGCGCGCTTTGGTCAATTACGCGGTGATCGTAAGCTTTAAGTCGGATACGAATTTTTAGTCCCGCATCTTTTTTAGTTTCTGTCATGTATTCCTTCCTCTCTGATAACCTCTCTAAGACTGGAGTTGTTCAGAGTCGATAATTAATGATATTTATCTTTCCATTATAGCACTCTTCTTACAAAAAGTCAACCCCCGAGCGATTCGGGGGTTTTCTTTAAATGTGCTAGCTATGAGCCTTTCGTTAGTGCGTCCAAACGAGGTTTATACCACCGGTTCAGGCTCCAGACGAGCGCCTACTTCCCGTTGGGGATAAGCACTAATCTGTTGCGACGCGGACACTTCGAACGTGCCGTCTGCGTTTTTATGCACCGAAACGATGCAATTTTCCACGCCAACGAACCCGTAGATTGTATCCTTCGAGATATTCGAACGCATGATACAATTATTCCGCGCGTCAATCTGGAAATCTACCGAGAGGATTTTTCGAGCCGTCTTAATATCTTCGGCCAGCTCCTTCACTCTTTGACTTTCGCTGAGCTTCACCACGGCTACAATCGGGTGAATTTCGCCATTCACCTCGACCACGTTCGCAATCACTGCGGCTTCGTAAAACCCAGTCACGTGTAGTTTAAAACCTTCGGCCGCATAGAACAGGCTTTTTAAGCAATCTGTTCGGTCGATTTCCCCGCCGCCGATATTGGCGTTTTTGTGATTCGGAGTTTTGTCCTTCACCACGTCATACATCGCGCTAAGCGTTCCGCAGTCGTGCCACTCAAAGTTCCCTGCTACCACGTAGACATTCGGGAACATTTTGAGAAACCGGTCGGTGGTCAAATCCCATTTTGCGCCTTCCTTTCGGCTAGCAACTCTTTTCGAAGTAATCTCCCGCGGGTCGATCGTGTTTAGCAGAGTCGATGCCTGCCAAACATTGATTCCGGTGTTCACCGCCGAACTAGCCCGACGCATCAGCCTATCTGCCACCTTTTCCTCTGGTTTCTCGACGAAGTCGTACATCTTGCGAAAACCGGTTTCGGTTTCCTCGCTCGGATTAAACACCACGTGTCCACAACCTTTGGCAGTCACGAGGTCCGTAATCTTCACCCCGACCACCGCTACATCTCCGGCGGACGCAATTTCAAGACTGCCATTAATGGCGTTCCTAAACTCCTCGTCCTCGACCACATACTGGTCGGATGGCGTGTTAATAATAATCGCTTCTCTGTCCAGTTTGTGAATCGTCTGGGCGGCTTTCACCATTACCCCCGGGTAGCCCCAGGTTTCGTTCTCTTCAAAGATGTTTTGGCTTAAAACCCCGAGGGAGCGCACTTGCTCCTTTGCCAATCGAGTTTGATTTGGCGTCGTCGTAATAATTACGACCTGTTCCGGTTTGACCCCCAGGGCCAAGAACCGCTGGATTGTGGCTTGCACGAATTTCTGCGACCGGGTTAAGTCGCAAAACTGCTTGGGACATCCTTCGTGGGAAATCGGAAACAACCTTGTCCCCTTCCCACCTGCAACCACTACTAACCATACGTGTCTCATTTCCATCTTTCATCATAGCTCCTTTCGTAATGTGCTATAATATGGGCAATTTAAAGGGGTCAAAAAACTCCCCAACCATACTATATCTTTTAATCATAGCACAGATTGGGTAAAAAGTCAAGCTTAAGGCTAAAATAGCGGAAATTTGACCGTCAAGGTTGTAAAACCACCCCTAAAAGCTACATAGTCGTTAAAAATTCAAAAACCCACAAAAAAACGAGCCGGATTGCTCCGGACTCGCTTTTTAAAACTGGTTAGCAAGTTATTTGATAACTTTGGTAATCACACCAGAACCAACCGTCTTGCCACCTTCGCGGATAGCGAAGCGGTCTTGGTCGTTCATCGCCACTGGCGCGAGCAGTTTCACCTTGAAGGTTACCTGATCGCCAGGCATGACGATTTCTTTGTCTGCCGGGAGTTCGACTTCACCAGTCACGTCCGTAGTACGGAAGTAGAATTGCGGTTTGTAGCCCTTGGAGAACGGAGTGTGGCGTCCACCTTCCTCTTTCTTCAAGATGTAAACCTGTGCCTCGAATTCGGTGTGCGGAGTGATCGAACCTGGTTTAGCAATCACCTGACCACGTTCGATTTGATCACGCTCAATACCACGGAGCAAAAGCCCTGCGTTATCGCCAGCTTGACCTTGGTCGAGAGTCTTATGGAAGGCCTCGATACCAGTCACAACCGACTTTTGCGTGTCGCGGAGACCCACGATTTCAACTTCGTCGTTCAATTTAACTACACCTTGCTCGATACGACCAGTTGCTACAGTCCCACGACCTTTGATCGAGAAGACATCTTCCACTGGCATCAAGAACGGT
The DNA here is from genome assembly GCA_963626095.1 of bacterium. Taxonomy (GTDB): domain Bacteria; phylum Patescibacteriota; class Saccharimonadia; order Saccharimonadales; family Saccharimonadaceae; genus Nanosyncoccus. Next base: position 3,066 of record CAVFVK010000019.1, on the reverse strand, counting down.
TTGTCAAGGTCGTGTTCAGGAATGTCGAAGTATTCGTCCATTGCAGACACGAGTTCCATGATAGCGTCTTCGTTCTCTTTGTCGCCCTCGAGAGCCTTAGTCGCCGAACCCTTGATGATTGGCGCGTTGTCGCCGTCGAAGCCGTATTTGTTCAACAGGTCGCGTACATCCATTTCCACGAGTTCCACTAGTTCAGGATCAGCAAGATCCATCTTGTTGAGGAACACGATGATTTTCGGCACATTCACTTGGTGCGCGAGCAACACGTGCTCACGAGTCTGTGGCAAAGGACCATCATTGGCTGCCACAACGAGGATTGCCCCGTCAACCTGCGCTGCACCGGTAATCATGTTCTTAATGTAATCCGCGTGCCCTGGCATGTCCACGTGTGCGTAGTGGCGCTTCTCGGATTCGTACTCTTGGTGCGAAGTCGCGATAGTAATACCACGAGCTTTTTCCTCAGGCGCGTTGTCGATTTGGTCGTAAGCCACTGGCTTGTTGACTTCGGACGGGAGGCGCTTTGCTAGCACGCTCGTAATCGCCGCGGTTAAAGTAGTCTTACCATGGTCGACGTGACCCATGGTGCCCACATTGATATGTGGTTTGGAACGGTCAAAATTTGCCATTCAATCTCCTTTTTATTAATTATGTTTGGAGCGCTAATAAAAACCAGCTCCAAAACTCTACATTATTATTTTAGACTATTTCCCCCCAAATGTAAAGAGGTTATTTTGAATTTCTCTTTTCAATAATGTCTTGCGCCACATTCGGCGGCACTTCCTCGTAAGCGAAGAGCTCCATCGACGAAGCTGCGCGCCCTTGGGTCATCCCGCGGAGATCGCCAGTATAACCAAAGAGGTTCGCTAGCGGACAGAACGCTTTAATCAACTTCGCGCCGCCATTCAAATCTTCCATTTCGTCAATCCGACCGCGCCTAGAGTTGATATCGCCAATCACGTCGCCCATGAACTCTTCCGGAGTGGTGATTTCGAGCTTCATCACTGGCTCGAGTAGCACCGGATTCGCTTTCTTGATACCTTCGCGAGTCGCCAAAGCACCTGCCAAGGTAAAGGCGAGTTCCGAAGAGTCGACATCGTGATACGAACCATCGTAAAGCGTCGCCTTGATGTCTACCACCGGATAACCAGCAATCACGCCGCCCGCCAAAGTATCTTCGACACCTTTTTGAACTGGCTTGCGGTATTCCTGCGGAACCACACCACCTTTAATCTGGTCGATGAACTCAAAGCCTTTGCCCGGCTCATTCGGCTCAAACTTAATCCACACGTCACCATACTGACCACGACCACCAGACTGCTTGACGTGCTTACCTTGTGCTTCGGCTGTGCCTCGAATAGTTTCACGATAAGCCACTTGTGGCGCGCCGGTGTTCGCCTCGACGCCATGCTCACGTTTTAAGCGATCGATAATAATCTCAAGGTGAAGTTCGCCCATCCCTGAAATAATCGTCTGACCAGTTTCTTCGTCGGTGTGGACGCGGAAAGTAGGGTCTTCTTCTGCCATTTTCGACAGACCAATCCCCATTTTTTCTTGGTCGGCCTTAGTTTTTGGCTCCACCGCGATTGATACTGGTGGGTCTGGGAATTCGATGGACTCTAGCAAAATCGGTTTAGCCGGCGAGCAGAGCGTGGTGCCGGTGGTACAATTCTTAAGTCCCACTACCGCAGCGATATCGCCCGCGCCAATTTCACTAATGTCTTTGCGGTCGTTGGCATGCATTCGCACCAACCGCCCAATCCGTTCCTTGTCTCCGGTCGAAGCGTTCAGCACCGTGTCGCCGGATTTGAGCTTGCCGGCATAGACGCGGATAAAGATTAACTTCCCTACGAACGGGTCGGTCGCAATCTTAAAGGCTAGCGCCGTGAGAGGCTCCGAATTATCGGCTTTGCGCACAATTTGATCGCCAGTTTTCGGGTCGGTTCCGACTGTTTGTCCCTGATCGCGATCGAGCGGGCTCGGAAGATAATCGGTCATTAAGTCTAGTACCTTCTCGACAATCACCCCGCGGCCATCGCCACCGGTTACCAAGAAGAAATCACCGTCAAGCACGCGTTTGCGGAGTGCAGCTTTGAGTTCGGGTATAGTAATCGCCTCTTCGCCTTCGTTGAAATACTTATCCATCAAGGCTTCGTCAGCTTGCACCGCTTCCTCAACCAGCATCGAACGCGCATTTTTCGCTTTTTCCTTCATATCTTCCGGAATTTCGCCAACCGTCAGCTCGTGGTCCGCATAATCTTTATAAGTGTAGGCTTTCATGTCGATCAGGTCGACCACACCACAAATATCTTTCTCAAAACCAATCGGTAAATGAATCGCCACCGCGTTTTTCGAAAGACGCTTATGAATCGAATCTAGCGACTTATAAAAATCGCCACCGATTTGGTTAATTTTGTTCACAAAACAGATACGTGGCACGCCGTATTTAGTTGCCTGGCGCCACACGGTTTCAGATTGCGCCTCGACGCCCATCTTGCCGTCGAACACTACCACCGCGCCGTCCAGCACGCGCAAAGAACGCTCTACTTCCGCGGTAAAGTCGATATGCCCCGGGGTGTCAATGATGTTAATCTGGTGATTTTTCCAGTAAACCGTCACCGCCGCCGAAGTAATCGTAATCCCACGTTCCTTCTCCTGCTCCATCCAGTCGGTATCCGCACCGCCGGTTCCGCCCTTCACTAGGTCGATTTTATGTTTCAACCCCGTCCGATACAAAATCGCTTCCGAGGTCGTCGTCTTGCCCGCGTCAATATGGGCAATAATCCCGATATTGCGCAGCATACTTAAATCCTTGATTTCAGTAGCCATATGCTCCTTTATGTTATTATTGGTTCTTTTTGTAGCTCCACGCTCAAAAAAGACGTATTCCTGACCTCATTTTACCACATCTACTAAGAAAAATAAACCCCAAAATTAGGGCGCTATCCCCTAATTATATCATACTTACGCCAAAAAGTCAAGCTGAGTGCCTTTGTTTATCGAAATTATGATAATTTTTGGCGCAGAATTTCTTGCACGCTGGACGGGTTGGCTTTGCCTTTCGACTCT
>CAVFVK010000018.1:0-10925 GCA_963626095.1 bacterium | reverse complement strand
GAGAAACTGGCACATTGCACAGCTTTCCGTACACCCCATGATATATATATATATTGTCAAGTTTTCTAGCGAGCGCTATCTCTGGAAATATTTAGCAAGTTTTGATATAATAGGAGAATGGATACGAACACGATTAGAGAGAAGTTTTTGGAGTTTCAAGAAAAGCGTGGGCATAAAGTGATTGCGCCGGCGCCGTTAGTGCTAGAGGGCGACCCGACGACGCTGTTTACGGGGTCGGGGATGCAACCGCTGCTGCCGTATCTTTTAGGGCAACCGCACCCGGAGGGGACGAGGTTGTGTGATTCGCAACCGTCGATGAGGTTGCAGGATATTGAAGATGTGGGCGACCCGCGGCACACGACCGTGTTCGAGATGCTGGGTAACTGGTCGCTGGGGGATTATTTTAAGGAAGAGCAAATTCGTGGATTTTTTGAGTTCTTGACCGAGGTGGTGGGGCTGGACCCGAAGCGAATTTATGTTACTTGTTTTATTGGAAACGAAAAATACGGCATTCCGCGCGACACCGAAGCGGCGGAAATTTGGCAAAAAGTGTTTAGTGAGGCCGGAATTGAGGCGAAAATTACCGAAATTGGCTCGGCGAAGAACGGTGATAAGCGAGGAATTCGACCAGGGGAGCGGATTTTCTTCTATGATGACCACGAAAACTGGTGGAGTCGGGGCGGTGGTTGTGAAACGACGCCGATTGGCGACCCTTGTGGACCGGATTCGGAGGTGTTTTATGATTTTGGCGCAGAGTTGCAGGACGAGGAAAAATATGGATTGGCGCATCCGGCTTCGGATGGGGCGCGGTTTATGGAAATCGGCAACCAGGTGTTTATGCAATATCGGCGCAAAGAAGACGGTAGTTTTGAAGAACTCGCAAAGAAAAATGTGGACTTTGGCGCGGGGCTAGAGCGGATTGCGGCGGCGGCGATTGGGTCGTTTGATGTGTTTAAAATTTCGCTGATGAAGCCGATTATTGAAAAATTGGAAGAAATTTCGGGTAAAAAATACGAAAATAATACCGACGAGATGCGGGTGATTGCGGACCATATTCGTGGAGCGTATCTGCTGGCGGCGCAGGGGCTGAAGCCTTCAAATAAAACGCAGGGTTATGCGATGCGGCGGCTGATTCGCCGGGCGATTTTACGGGCTTTGGATCTCGGGATTGCGTCGGATTTTCTCGCGGAAATTGTGCCGATTGTGGCAGAAAACTATGCGCGACTGCCGGATGCGATTTTAACCCATCGCGAAACGGCGCTCGAGGTTTTGCTAGCTGAGGAAAAGGCATTTCGGGGTACGCTAAATAAGGGGCTTCGAGAGCTAGAAAAACTCGCGAAAAATAACAAGATTTTGGACGGACGGGATTTGTTTAAATTGCAGGACACTTATGGTTTTCCGCTGGAGCTGTCGGTGGAAGAATGCTACCGAACAGGGGTGGAGCTGACCGAAAATTACCGAGAAGAGTTCGAAAATGCCTTAAAGGAGCAACGCGAACGCTCGCAAACGGCTTCGAAGGGTATGTTTAAGGGTGGGCTAGAGGACCACGGCGAGCAGACGGTAAAATACCATACTGCGACGCATCTTTTGCTTGCGGCCCTACAAAAAATAGTGGACCCCGGGATTTGCCAACAGGGGTCGAACATTACGGCCGAGCGGGTGCGATTTGATTTTAACCTTGACCACAAAATGACGGACGAGGAAAAAGCGGCGGTAGAAAAGCAGGTGAATGAGTGGATCGCGGCCGATTTGCCGGTCAGTTTTGCCGAATATGACAAGGAATATGCACGGAATACCTTGAAAGCGCACGGGCAGTTTTGGGATAAATATCCGGAAAAGTTGACGGTATATACGATTGGCGATTTTGAAAATCCGGTGTCGCGCGAAGTTTGTGGTGGCCCGCACGTTGAACATACTGGGGTGCTAGGTAAGTTTACGATTAAAAAAGAAGAGTCTTCGTCGGCCGGGGTGAGGCGGATTAAAGCAGTTTTGGAATAAAATAAAGCCACGACTGGGGCGGGTCGTGGCTTTTTGGCGGTTAAAACGTGGGATATTGCCGATTTGGTGGCTTAAAAAGTTAATTTTGGAGGATTTTGGCGATTTTGGCGCGAAGTTTGTTTTCGGACGGCGCGCCGGCGAGGGTATCGACCCCGACGCGGAGCAATCCTAGCGCCGTGGCGTAAGAATAATCGAGGTGAAAATCATTTTTGAGAATTAGATTCGGTAAATCGTCGATTTCGATAAGGTGGATAATCGGCCGACGAGAAAAGGGAAGAGTTTGATACCAGTCCGAGATGGCCAAAGTTTCTTGAAGTAGCGACAAGCCGGCGCCGCCACCACACAAAAGAATGTTGCGAGGCAGGGTGCCGAGGTTTTCGAATTCTTCGAGCGCAACTTCGACGCCGGTCAGCCAGACGGAGAGGTTACGCGACAGGGCGGTTTCGACTTTGGCTTTAATATGGTCGTCTAAATCGCCAGAATCGAACGCGAGTTTGTATTCTTCGGCGGTTTCGGAATCCACGCCGAGGGCTTCGGCGATTTGGTGGGTAAAACTACGGCCGCCAATGCCAAACATTTTGGTGCCTTCGACTCCACCGTCTTCGACGACGGCAACATCGGTGGTGCCACCGCCAATGTCCATGACGATTCCGGAAAAACTCGATTCCAAATCGTCGCCAAGACAGGCGCGACAAACCGCAAACGGCTCTACCGCGACGGTAAGAAGATCGAGATTGAGTTCGGCGCAGACTTTTTCGATGGCGGCGACGTGAATTAAGGGCGCAAAAGCGGTGTAAAATTGAATAACGACGTCCGAGCCCTTAAAACCGATGGGGTTGCTGATTTTATAGCCATCGATTGTCAGGGAAACAATGGCAGAATTGATCAGGCGCACTTCGACATTTTCGTTGCCGGTTTCGAGAGCGACGGTTTTTTTGGCAACTTCGCCGGATTTTTGTTGAACTTTTTTGATGATTTGTTCCATTTCGGCGTCGGTGATAGGCTTGTTGGGGTTTTTGCGGGCGTAATTAACAGTGGTGGTGTTGCCTTTGATGAGTTCGCCGGCAATACCAACGACGGTTAAATTCGCGCGTTCGCCGGCCTGTTCTTCGACCTGGACCAAGGCATCTTCGCAAACCGAAACTACCGCCGGAATGTCCGCCACGGCGCCAGCGTGCATATTGCCCTCGACCTGGCGAGACTTGCCGACGCCGAGGATTTCGAGATTGCCCTTTTTGGTCGGGCGGGCCAGAATTGCTTTTACGAATTCGGTACCGATATCTAACGCCAGAATAGTGCTCATGGTCTAATTATAACATATTTTCCGGATTCTAGGTCGCCGAGTTCGTATTTGCCGAACTGGGTGCGGTGGAGTTTTACGACTGTGTAGCCGAGGGCGGCGAAAGTGCGACGGATTTGGCGGTTGCGACCTTCGCTTAAGATAACGGTGCAGGAGGGTGAGGTGGAGGGTTGGTTCGAGGTGAGGGGTATACCATTAGGGGAATTAGTTTTAGGTTCGGTGCTTAGGGCTTCATTTTTAATGATTTTAAATTTAGAAATCCCGTCGCCGATTTCGACACCAAAGTCGGAAATCATTTGTTGATGCAGAGGCGCGAGTGGGCGGTCGAGCTCGACCTCGTAAACTTTGGTTTTGCGGAATTTGGGGTGGGTCATTTGAAAGGCGAAGTCGCCGTCGTTGGTGAGCAAAATTAGGCCAGAGCTATCCTTGTCGAGGCGACCGACGGTTTTTAGTTTTTGGTATGCTTTGGGCAAAAGAGCATAGAGCGTCGGGGCGTCGCCTTGGGCGCGGCGAGAACAGACATAGCCGACAGGCTTGTTAAAAGCAAGATACAAAAAATCCGCCGAAAGCGGGACTATCTTTCCATTATAGCACACTTTTGGGAAATTGTCAATGTTTTCAGGGGTGGGGAGGCAAAAACCGAGGCTTGCAACTTCGCCGTTTACCGTGATTTTGCCAGCCGAAATCAGTTCGTCGGCTTCGCGCCGCGAAACGCCAATACGCTCGGCAAGGAACTTATTGAGCCGGAGTTTCTGGGCGGGCATAGTCGGACTCGGTTAATTGTGGGGTGGGTTGAGCAATCGGTTCAGGGGTGGGAGCTACTGCGGGAGTGGGGGTTGGTTCAGAGGTGGACGCAGAGGCGGAGGTAGCGGTCGCTAGAGTTGGTTCGGGGGTCGAGGTTGAGGTAGGGGCTGAAGCAAAAGTTGGGGCGGGCGCAGTAGTAGCGGCCGTCGGAGCGGGGCTAGTCGGGGTAGCATCAGCCGGAGTGGCGACAGGTTTGTCGCCTAAGACTTCGTGGATAGCATTGACGACATCTTCGATGCCGACCTGCGACTTGACTAGGTAACGCTCGGCGCCAAGGCGTTCGCCCCGGGCGCGTTGGTCGTCGGCGGAAAGCGCGGTCATCATGATGACCTTAATGTTGGCGGTTTCGGGGGTGGAACGGAGAATGTCAAGCATATCGAACCCGGAAATTTTGGGCATCATGACGTCGCTCAAAATTAAATCCGGTTTTTCGCGCACGGCTACCGCTAGGGCTTCTTCGCCGTCGCCGGCCGAGACTACGTCGTAGCCTTCGGCGGTGATGCGGATGCTGTAGATTTCGCGCAAGCTCGCATCATCTTCTACTACCATTATTTTACTCATTTTGCTTCTCCGTTTAGGTTAATATTTTGCTGAACTGTGTTCAATGGGGCAACGTTCGGTGTTGGCGGAGCGGTTTGGGGTTGGGGGACGGGTTGTGCGGGCTGTGGCACGGGCTGAGCCGGTCGAGGAACTGGCTGTGGCGCGGGCTGTTGAATTGGTTGCGCGGGTCGAGCTACGGGTTGAGAAGTTGGCTGTTGGACTGGTTGCTGGACTGGTTGCTGGACTGGTTGCTGGACTGGTTGCTGGACTGGTTGCTGGACTGGTTGCTGGACTGGTTGCTGGACTGGTTGCTGGACTGGTTGTTGAGCCTGTTGATTGCGGACGGCAATCATGCGTTTTTCGTATTCGTCTTGAGTTAAACGAGGTAAGGAAACGTAGAAAGTCGAACCTTCGCCAAAGGCGGATTCCGCCCAAACGCGTCCGCCCATAGCCTCGGTGCGTTGCTTGACAAGATAAAGTCCAAGCCCGGTGCCGCCAATGGTGCGGGTGTCGGAATTGTCTGCGCGGTAAAACTTTTGGAAAATGTGCGCGAGGTCGTCGGACGAAATGCCCATGCCGGTGTCGGTAACATTAATCAGCACGCGATCACCATCGCCACGAACATTAATATAAATCGAACCGCCGGTGGGGGTGTATTTGAGGGCGTTATCGACTAAATTGTCCAAAATTTCACGCATAAAATTGATATCGACAAAACTATAGGCGACTTGTTCGATACGTCGGCTGTCGCCAAAGGAAGCCGGCGAAGACGAACCGAAACTGAGGTTGATTTTGGCTTGCTCGGCTCGTGGAAAATAATCTTTGACGATATTGCTGACAAAAGACACGGCCTCGATCGGCACAAAATGCGGACGAATGCGCCCGTCGTCGAGCTTGGTGACGTCGAGCAAATCCTGGAAAAGCTTGCCGAGGTGTTTTGAAGCGGCCTGAGCAGCGGCGAGATAGCCCCGGGCGCGCTCGTCGATAGTGGCGGTTTGGGGGTTAAGCGCTAGGGACAAATAGCCGTCAATGGTCGCGATAGGGGTGCGCATTTCGTGCGAGGCGGTGGAGATAAATTCGGTTTGTTCGCCCTCTTCGGCGAGTTCGCGGGTGATGTTGCGAAAAGTGATGATTTTTTTCTGGGATAAATCTTCGCTGACTATGACTGAAAGCGAAACTGGAATGCGTTTGTCGGATTGCCCGACGATGAGCGAGGCTTTGAAGCCTTCGAGTGGAGAGTTGGTTTGCATGGCTTGAACCAAAGGGTTTTCGGCATCGGGCAGTTCGCGCCCTTCTTTGCTTTCTAGACGCACCACTAGCCCAAAATCCAGCCCTAACGCTCGTTCGGGCGAGCTGTAACCGGTCATAGTCGCCGCAGTCGGGTTCATAAACTCGACCACGTTGGTTTTGTTCGTGATAATTACACCATCATGAATGGTTTTTAAAACCATTTCTGCGAGAGCCGCTTGGCTATTCGGCTGTTTGGCTTCCGCGGAGCTATTTTGACGATTAAAAAGTCTCATTTAAACTTATTTTACCACAAGCTAGTTAAAATGTGTTAAAATTTTAGTATGAATAAAGACGTGATTTATATTGAACCCGAAGATGATATCACGGATATCATTGCCAAAGTCGAAAAAGCCAAGGAGCGGATTGTTGCGTTGGTGCCGCCGAAAAAGGCTGGTGTGTTTCGAAGTTTGGTGAATATTAAATTAATCGCGAAAGCTGGGGCGGGGGCGGAAAAAAGTGTGGTGCTGGTCACAGCGGACCCGTCGATTATGAAACTCGCGGCGGCGGTGAAAATGCCGGTGGCGAAAAATCTACAGACGGCGCCGGTGGTGCCGGAAGCGGAGAAATTTGAGGCGGAGGAACATACGATTGAGGCGGTAGGCGACGAAGCGGAGACCGAGGAGGGGGCGGAAGAGAGGGATGAAGCCGATGACGAAGACGCCCATGAGGCACATGCTAGCGCGTCGAAAGTTGCCGATAAAAAGGGTGAAAAAACAGGGGTAGAAAAGGCTGAAAAGTCAGCGGATGAGGATGAAGATGAAGAGGTGGGCGAAGATGACGTGGAAGATGAAAATGATGACGACGCGGAGGTTAAAGGTGCTGGCAAAAAGTTGGCCCAAAAACCGGCAAAAGAACGAAAAAACGGGGGTAAAATCGGCGGTTGGTTTAGGCAACATAAGAAAATGGTGATTGCCGGTGGGATTTGCTTGGTTGGGATTGTCGGGTTTTTGGTCTGGGCGCTCGGGTTCGCGCCAGCGGTGGATATTACCGTGGCTATTCGCACAGAGTCGGCGAAGTTCTCGGAAGGGATTACGCTAGTGAGTTCGGCGACGGAAGAAGACGTGAAAGCGGGGAAATTCTATCTTGAGCAGAAAAAAATCGAGAGTAGTGAAGAAGTAGAATTTACGGCGACAGGAGAGAAAAATCTGGGGGAGAAGGCGACGGGTGAAATCGTAATTTATGCCTACTTTAAGGGTCAGGGGTCGGTGGCGGTGAATACGGGGACGACTTTTGCGCATAGTGGGCTGAATTATACCGCGAATGACGGGGTGACTTTGTCTTGGGACGGGAATGACGATGATGCCTGTGATAATAAAGGACAAGCGTCGAGTTTGGTGAAATCTGGGTGCTTGATTTCGGCACGAATAAAGGTGACGGCGGCAGGCTCGGGAACAAAATATAACATTGGTGCGGAAATTTCGGGTTGGAGCACGAATGCGGCCGTGGCAGGGGCGTATTCTGACAAGGCCATGACTGGCGGGACGGATAGCGTGGTGACCGTAGTACAGCAATCGGATGTTGAAAAAGCCAAAGAGAGCTTAACTACGGCCAATAAAGACGAATCCAAGGAAAAACTGTATGCCACGATTGATACGAATGAATATTATATCCTAGAAAACAGTTTCGAACAGAACGCTTCGGCGGTAACTTCGACCCCAGCGGTGGATGAGCAGGTGAAAGATGGCGAAAAGGCGGCGCTAAAGGCTACGACCACGACTTCGGTGTATGTGATTGAACGCAATAAGCTCAAAGAGTTCATTGCGGCGAAGACTGAGCTCGAGGATGGCAAGAAAATCTATGAAATTAAGGACGCTTATATCGAAAATTATGCGCTTGGGGCGACTAGTGCGAAGCTCAAAGGCCAGTATTTCGTGGGGCCGAAACTGACCGAAACAGAGGTGGTGGAAAAGATTATGGGGCGAGGGCTTGGCGATGCACAGAGGGAAATCCGTGATTTGTATGGGGTGGCGAGCGTAACGATTGACCCGTCGTATCCGTGGGTGACAGCGGTGCCGACAGATTCGAATAAGGTGACGATTAAATTCGAGATTAAGGACCAAGATGGCAACGAGATAAAGGACGCGACTACAGATAGTGGGTCGGAGGACACCGATAAATCTACAGATAGCGACAAAAAATCCGAAACGAAGGAAAGTTAGGAAAAATGCGGATTTTAGGACTAGATGTTGGCGAGAAACGCATTGGCGTGGCCAAGGCGGATTCGAGTACCCGAATCGCGGTACCAGTCGGGTTTGTCGAGGTGGATGGCTCAGAGTGGCAAAAAATCGCTCAAATCGCAAATGTGCAGGGAACAAAGTTTTTTGTGATTGGTTTGCCCCGGAGTAATGACGGCAACGAGACCAAGCAGTCCTTATATGCGCGGAATTTTGCAAAAGCCTTGCTGCGGCGGATGCCAGAGGCGAAAATTCGGATGCAGGACGAGAGTTTAACTTCGGTGCTGGCGGAAGAACGGCTGAAAAAACGGGGGAAACCCTACGCAAAGGGCGAGATTGATACCGAGGCTGCCGCGATTATTCTGCAGGATTTTCTAGAGAGTCTGGGACACGAGGTGATAGAAGAAAACAAGTCGGCAACGACGGTGGAGGCGAAAACGATAGAAAAAGAGGCGGAAATGATGGCGGGGGCGAAAACGATGGTAAAAGAGGTTGAAACGATGGGCAAAGAAGCGAAAAAGTCAAAAACAGCGAAAAGGGCCAAACACCGGGCGGCGAAGTGGATTTCGGGCATCGCTGGGCTGGTGGCGCTAGTTTTGATTGCGACAGGGGCGGTACTACTCTGGCAAAGAGAGGAACGGAGGCGTGCTTATGCGGAATGGGCGGCTGCAGAGGAGGCAAAACAGGCCGAAACGTTTACTTTTACTATTCGACCGGGGGAGACGATTTATGATGTGAAAAAAAGTTTGGTGGCGGTGGGCTATACCGAGGCGGAAGCAGACGCGGCGCTCACGGCGGAGTATGATTTTGCGTTTTTACAGGGGCGACCAGAGGGGGCGAGCCTAGAGGGGTATCTGTTTGGCGAAACGCACGAATTTTATGCGACGGCGACGGCAACAGAGGTGATTCAGAAATTTCTAGAGGGGACGGAACAGGTGATTCAGGCTAATAACCTTGAGGCGCAGTTTGAGCAGCGCGGATTAACTCTAAATGAGGGCTTTATTTTGGCTTCGGTGGTACAAAAAGAATCTGCCGCCCCTGATATGCCGACCGTGGCGCAGGTGTTTTTGAGCCGTTTACAATACGGAATACCCCTTGGAAGCGACGTAACGGTGTCTTACGCGCTTGACACTATCGATCCTGATAGGGAGACGTATACGGATAATGCGAGCGCGCTAAAGGTCGATTCGTGCTATAATACGAGGCTTTATGCGGGGTTGCCGTGTGGACCGATTTCGAATCCGGGGCTGTCGGCGCTTTTGGCGGTGGCGAATCCAACAGATACGAACTATCTTTACTTCTTGACAGGAGACGATGGAAAGATGTATTATAGTTATACAGAGGCTGAACATATCCAGAACGCGCGACTTTATTGTTCGGAACTCTGTAAAGTTTCGTTATGAAGAAAAAGAAAATCAATTTAGAGTGGCTGAAGGGCGTTTGGCCCTACATAGTGGCGTCAGTGGTAGTACTGGGGCTAGTGATTTTGGGGTCGCTAGATAAGCAGAACGCTGGTGCGAGCCTGAGTTTAGATAACTTTGCGGCGAGTGATTATAACATTTCGGTCGATCAGATGACGGAATTATACACCGTAGCGGGGGTGTCGGATGCGTTGGGGCTAGCGAGTGCTACGGATGTGGCGGCGAATTACGTGATGACGACCACAATGTATAATTCGGGGCAGACTTCGGCGGGGAAGCTCGAAAAACCGGCGATTACGAATATTGACGATTCGCGGGGGGTGATTGAACATACATTGGCGGAGGGGGAGAGTTTAGACACTTTGGCGGCGGAATACGGCATTACGACAGACCAAATTCGGTGGTCGAACGGGTTAAAAACGACCAATGTGGCGGTCGGAACGGTGTTATATATTCCGAGTACGTCGGGAATTGTGTATACGGTGAAATCTGGCGATACGGCGGAGTCGATTGCCTCGAAATACGGTTCTTCGGCCGAAGAAATTATCGCGATGAATGACTTGGAGCTAACTGGGGTCAGCGAGGGGATGAAAATTCTAGTTAAAGACGGGTCGTTGCCAGAGACGGAGCGGCCGGAATATGTGGCGCCAAGACCGGTGGTAAGGACTTATTACTCTTATACTTACCTCGGTAGTACTTCGGAACGGCAAAATATTGAGGTAATTGGGTATTTTTACGGACTGGGCGGGCCATACGGCGCGGGGCAATGTACGCAATGGGCGTGGTATAAGCGAGGCGGAAATGTGCCGTCTAACTGGGGTAATGCAAATACTTGGGCGCGAGTGGCGGCGTCGCAGGGCTACACTGTGAACCGCACGCCGGCGGTTGGAGCGATTTTCCAGACGGCTTCGGGTTGGTATGGGCACGTAGGATACGTAGAAGCGGTTAATAGCGATGGTTCGATTGTGGTATCAGAGATGAACTACGGCATTCCGTATCGTGCGATTCGTTCGACCATTCCGGCGTCATCGGTGGGGAATTTTAACTATATTCATTAAAGGCTTACTATTGTTCGACCAAAGTAAACTGTTTGCCGGCGATTTCGATAATCGAATCCGGTTCGGCGCCAAGAGAGGTCAGATCGCCACGGATGCCCATTTTTTTCATGATATCGCGCAGGCGGTTGACCGAGGCGTAATTGTCGAGATTGGTGCGGCGGGCAAATTTTTCGATTTTTTCGCCCTTGACCACGAATTTGTCGTTCAGTTTTTCGACTTGCCAAGTGTCTTTTAGGGCATTCGGGTTCAAAGAAATAGTCGGCAGATCGTATTTAGAAGCTGAAACAGCTCCTCTCGGGTCAACGCTCGAACACCCGTCGTTCTCGGAACGCTCCCTCGC
>CAVFVK010000017.1:5237-12876 GCA_963626095.1 bacterium | reverse complement strand
TTATTAATTCCAAAAACTCCGCCTCCCCCATCGTCGCCACCCCCAACTTTTCCGCCTTGTCGGTTTTGGACTTCCCCGGTTTTTCGCCCACAACGAGCGCCGTAGTATTTTTTGTCACCGTCGAAGTTACCGTCGCGCCGAGCGCCCGTAGCTTGTCCTCCGCCTCTTCCCGCCCCATACTTTCCAAAGTCCCCGTCACGATATATGATTTCCCGGTCAAAGGCAAATCAACTTTCACCTCATCCACCGGCCACACCCCGAGTTCTTTAAACTCCGCCAGCAGTTTCACATTATCCTCATCCGCAAACCACGCCAAAATCGTCTCCGCCACGATTTTCCCAATATCCGGCACCGCAAGAAGCTCACTTTCCGTCGCATTCGCGAGTTTTTCCAAACTCGAAAACTCCCGCGCCAGCGAAACCGCCGTCTGCGCCCCCACATGTCGAATTCCCAGCGCCGTAATAAACTTCGCGAGTGGCGGATTTTTTGATTTTTGGATCGCGCCCACCAAATTTTTCGCCGACAATTCACCAAATCTCTCCAACTTCGCCACGTCCACAACTTTCAATCGGTACAAATCCGCCAGCGACTTTACCATTCCCGCGTCCACCAACGCCACCACGTTTTTCTCGCCCAACCCCTCAATATTCAGCGCCGGCTTCGACGCATAATACTCCACCGCCCGCTTCAAAATCTCATCCGCATTTTCACCCTTCACCCGGTACACCACTTCCCCCGCCGGACGTTCAAAATCTAAATCCGGATATTGCTGTTTCAAAGCTTTTTCATAATCAAACTTCTCCGACTTTTCCGAACGTAAGGTAAGCAGTACTTCTTTAACCTGCGGAATAATATCCCCCGCCTTATAAATTATCACCGTATCACCAATCCGCACATCTAGTCTCGCAATTTCATCCGCATTATGTAGCGACGCGTGTCGCACCGTCGAACCCGCCACCACCACCGGATCCAAAATCGCCACCGGCGTTGCCGCGCCAGTCCGCCCAATCGAAATCACAATATCTCGCACCACCGTCGTCGACTCCTCCGCCGGAAACTTAAACGCCACCGCCGCCCGCGGAGTTTTTCCGACAATCCCCAGCCGGTCATAAACCTCACGATCGTTAATTTTAATCACCATCCCGTCCGTATTAAACGGCAACCCTTTCCGATAATCATCCAATTTCGCAATATATTCAAACATTTTTTTCGTTTCAGAACTAGAAAACACCTTGTCCTCATTCGAAGTCTGAAATTGATGCGCCCTCAGCCATTCATAAGCCTCTTTGTGCGTTTTTAAATTCGGCGTTACCAAATCATACGCAATAAATTTCAACGGCCGGCTCGCCGCCACTTTCGGGTCTAACTGCCGAATCGACCCCGCCGCCAGATTTCGCGGATTCGCAAACTCCACCTCACCTTTTTCGCGTTGCTTCGCGTTTAACTTTTCAAAATCGTCTTTGAAAATGACGATTTCTCCTCGCACTTCGACTTCGGAAAGAATATCGGTATCTACTGAAGAGTGCATACCTTTTGAGGACCGTAAGCTTGGCCGAACGGCCTTGAGTGTGTCCGAAAAAGGTATGCGCTCTTCAGAACTCGACAACCTAAGTGGTATATTCTGAATAGTCTTCACATTCTGCGTGACATCTTCGCCAACCATCCCATCCCCACGCGTCACCGCCTGCACAAAAACCCCATCCCGATATTTCAGCGCACACGCCAACCCGTCCATTTTAATGTCCGTAAAAAACTCTTCAATTTTCCCACCCGGAATCAACTTTTCATTCCGCGAAATCCAATCCTGAATTTCCCCCTCGCTAAACACATCCGCGAGCGAAATCATCCGTTTTTCGTGGCGCACTTTTTCGAACTTATCTAGCGGCCGCCCCGCCACCCTCTGCGTCGGCGAATCCGGAGTAATCAGTTCCGGAAATTCCGTTTCGAGCAAAGTCAGTTCGTGCTTCAGCGAATCCGCCGCCGCCTCGCTCATAATCGACTCGTCCAAAACGTGATAATGATAACGATAGTCATTAATCAACTCGCGCAACTTCAAAATCCGCGCATTAGCTTCACTTTTCTTCATAACCCAACATCCATCTATAATATATATAAAGATACGCTGTAATATACATTTCCGTCCACACCACCATCGCCACCATACACACCGGCATAAACGGAATCCCCTGCGCCCATTCAAAATTCTTCATCCCCATGTCAAACAAAATCAGCGGCAACATCACCACCACCCACATAATCGCAAGTGCAATCACTAGTGCCACCAATCTCAAAATAAATCTCGTCCGTCGCCCCATCATCAACTCCGATGCCGTGCCGATAGCCTTGAGCGGATACAGCCCCGGCGCACTCACCGCCACCATCGCGATCAGCGATGACGATAATAAATATCCCGAAATCAAAATCATCAACGCCGCAAAAATAAAAAACACCAACGCATAAAACGGCGTCGTAAGAAAATCCGTCTGCACCGCCGCAGAATACGCAATCACCAGCAAAAATATCGGAATACATTGCACTACCGCAATCATTAACACCACCAAAGTCGAAATCAGCGGAGTCAAAGCATTATAAAATCCGTCCCGAAGCTTAACTTTATGCCCCGCAAACAAATGCCTCAACAAAAATATCGTCACGAGCCACACTACGAGTAGTAGAATTATCGAAAATGCCGTCTTAACCTCATTCGAATCGTTAGCCAACCCGCCAGTCGTAATCGTCGATAGTAACAACAACCCAGCTTTCCCCACCGCGCCTATATCACCCCCTGCCACTTGCAAACTCGCCTCGTCCAAAGTGCTTTCATATTGCGACCACGTCGACGCACTCATCACCCCAATCAACACCGCATTCACCACCACCATGATCACCAGCATCGGCAAAAACAACTTCCAGTTTTTAAGTAGCGCACCAAAAGTCTTAAAAATATGTGTCAAAATCCCCGGAACCTCCAGCTCACGTTTATAATCCTCGCGATAAGTCCGCCGAAAAGTTTTATGCGGGCTGATTTTTGCAAATCGATTTTTAACTTTTTCCAAGCTTTTTCCCACTCCAGTCAAAATTTCCCGAATTTTACAGCCTAGCTTTTTCCGTTCTTTTGGCATCGGTTTTTGTTGCTTGATTTTTTTTCGGTCAGATTGTTTTTGTCCTCGTTTTACTCGGCTAGAACTTTTCTTTACCATGCTCCAACCTTTCAATCCGTTTTTCAATCGGCGGATGCGTCGAAAACAAATCACCCAAAAAATTCTTACGCATCGGATTATTAATATACATCGACGCCGCCGCAATATTTTGACTTTTCATCGGCGTGCTATGCGTTTGCAATTTTTTCAACGCACTAATCATCCCTTCCGGATACCGCGTAATATGCGCCGCCGACGCATCCGCCAAATATTCCCGTTGCCGCGATACCGCCATCTGCGCCAAACTCGCAAAAATCGGCGACAAAATTCCCGCAACCAGCAAAAGCACATATGCCACCGGACTCCCCTCGTTCTCTCGCCGCCTATCACCATAAAACATCATCCGAAACGCAATATCCGAAATCAGCCCCACCACACACACCAGTCCAAACACAATCATCGACACTCGGATATCATAATTTTTCACGTGCGACATTTCGTGCGCCATCACCGCAGTCAATTCTTTGTCATTCATAATATCCATCAGTCCCGTCGTCGCCGCCACCGCCGCGTGTTCCGGGTCGCGTCCCGTCGCAAATGCATTCGGCGCCTTATCATCAACCACATAAACTTTCGGCATCGGCAATCCCGTCGTAATCGCCAAGTTCTCAACGATATTATACAGTCTTGGATTATCTTTTTTCTCAATCTCCTTCGCACCGGTCATCGCCATCGCCAGCGACCCCGCCGCAAAATACTGAATCACCGCATAAATCGTCGCAATCATAACCGCCCATACCGCCACCCACACGTCTTGATAAAAATACGCAAAAATTGCCGAAATCGCCCCAATCATCACCACAAACCCCATAATTAAGAATACGGTTTTACGTTTATTTTCGGCAATTTGCTTATACATTTGACGCCTCGATATTGTTAAAACTTAACTTCCGGCGCTTTTTCAATTTTCGCTTGCTCGCTCGCTTCCACCTCGAAATATTCACGCTTCTTAAAATGCCCGACCATATTATTCACCACATTTACCGGAAAAGTTTTAATTCGCGTATTTAAATCTTTCGCCCCCGCATTATAAAATCGCCGCGCCGCCTGTAGTTTATCTTCCACGTCTTGCAGTTGCGACTGTAATTTTACAAAATTTTCGTTAGCTTTAAGCTCTGGATATGCTTCCGCAATCGCAAAAATTCGCCCAAGCGCATTTTGCATTTCTTTTTCCGCCGCCGCAGTTTGCTTGACGGTTTTTGCCCCCATCGCCGCCGACCGCGCTTCCGTCACCATCGCAAAAGTATCTTTTTCGTGCTTCGCATAGCCCTTCACGGTCTCAACCACGTTCGGAATCAAATCTGCTCGATATTTTAGTTGCACCGTGATATCCGACCACGCTTCACTCACCCGCTCATCAAGTTTTACTAAACCATTATAAATCCCAGCAATCGCTAGCCCCAGCACCACCACAATCGCGATGATAATCAGCACTACCATTAAACCACTAGACATTTATTTTCTCCTTATTTATACAACCATTATAGCACGGAAAATATAAAAATACTACGTTCGTAAACTTAAAGACAGTTTATAAACCGGCATAATTATTCCCAAAAATATAAATCTGTGTTATAATTAATTCACAACCGTGCGAGCGTAGCTCAGTTGTTTAGAGCGCTTCCTTGCCAAGGAAGAGGTCGAGAGTTAGAGTCTCTTCGCTCGCACCATTTTTTTACCCCAAAAAAAGTTATTTTTACACTGCTCAATTTTCATGTTATAATAATGCTAATGTTTTGGTTAGTTTACGTCGCCATTAATATTTTTTCCGACTCCGCGCGGATTTATACCGATAACTATATCTCGGACGTTTATTTCAAAGGACGCGGTTCGGTCGCCCAAAAATGTTTTTTCTCATTTTTCTATTTCGTGGTCGGGCTAATTTTCGCCACTTGTTTTGGGCTTGATTTTGCCGCCGTCCCTTGGACTATCGTCGTCTGCTTTTTTCTTTCTGGAATTTTGAACGCTCTCGCCGGCATTCCTTACTACAAGGCTCTCGAAATCGAAGACTCCACCAACCTCGGCATTTTTATTCAACTTTCCCCCGTCCTTTACCTTATCCTTGGCTGTCTGTTTCTTGGCGACACGATTAGCCCTTTGCAAGCCGTATCCTTTATTATCATTTTACTCGCTCCACTGTTTATTATACTCACTTCCAGAAAACGTAGCCGCCACGTCAAATTCCGCGCTCTATTTTTCGCTTTTCTCTATGTTTTTATCGACGTCGTCGGCAACCTCCTTTTTGTCAGCACTAATTCCACCGAGCTCAACTTTTTCAGCGAAATGGCGATCGTCTTTTTCGGCATCGGCTTCGGCAACCTTGCGATTATGCTCAGTCTGCCTAAGCTTCGTGCCCGTTTTCGCCGCGTCCTTGTGGATAGCCACAATAAAACCCTCCGCCCCATGCTTTTCAGCGGATTCTTTAGCGTTGCCAAAACTCTCTCTTACCGTCTGGCCCTAGTCTCTGCCCCTGCCATCGCCCTCGCTTCTGTCGCTGCCGATGCCACCGAACCAATCATTATTTTCTTTATGGGACTTGTCCTGACTTTAATTCGCCCCGTTTTTGGCCGCGAAAAACTCGACGCCCGTTCTATTATCGTTCACCTTATCGCTACCGCCCTCGTGGTGGTTGGTATTATTTTAATTCAACTCTAAAAAATCTAGCTACTAGGCTAGACTTTTTAGAGTTGTTTGCGCCAAATCTTTATTGTGAACTTATTTCTAATCAATTTTTCACTAATCTACATTCGACATTTTCTGTTTCGCCGAATTCTTATCGTCTTCAAAAATCGGTTTTTTCAATTTCGCTAGTTCCGCCGCCTTATCAATCAGCGCCTTAATTTGTAGCTCGCTCGCCCGCGCTTCTTTTACTGTATATTCTTCTTTACCTCGCATCAAATCGCCCAAAAATCCTGTCCCCCGCGCCGCTTCCCAAAACTTCTCACCACAATTCACGTCATCATTAAACCACGGCTTTTTCGACAAATTAAAATGCAGTAGTTTAGCACCTTTAACACTCTCCCCCTCCGGCTGGCAGTTCCATTCTCGCCCGAGGTGTAAAATTTGCCCCTTCAAAATCACATTCAGATAATCCTGGTCTGGCGCCACCAAATCCGCATCGTATTTTTTAATCAAATCTGTCATTTTGGTAATGTAGTGCAATTTGCGAAGTTTTTTCAGATCCATGAGCAATACTCCCGAATTCACATATTCCTGCGCCGGTACCCCTACTGCTTTCTCGACATACGCGATAAAATCCGGCACTGCCTGTACTTTCGGGTCTACCCGCGCCCCAATCACCTTGTCGCCAAGGTCAATATCGAACAGTTCACCCGCGTCCCCCGTAAAAATCGTGTCCGCGTCCACGTAAATCCCTTTTTCGTATTGCGGGAACAATCTCGCAATAAACGACCGATAATAATACACCGCCCCCGCAAAAAAGTCCGCCGACCCCGTCCTTTTTGCACAATAGCGCACGATAATTCGAAGATACAAATTGTACTTCATCTTATGAAACTCAATCGCACAGTTTTTGGTCACCATGTTCCTGAGCCGCAGCCGATTAGTCCAATGCAACCGATCGTACATCACAATTACCCGATAATGCCGCTTAGGATTCGCATGTTGCATCAGCGAGTTAATCGACGCCGCTGCATATTTTGCGTAGTCGTCCGTAATTGTGTAAAACACCGGCACCACTTCGGTTTTTTTGAATAACTTTTTGCCTGTATTAAAAATACTCATTTGCTCTTTTCTTGCTTATGTTTAATTATTTGGTATTCTTCTAATATATCATCATATTCTGTAATTTTCAAAATTTTATGCACTTTTTCGACCTCGAACGGCTTTACTTTCTGCACTCTGAAATACGGCCAAAACTTAAAATTATTCGAAAAATGATGCAAAACCGTGTCTTCTCGCGGCCGTTCCTCTTGTTCATTAAACTTTCGGGGCATTAATTTTCGCCGGTCGATAGCCCGATTTAATGCACTTTGATCTGGCAGAAGCATCCATTTTTCTGCACAAATTTTTGCTGCTTTTTCAAACATCCGCGTTTTTCTGCACTCTTCCAGATTAAACAACATCACTCCCGAATTCATGTAATCTTGCTTAAACAGTCCACGATAGTGATACCACCTTCGCCCGTAAATATCTAGTACCCCCGCTACTTCCACCCCTGTTAAATCCGTGCTATAAAACTCCGTGATATCGCCACGCGCTACAACGTCGTAGTCCAAATATAAAATCCGCTTGTGCTTCGTGAGCTCCGGCACCTTGTCCATATAGAGCCGCAGCATCGCGCACGGCGTAAAATATGTCCCCATATTTTTTTTCGGCAAATTCCGCACAAATACTTCTGTTGCGTCGATTAATTTCACAAAACTTTGTGGATTCTCTTTTTTAACTAACTCGTCTAAAATTTTCGCTTGCTGTTTTGA
>CAVFVK010000017.1:0-5080 GCA_963626095.1 bacterium | reverse complement strand
AGCGACAAAATCGAAATCAAAACTCCATCAAAAATCCCCGCGTCCCCACAATATAAAATATTCATTCTATTTTCGTCCCACACCTTAACCTCCTCATGATTTGATTATAGCATAAAAATGGAGGTGCCTACCGGAATTGAACCGGTGTACGCGGTTTTGCAGACCGCTGCGTAACCACTCCGCCAAAGCACCCCAATCTGGTGCCCCGGATGAGACTTGAACTCATATGGATTTCTCCATTCGATTTTAAGTCGAACGCGTATACCAATTCCGCCACCGAGGCCTACCCCCATTATACCACACTTTCCCCTCCAAAACACCCCCGAAAAGCATTGACATTCCGCTTGCGTTATGCTATAATGAAATTGTGGACTTTTCCACACTATTTTTGCCAGTTCTCATCAAACTGGTCGTACATTTTACATTTTGAAAGGAGTTTTTTCATGAAAGTTCACGTCCCGTTTCTCATTGGCCCAGAACTCGAATTTTGCGTTGAGCAGAGTCCGGCTTCTATTAATAAGTTCAAAACTCAGTTTCGAGCTTGGTTTAGGAACCCCAATGAGCTTCAGTTTCATCCGTCGGAAGAATTTCGTCTCACAGGAATTGTCATCAAACATCCCTCCTACCCTGACGGTTCCCCGATCGGAACTTCTCGTATCCTAGTGATCGAAAAGGCTCTCAAAGACACCGATCTATCGGATTTGCTCTGCGCAATCACCAAATCTGGTAGTAGATACTTTTTCAGGGGCGAGTCCCTTGGTATCCGGTCTCTTTAACACCCCGCCCCGATCTTCGTATCGGGGCTTTTCCTTTGCCCCAAAAATTCCTATTCCAAATCCTAAAATCCTAAAACTCGAAAACTCTAAACTCATAAAGTCCGAAACCTCTTAAACCCAGAAAGCCAACCAAAAAACTCCGGCCCACCACCGGAGTTTTCATAAGTTTTTACACTAATACTTGTAAAACCCTTCCCCGCTCGACTTACCCAATTTACCCGCCTCAATATACTCTCTCAATTGTTTCTCCATTCCCCTAAAATTATACGGCGCCAAAAACGGCGGGATTTTCGTATACATTTTCACGATTTCGTGCGCAGTCTTCAGCCCCACAATGTCCAAAATCTGAAACGGCCCCTCTTTCGCCCCCGTCCCCAGCACCCACGCCGCGTCAATATCTTTCGGCTCCGCAATCCCATTCACATACAAATCCTGCGCCGAAAACAAAAACGGAATCAGCATCGAATTCAGCAAATACCCCGCCTTTTCCTTCTGCAACGGCAACGCCACCATATTAATTTCCTTCGCAAATTCCACCACCGCATCAAAACTCGCGTCATCCGTCTGTTTGTGGCGCATAATTTCCGCTGTGTTGTTCTTCCAAATTGAATTTGCAAAATGCATCGCCAAGAATTTTTCCGGTCGCCCCGTAAATTTCGCCAATTTACTCGGCAACATCGTCGACGAATTCGTCGCGAGAATCGTTTTTTCCGGCAGCAGCCCCGCGACTTTCTCAAACATCTCTTTTTTCGCTTTAAAATCCTCCGTCATCGACTCAATCACAAGATCCGCATCCGCCACTGCTTTCTTCAGATTTAGCTCCAATTTCAAATTTTTATACGCCTTCTCGACCTGCTTCAAGCACTTTTTCTCGTCAAAATTGTCAAAATCACTAATCCCTCGACTCCAAGTCGCAAAACTCTTGTCTTTTGCCATGGTCTTAATCGCATCAATATACGATTCCCGCACTTTTTCCAGCTTCGGTTCAGTACGCCCAATACTCCCCTTACTTCTAAGCCAAATCGTGGTATCAAACCCCATATACGCAATCTGAAACGCAATCTGCGTCCCCAGCACCCCGCCCCCTAAAACTACAACTTTTTTCATTTTACCTCTCCTTTTTAAATTGATTAATATAACTTATCACTTCCCCCGCTGCCACCGCGCCGTCCCCAGTCGCCGTCACGAGTTGCCGAGCTGTCTTAGTCCGACAATCCCCCGCCGCAAACATCCCCGCGCACGTCGTCTTACAATCCTCCCCCGCCACGATATAACCATTCTCGTCCAGCTCCGCCAAATCTTTCACTAGCTCCGTATTTGGCACTCGCCCCACCGCCACAAAAATCGCCTCCGCATCCTCTGGAATATCATCAGTATGATGAATCTGATAAACTTTCTCACAAATCCGCTGAAGATATGCTACCTCGTGCTTCGCCGTGTTGCCACTCCCGACTACCACCACAGTTTTCCCAGCGTGTAGCGCCCCGTCGCAAGTCGCACAGTACAAAATCGGACGCTTTCCCACCATTTTTTTCTGCTTTTCCGGCAGTTCCCTGGGTTTCGTCCCCGTCGCCATAATTATCGCATGGGACGAATATTCCCCCTCGTCGGTTTCTACTTCAAAATCACCATTCCCCAGTTTTCGCACCGCCATCACCTCTTCATCACGAATTTTCCCGCCTAAATTATTCATCTGATGATATATTTTCTCTGTTAATTCTTTCCCCGAAATGTCCATAAACCCCGGATAATTCTCGACTTTTTCCGAATTCACAATCTGCCCGCCAAACATCCTCGCCTCAAACACCAGCGCCGACAACCCCGCCCGTTTCGCATAAATCGCCGCCGTCATTCCGGCCACCCCTGCTCCGACGATGATTAAATCTACCATAATTCTATTATACCTTATTAATCACCGGAATGACAATGGGCGTGTGCCCCGTCGCATCAAACAAAATATGCGTAATATCTTCTTTGATTTCCTCTTTCAGCACCTTCATCTCCGGGTCGGTTGCAATCGACTTATCTGTTTTCTGACGCAGATAATGCCGAATTTTCCCAATCAACTCCTCCGAATTATCAAGGTAAATAAACGCCCGCGAAACAATATCTGGCGTTTTCATCAGATGCCCAGTCTTCTTACTCACGGTGAGAACGATCACAAAAATCCCTTCCCGCGAAATATGAATCCGGTCTTTCACCACCGCCTCATGCACCAACCGGTCCGCATCATCAAACAACTTATTCCCCACATGAATCCGCCCCGCCTTCCGAATCGTCTTATTCGGCAAAAGCTCCACAATATCCCCGTCATCCGACACCAAAATCCGCTCCCGAGGGATACCAATCACGTTTTCCGCCATCTCCGCGTTATGCTCCAGCATATAAAACTCACCATGATACGGCATATAATTCGTCGGATGTAGCCGCGTCACAAATTCCACGTGATCCTCATAATACGCATGTCCCGAAAGATGTAGTGGCCCGATATTCGTGAGATGCGTCTTACCGTTCTGAATCACCTGCGCCCCCTCGCGTAAAAGCCCATCCACCGTATTCACCACGTGCGGTTCATTTCCTGGAATCGGGTTCGACGAAAACACAATCGTATCGGTCGATTTAATCTTGATATACTTATGCGCCCCAGTAATCATCCGGTTTAACACCGCGTTCAGCTCCCCCTGCGACCCCGTACAGACAATACAAACTTTCTCATCCGGCAACTTCACGATATCTTCCATTTTCACAATCGTATCTTTCGGCACCTTAATCGACTTCGCCCGAAGCGCCACCTCAACGTTATTAATCATCGAAAAACCCGAAAACGCCACCTTGCGCCCGCGCTTGGCCGCCTCGTCCAAAACCAGCTGAATCCGCGAAATCTGCGACGAAAAACAGGAAATAATCACCCGCCCATTCACATAATGGTCCATCACTCGCCCCATATTTTCGCCAATATCGTATTCCGAATGCGGGTGCTTCCCCGGCGAGTCGATATTCGTCGACTCATTCACCATCAAATCAATCCCCTCATTTTTCACAATCTCGTCAATCCGCTCATAATCCGCCTGTCGCCCCATCGGTCGCTCCTCGTGGCGCCAGTCCCCCGACAGATAAATCACCCCATTCGGCGTGCGCACCACAATCGCCGTATTCCCCGGAATCGAATGCAGCATATGAATAAACTCCACCGACAAATGCTCCGAAACCTGGATTTTTTCGTGCTTTAGCGGGTCAATCACTTGATAATTCAGGTCCGGCTCCTCGTCCAGCTCCGACATCTGTTTTTTAATCATCCCAATCGTAAAATCCGTCGCATAAATCGGCACCAAATTCCCGAATTTCGGCAACAAATGCCGGCACGCCCCGATATGGTCCAAATGCGCGTGCGTAAAACAAATCGCCTTCACCTTCGCCCGGTTGTCCTCGAGGTATTTAATGTCCGGGATCAGATAATTCACCCCCGGATAATCCTCGCCTGCAAACAGCACCCCCATATCGACCACAATCATTTCCGACTTGTACTCGATAATCGTCATATTTTTACCAATCCCAAACTCGCCCACACCCCCAATCGGGATAATTCGCACCGCCTCCGGGTCCGGTCGTAGCTGTTTCAGACGCGCATTCGTCATCTGCTCCCCGTTAAACCCGTTATAACGCGACTTATTCACCGGCAACCCGATAATATGTTGCGTCGCTTGCGCATTCACGTCTTGCGAGAGCATCCTCTGATGATGCACCATATCGCCCTTACGTGTGGACACCGCGAGGTTCACTTTGCGCTTCTCTGCCTCGGTTTTAGCGCCATTTTTCACGTTTTTCTGCGTTTCTTTGCCGTTTTTGCCAGCTTTTCCGCCCCGATTATTCGCACTTTTGCTCTGTGAGGCATTTCTTGCCCCTTTCCCGGCGTTTTTGATAGAACCCGCCCCTCGCCCCACTAATTTTTCATCCTTGCCTCCAGGGGCAAAATTGGAGTTAAAATGGCGTTTTTGCGCCTCCTCAAACTGTTTTTTAATATCTGGTAGTCTTTCCGCCCGCGATTTTAAGAGCCGCGCGCGACGCTCTTCTTCATTTATATTCATATTTACCCTTTTTATAATTTCTACAAGTAGTTTAAGCTACCCCCATTATACCAAAAACCGCTTCCTTTTTCAAGGTTTTTGTCCTCCTAGACATCTCGTTAATTTTAATCGGCAACATTCTTGTTTTCACGACGCGCTTTAGGCTTGAAATATTAAGGTACGATGGTTTTATCACGGCGCGGTAACCACCCACGGGTCAGTCGCCGTCCCTGACCCGCT
>CAVFVK010000016.1:0-13364 GCA_963626095.1 bacterium | reverse complement strand
TGGACTTTGCTGATGAGAAAATCGTCTCTAACGTGTTTTCTGATATCCGTGAGCAGGGCAAGGCCCATAACTGTGTGTTTGTCAGAGTGCGGCCGCAAGAGCCAATGTCGCAAAATATTTTGAAGCTTTTGTCAAAACAGGGGTTGAAACCAGCGCCGATGTATTTATCGGTGGAATATGCGGGAATTTTGGATTTGCATAGAACCGAGGAGGAAATTCTTGCAGGAGCGTCGCAAGGATTTCGGCGAAAACTGCGAAAGGCCGAGAAAAATGGGATTGAAATTGCCGCCGAGACTGACGACAAAGCAATTGAGGAGTTTTGTCGGTTGGAAAAACTTCACGCCGAGCGGCAAAAATACGTGGCGTTTTCGAGCGATTTTTTGAAAAAACAGTTCGAAGCGTTCCGAAAGAACGGGGAAGTAGTGATTTATACCGCGAAAAAAGACGGAGAAACGTTGGCGCAGAACTTTATGATTTTTTACGGTCCGGAGGCGAGCTATCATTACGGCGTATCGTCGGAGCTCGGAACGAAATACTCGGCGGCGCCACTTTTACACCTGGCGGCGATGAGAGAGGCCAGAAAACGCGGTTGCGTGCGATATAATCTTTGGGGGATTGTGGGGCTGGACGAAAAATCGCACCGTTTTTATGGGGTGAGCGAGTTTAAACGTTCGTTCGGATGTGAGGAATTAAAATATACGCCGGCGCATGATTTGGTGCTAAATCCGGCGAAATATCAGATTACGAAAATTGTCGAGAACGTACGCAAAAAAGTCCGCCACGTGTGATATAATAAGGATAAGTAATTTAAGGAATTCTCATGGCAAAAATCAATCGAAAATTTATTGACAAACATTGGTTAATGTTTTTAGTGCGCGGAGCGATTGCACTGGTGTTCGGCGGGCTGGTGCTGTTTAGCGGAGCGAGTGCCGTCAACGAAATCGTGGCGGTGATGAGCGTGTTTTTGCTATTTATGGGGATTGTCGACGCGGTGGGGGCGCTATATAGCTCGACTAAAAAACACGATTGGTTTAATTCTATCGTGGACGCGGTGATTGATGTCGTGGCGGCTCTAGCTCTACTCTTTCTCGCAAAAGACAGTTTGGTTCATAGCCTGCTTGTCATCTCGATTTACACGATTTTGTCGGGAATTGTGGACATTTTTCACGGATTTTTGTCCGCCGAGGACGCAACCGACCGTTTTATTCGGATGATTACAGGTGTGATTGGCTGTGTGATTGGCGTGGTGATTTTGAACGCGGGGAATTTCGAGGTGACGATGTTTGTGCGCTTTTTCGGAGCTTATATGCTAATCGTGGGGACAACAAGTACGATTTATGGGGTACACAACCATTCGCAGGGCATTGAGGACAAAATTGCACGAAGCGAAGCCCGAAAAAAGTCTAGCAAAACTAAGAAAAAATAGTATAATAGAGAAATAATATCAAGAAGGAACGAGGGAACGGCCCGGCGACTTCCTGCCAACCTAGCCAAGCCAAGGTGGTAAATCCGACCAGAAAGGAAAGATATGTTCTATCGAACTGCGGAGAGCGTTTCTCCAAAACACCCAGATAAACTTTGTGACCAAATCAGCGATGCGATTTTGGACGCATATCTCGCCAAGGATCCGAACGCACGCGTTGCGGCGGAAGCCTGTGGCGGGCACGGCGTAGTTTTTGTAACCGGCGAAATTACTTCGACGGCTACAGATATTGATATCCCGGCGATTGTGAAGCGAATTGCGGGGGACGTCGAGGTGCATACGAAAATCGTAAAACAATCGCCTGAAATTGCGCAGGGGGTCGATACTGGGGGTGCGGGCGATCAGGGAATTATGATCGGATTTGCGTGCGATGAAACCCCGGAACTTTTGCCGCGCGAAGTCGTGTTGTCGCGCCGGCTGAATCAATATATTTACGAAAAATTCCCGTTTGACGGCAAAACACAGGTGACGATTGCACCGGACGGCTCGATTGATTCGATCGTGGCGAGTTTTCAGAATGCGCCGAAAGCTGAGCTTACGAAATTGGTGCAGGGATTTATTGCAGAAAATAACTTGTCTGGCAAGTTGGAGTTACATATAAACCCGGCCGGAGACTGGAACCAGGGCGGATTTGACGCCGATACGGGACTGACTGGGCGAAAGTTGATTGTGGATAATTACGGTCCGCGAGTGGCGATTGGCGGAGGTTGTTATTCGGGTAAGGACCCGTCGAAAGTCGACCGCTCGGCGGCGTATATGGCGCGAAAAGTGGCGGTAGATTATTTGAGGCAGCGCGGGGCGCACGAAGTGTTGGTGCGACTGGCTTACGCAATCGGCTACGCCGAGCCGCTAGAAAAAACCGTGATCATCGACGGTCAGCCGGAGGAAATCGAGGGCTATGACTTAACGCCGAACGGAATTATTGAATTTTTGGACCTAAAACGCCCGATTTACGAACAAACCGCCCGCTACGGCCATTACGGCGAGGGGTTTGGGTGGGATAAGTGACCTCGCCTAAATAAAAATCCCCGTTGATCTGGGGATTTTTTGATACGATTTTAGGTTTTGGTGGGCGAGGAGGGACTTGAACCCTCACGATCCGAAAATCACAAGATTTTGAGTCTAGCGCGTCTACCAGTTCCGCCACTCGCCCGCTTCGGTCGGCGATAAACGTTGCCGATTAATCTTATTATATCATATCTTAAAGATTTATGCTATAATTTAGCTATGGATTCAAAAAATGGTGGGCAGTCTACCAGCGACTTGCAGAGACAAGCCGCGGCCGCAATCGCTAGAAAAAAGGTTTTGGCGGCTTATGCATCGTCGGCAAGAAAAGCCGAGCAGGAGGCGCGCGAAAAAGACGCCAGTGCCAGCGATGGGCATTTAAAAGATGAACCGATTGCTACCAAAATTAACTCTGAGTCTTGGAAAAAATATCATTCGGCGTGGCAAGATTATTATCAAAAATATTATAGTGAATATTATTCCAAAGCGGCGCGGACTTATATTGAAAAAGAGAAGTTAAAGCAAGCCCGCGAACGGGCCGAGGAAGAGGAAATTTTGGGGAATTCCCGAAATTTACAATCTTCGCAGGAGATCCAAACGGGGCTGCGTCAAAAAATCCGCAAAAAAGCAACTGAAAGTGCCAAAAAGACCCACCGCCACCGCCGATTAATCCCAATTTTGGCGGGGCTGGCTGTGGTTTTACTGATTTTGTTCTTGCAATATAACCGCTTGATTTTTGCGCCGATTATGGCGTATGTTTCTCCAGGGAATGCGCCGGCGTCCAGTATCGAGGCGATCGACCCGACGGTGAGCGGGGAAGTTTCGGCGGACCCGCGTCTGATTATTCCGAAATTGAACGTTGACGTGCCGGTACATTTTGGAATCCAACTTTCAGAGGTGATGTCGGCGATGAATAGTGGGGTGGCACATTATCGTATTGCCGGAGCGAGCGCTTATCCAGGGGAAATTGGCAACACGGTGATTACTGGGCATTCGGCAGGCGATGTGTATAGTTCGAACCAATATAAATACATTTTTTCGGGACTGGAACGGCTCGAGGACGGCGATTTAATCTATATTAATTATAATTCCGTGCGTTATACTTACCAAGTGACCAAAAAAGAAGTGGTGGAACCGAGTAATGTGGCGGCGCTGGTGGTCGCGACGGACAAGCCGATTTTAACTTTGGTGACTTGTACGCCTCTAGGGACTTCTAGATATCGGTTGCTGGTTACGGCGGAACAAATTTCACCGGATTGGGACGGGGCAGAAAAGTCAGAGAGCCTGCCGACAGTAGATGAAAATACCAGCGAAGCGATGCCATCGAACGAACCGTCTTTCTTTGAGGGGATTTGGAACTTCTTAACGGGCAATTAAAACCCGATATGGCAAAGGCGCTTTGGGCAAGCAAAAGAATTATTATTAGCCAAATTAAGTTCGGTTGGTCTTAGGCAATTTCAAAAATAGCTAGTCTACGATTTTTTCGCGGATGAGCGCGCCATCCGAGAAATAATACAACCACTTGTCGCTTACAATCGTAACTGGGAACTGGCTAGAAACGTTTTTGGCGAGCACTCGGCGATTTAAGCCGTCAAAATCATAGATAATTAACTCGCCGTTATTTACGACATAGAGCATATTATTGTCGAGCCAGCCGAAGTTTTCATTTTCGAGCGACCATTCGCGGATAGAGAGCGATTCAAAATCAAAAGTCGCAAATTGCGCACCGGAATAAAACTCAATGAATTCACCGTCGTTACCGACTTTTACGTGTTGCGGGACAAAACTGAGTGCAAATTCCTTGACCGACTCGAAATTGAACTTTTTATACAATTCAAGCGCGGTGTCTTCTAGCACGGTGATGTATTTTTCGTCGTAGAATTTAGAAATTGCAACTTTAGCGGGCGAAGCCGTCGTGGTTAAACTGGTGATTTCTTTGTTGTTCAAGTTAAGCACGCCGATAGTATATGGCTTGGCTGAGGTTTGGTCGGAACTTTCTGCCGTATCCGTGGTGGAGTTTTGCGCAGTACTTGAAGTAGTGCTTAGCGCCGAGAAAACAACTTCGTCTTCAAAATGATCAAAACTCTGAACATTGCTAACTAGTACTGAAGAAATCGCTCGGCTAGAAACATTGATTTTGCGCAAGTTGCCGTCCTGGATGGCGACTAGGTTGGCGGCGGAATTGTCGAGAATTTCGACCGCCGAGAAAGTAGCCGCAAAATCGCGAGACAAATTAACACTATTTTTAACATTTTCGACATCGAGCAAAACCCATTCCGTGGCGTTTTCGTGACTGACTTTGAATAAGACATGGTTGCCGTCGCTATCCCAGTCCGCGGCCAAGATTTCGTCTAAAAACAGTCCAGTTGTGGCGCCGTCGGCAAGACTAACTCCCGAGAAAACCCGAGAGATATCGATTTTTTTCGGAGTGAGTTTATCGTCTTTGAGACTTACGATTTGCCATTCGGTAGTATTATTCATGAGGAGCATTTTGTCTCGGGCGGGAGAAACTGTGGCGAGGTTAAAATCCTTAGTGTCTAACACTGTTTCGGCGGTGCGATTTTGCAAAAACAGACGCGGATATTGCAAACGATACAAAAACCCTTCCGAAATGTTGACGGTTTTAGTCCAGGTATCATAACCGTCTTTGGAGACGACCACAGTATGCTCGCCGCTAGAGAGGATTTTAGAAGTGTTAGTGCGCTGCATCCAAGACGATTCGCCGTCGATACTAAGGCTAGCACCAGTCGGGATAGACGAAACTTGGAGCATGCCTTGACGTTCGACCTTAAAATCGGAGTTTAGCCAGTAGCCCGAGACCACAAAAGCCAGGATGATCACCATAATAATTACAGTCATCACCATAATAAATTCAGAAATTATCACTTTAAAGCTTTGTCTGCGCCTTAGTTTTTCGCTATCCATACGCTTTCTTTATTATAACATATTTATCCGAAAAAATTAACCCTTGTGTTTTTTTGCGAAAAAAGGTATGATTATTATAAGAATAAGCGAGGTAATATGCAAACATCTGGAAATAAACGTATGACGCAGTCGAACCACCGCAAGGTGCAGGCGTCGACGACCCTGAATCGGAAATATACAAAACGGCCGGCTAAGTCCACAGATGTGATGGTGCGGCGCAGCCCGAAAACTGAGCAAGTTAGTGATGTGGCGCGTAGCCCGAAAGTGCAACATTTTAATTCTCAGGCGGTGGCGCCAATGACACAAGTCGAGACCGAGCCAATTGCTCCGGCGACAGTGCATCCGATGCAGCAATCCGCAACAATGCGTATGCAGGCGCGTAAAAATTCCAATACACAAAAAACGCTGAGCGCGTCCGCTGCGACGGTTTCGGGAATTACTGCCAAAGAATTAAAAGACCAAGCCATTAAAAAGGCCTTGGCGCAAGCGGAAAAAGTCAAAACTACGACTAACGAGCAAAAAACGCGGAGCAAGAAGAAAAAATCTAGCATGATGCATTTTGGCGTGGGGCGAGTGCTACTGGCTTTGTCCTGTGCGGCGACCGCGGTGTTTGCAATTGTGTATTTTGTGAATTTGAATATGCCGGACGTGTCGCTTAAAGTCGCGGCCATGCAGACCGGTATCGACCCGACTTATCCGAATTATGTGCCACGAGATTACAGCGTTTCGAGCATCACTTCGCAAGACGGCAGAATTGACATTATTTTCTATAATTCAACCGCAAATTTAAGTTTCACTTTGACCGAAGAGAAATCTTCTTGGGACACGAGCGCATTGGAATCGAATTTTGTAAAATCCGAATACGGCGAAAATTACACCTTAATTCGAGAACAGGGGCTAAGTATTTATATCAACGGCAGCAACGCGGCTTGGGTGAACGGCGGAATCGTATATAAAATTACCGCGAATAATGGAGTGCTCACTAACAAGCAAATCCGTTCAATCGCGACGAGTTTGTAGCGAGTTTAGCTAGGGGGTATCGGACTTTAAGAGTCTGATAATTTTAGATTGCGCGGGCGACGGCGTTTAAGCGTGCGAGCGAAACCTCGCGCCCCAGCACCGACATGGTGAGGTTCAAAGCTGGGCTAAACGGCGCGAAGCTAAGCGAAATCCGAATTAAACTAAATAGTTCGGCCGGTTTTTTGCCGGTTTCGGTTAGTAGTTCGTTAAGTGCGGTTTGTAAGTTTTCGGCAGTCCATTCTTTGACGCTAGAAAGTTTGGCGATGGATTGTTTCAAAAGCCCCTCGAGTTCAGATTCGGACATTTTTTTCAAGAACTTGTTATTCATTAATATGTCTAAATCGATTTTAGGGTCGGCAAAGAAATAATCGGTCATAGTTTTTAGGTCCGAAAGAGTTTTCAGGCGGTCATAAATAATCGCGAGAACTTGTTTTTGATAAGTTTCGTCATAGTTTTTAGCAGTTTCGGGCCAAAAATCCGCCGTGCGGGCAAATAGCGCGTCGACACCTTGCTCGTCAAAAATCCGCCGAAGCCATTGACCGTTCATCCAAAGCAATTTAGTCTCGTCGTAGCGGGCGCCAGAATTCTGGATACGGTCCAAAGAGAAGTTTTGAATTAGTTCGGCTTTGGTGTAGATTTCTTGTTCCGTGCCGTCGTTCCAGCCAAGGCATGCCAAATAATTTAGCATTGCTTCGGGCAAGACTCCGTCAGCACGGTATTCGGAGACCGACTTAGCACCATCGCGTTTGCCGAGTTTTTTATTGCCACCCGGCGCTAAAATATGGGGCAGGGAAACAAACTTTGGGCGCTCTAGCCCGAGCGCGTCGTATAGAGCCAAATAATTCGGGGTGCTAGACAGATATTCCACACCGCGCATCACGTGGGTAACCCCCATTTCGGCGTCGTCTACAATGTGGGCAAAATTGTAAGTCGGAAAACCGTCTTTTTTGATCAAAATAATGTCGTCTTGGACCTCGGGACCGGCATGAAGGTCGCCCATCACTTCGTCATGCCAAGCATAGTCCTTTGGTTCGGCTTTAAACCGCAGCGAAATGCCGACGTGCCACTCGGGAGTGTCCGTGGGGCGAAAATTACGGTAAAGAAATGGTTGTTTATTGTCGCTACATTCTTTGCGATAGGCTTCGATTTGCTCCGGAGAGGTCGGGTCGGCATAGGCTCGCCCCGCGTCGATTAACTTTTTTGCCCATTGATAGTAGATTTCTTGGCGCTCGCTCTGAAAATATGGACCGTGGTCGCCACCAACTAGCGGACCTTCGTCCCATTCTAGCCCTAGCCATTCTAAAGTGTCTTCGATGAGTTCCGTCGCTCCCTCGACATAGCGGGCGCGATCGGTGTCTTCGATGCGGAGGACGAACTTGCCGCCGGTCTGCCTTGCGAGCAGATAGGGGTAGATCGCGGAGCGGACATTGCCGATGTGGATGTAGCCGGTCGGGCTGGGTGCAAATCTAGTAATCACATTCATGATATATATTATATCATATTTTTAGAGATTTTCTTCTTCGTCTTCTTCGTCGTCATCTTTCTGGCGGCGGGCGAGGATAAAGAAGAAGATGCTCGAGGTGGCGGCGACAGCCGAGGCGACGGCGAGGCCAGTGGCAAGGGAAGTGCCGGCGGCGATGCTGGCGGAGGTGTGTTCGATCACGCCCTTAGCATTATTATAAGCGTCGGTAGTGTCGCCCTCGCTGACTTCGGTAGTGGTATTAACGGTGTCATCGGTGGCTTCAGTCTTGGAATAGACGGTGCTGTTTTTGTTACTATCGTAAGTAGCTTTGCCGTTGTCGGTGTTATCAGGAGTAACTGGATTATCCGGCACGACTGGGTTGTCGTCGTCGATAGTGCCGCTGACTACGGCGATAATAACCGAGCCGGTATAAGTGCCGGCGGCCTGAGCGGCGTTGGTTTGGGTGCCAAAATAGACATCCGTCGAGCCGCTGCCGACGCCAGTGGTGGAAAGAAGTTTAGTTGGGCTGGAACTAGTCTGAATTGGAGAATAAGTGCTACTAGTAGAGCCCGCAGCAGTATCGTTAAGCGAAAAGCCCCAGTGGTTGATTTGACCGGTACCAAAGTTGCCACGAGTCGAGGTCGTGGTCATAGTCGGGATAGTTTCGGAATTGCCGACGGAGGAATTGGTTAAGTTAGTGTTCGTCGCATACATTGACGCAGTAAAACCATTAGCATTATTAGAAGTAACTGATAAATTCACCGTATTGCGCAAGAATGTCCCCATCGAACCCGAAGCGCCACCCCGAGGCGTGGTAATGGAAACCGAAAGACTTTCAACAACGTTGACTTGAAAAGTAGTCTCACTGTCTGCCGCTTGCGTCGCAACAATCGAGCCGGCATGAATACCAGCAGCGATAGACAAAATGCCTACAAAACAAACCCTGACCTTCGTTTTTGTCTTAAGCATAATACTATTATAGCATAAGAATTTCGGGCGTGTAGACTTTTTTTGTGAAAATCTATTTCTCATTTTTATGTATAACCTTTATGCTTTCTATCATAGCACAAGCGCAAAAGTTTGTAAATACTTGTGCTTCAAAAATGGGGGACATTTTCACGGAATGTTAACAATTCGTGTTTCAAAAAATAAAAAATGTGGAGCCGCAAAAAATGAAAAAATGCAAAAATGTGGAAAAAACTTACGTTTTCAGTTATAATGAGGTTAACAATGTTTAAAGTGGAGTAAACATGACTGAAAAGAAAACTAAAAAATGGCTAATCTGCAAGATTTTAGGCGGGGTGAGCTTTGCGGCGGGGCTAGCGTGCCTTTTGGTGGCGTTGTTTGGGCTAAAAACCGAAACGGTGGCGATAAATTATCCGGAACTACCGTCCCAAAAATCCACCGCGGAGAATTATAGTGCTTTGACGGGTGAAGTTTTGCAAGACGGGGAAGCAGTGGACGACCCGACCTATTGCGTACAGATTCCAAATGGCATGGATGGGGCTAGGCCACAGGCGGGACTAACCGAGGCTGGCGTGGTGTTTGAAGCGATCGCCGAGGCGGGAATTACGCGGTTCGCGGCGATTTTTCAGAATCCGAGTTCGGCGGTAATTGGGCCGATTCGGTCGCTACGGATTTATTATTTGGAATGGGATACGCCGTTTGATTGTACGATTGTACATGCGGGCGGTTCGGGGGATGCGCTGGCGGCGGTCGCGAGCGGCGGATATAAAGATTTAAGCGAAAATTACACTTATATGTATCGCGGAACTTACCGAAATCGGCTGTGGAATAACTTATTTACGACGGCCTCGTATCTAAAAAGTGCTAGTGGTGGCGGAAAATCCACGGTGAAAGGTTTTGCACGAATGACGCCCGAGGAGTCCGAACGGGCGAGAATCGATGAAACGGTGGCAGAAAAATTAGTGATTACCGAGCCGACCGAAGCAGATACTTCTACTACAACTCCGGAAGTTTCGTCGGTATCGCTAAGTCTAGGCGGTTATGCGAGTTTTAATGTTAAATATGACTACGACGCGGCGACGAACACTTACCGCCGGAGTTTCGAAAGCGGGGCGGCGCACGAGGTTTATCAATGTCCGGCGGAAGACTTGGGTGAGAAAAATCCAGAAGACGCCTGCAGCCTAACGCAACTGGCACCGGCGGTGGTGGTGGCGATGGTGGTACAAGAATCTCGCGCTAGCGACAATTACCACGAAGCGATTACCACGATTGGTTCGGGCGAGGTTTATGTGTTTCAAAATGGAATTGTGAAGCATGGAACCTGGAAAAAGGGTAGCGCCGGCGAGCAAATTCAGTTCCTAGACGAAAATGGTAGCGAGATTAAACTCGCACCTGGGCAGACTTTTGTAACCGCGGTGCCAGGTTATGGCTCGGTAAATTATTAAAAGTTTGGCAAAACCTATAAAAAAGTCTTGACTTTTATAAAAATATCGTGGTATAATGAGACTGCGCACCTAACCCCCCTTGGGTGCGCAACTTGTTTTTAAGACTGGTCTCGTCGTCTAGCGGTCCAGGACTCCTGGTTCTCATCCAGGCAATCGCGGGTTCGAATCCCGCCGAGATCACCAGTTGTGAATCAGAGTCAAGTTTGGCTCTTTTTTTTGTGAAAATTTATGTTATAATATAAAGATATGAGTAAGTTGCCGATAGTAGCGCTAATTGGTCAGACGAATGCTGGGAAATCGAGCATTTTGAATCGGATGGCGCGAAAAAATATCGCGATTGTGGCGCGCGAGGCGGGGACGACGCGTGATAATGTGGTGGCGAAAATTGACGACCGGTTTATTTTGGTCGACACGGCGGGGCTGAAAGACCCAACCGATGATTTTGAGGCTTCAATTCAGGACCAAATCCTAGACGCAATTCAAAGTGCGGACGTGATTTTGGTGACGCTAGATTCGGCAAAGTATTTTGATCACCGCGATGCTAAAATCGCAAAGGATGCGCTTCGGTCCGGCAAGCCAGTGTATTTGGTTTTGAATAAGTGCGACCTTGGCGAGTCCCTGGCAATTGAGAATTTCCGAGCGCTCGGGATTGCGCCAGAGCGGACTTTTTATGTTTCGGCGACGACGGGGCAGGGAATAAGCACGTTCAAAAGACAATTGGAAGACGGTTTTTCTCGGGCGTCAAGGAGTTGTTCCTCTGAGCAATTGGAGATATGTTTTTCGAGGGAGTCCGGAGACTGCTGCCGAGGAGAAGGGTCCGAGCCCCGTGAAGACGGGCGCGAGGAACCCGACCCGAGAAAAATCATATCCCAATTGCCTAAAGGCGCAAACTCTCGAAAAACGTCTTCTCAATTGCCGCTCAAAATCGCTCTGATTGGGCGACCGAACGTGGGGAAGTCGAGTCTTTTTAACGCTCTCGGCAAAAAACAACAGGCGATTGTGTCGAGTCGTCAAGGGACGACGCGCGATATTAACCGCGTGAATGTTAAATTTAAGGGGC
This sequence comes from bacterium, assembly GCA_963626095.1. Taxonomy (GTDB): domain Bacteria; phylum Patescibacteriota; class Saccharimonadia; order Saccharimonadales; family Saccharimonadaceae; genus Nanosyncoccus. The sequence goes on along the minus strand of CAVFVK010000016.1, from coordinate 1,998 downwards.
GAGAGTTGGAAATTTTGGACACGGCGGGGTTGCGCCGACCGGGCAAACGCGAAGTGGGGATTGAGAAATTCAGCGCCATTCGAACTTTGGCGGCGATTGAGGAGGCGGACATTTGTGCTTTGCTCGTCGACGGCACGGAGCCTCACGCCAAGCTCGACCAAACTCTCGCGGGGCAGATTATCGAGGCGGGGAAGGGCATTATTGTCGTCGTCACTAAAACCGATCTAATTCAAGCGCGACTAGATGAGTTTGAGAGCAAAAAAGCCGAGCAGGACGAAAGATTGACCGATGACGGGCGCAAACTCGAGCTCGAAACTCGCCAGCCAAAAGATATCGACGGTATTTTGGATGACCTCGAATACGATTTTAACTTTTTGCCTTATGCACCGGTACTGCTGACTAGTGCCGAAACCGGCAAAAATGTAACCCAGCTGTTTGAGCTGGCACTTGAAATCGATGAAAACCGCCGCCTCGAAGTCAAAACATCGGAACTAAATAAAATTTTGAATGAGGCAATTATTTCGCATACTCCGGCTGGGCTGAAAAACACCCGCCCGAAGCCCAAATATATCGTCCAAACTGACGCCTGCCCGCCGTGGTTTGTGGTGCATGGGCATAATTTGGAACTTTTGCACTGGTCGTGGAAACGGTTTTTGGAGCGCAAAATCCGCGAAAAATACCCGTTTGTCGGGACACCAATCATGTTCTCATTCCGCAATGACGGTAAAGATCAAGACGCTTAAATCAACGCAAGCAAAAACCGCCTGCACCCCTGAAAACTTGACAAAAAAGCTTAAGCGTGATATAATTAAAGGATAAGCTCTTTCTCTAAAGCCCTGTTTATGTTATACTTACCCCATGGGGGGAGTATCTTAACAGGAAGGGGGCCATTCTATGGACGAACGTAAATTGTCTTACGTAATCGACACAAACGTGCTGATTGATTACATTGACATCATTCCGTCTCCGGACGGAGTGCAGGCAAAGCTCGAAGAGGCGACCGCCGATCTTTCGGAGGCGCATCTGATTATCCCAACAGTGGTAATTCGGGAGCTTTCTAATTTCAAGAAGGAAAAAAGTGAACGCGGAAAAGCGGCTCGGCAGGCGCTTGGTCGGATTTATAAGTTGGTCGTGGGTAGTCAATACACCATGGACGAGGTCTATAATCTGCAAGCGGGAATTTCGCTGTCGGCAGGTAAACAGACTTTGTCGGTACTGCCGGTGCATAAGAATTTTACCGATGCCTTGCCTTATCATCCGTCAGACACCGATATGGACGGTCAGATTATTCTGACGGCGCTGTCGGTGGCGATGATTGACGCGGGTCTGCCGATTAACGGCGGGGCATCGGCGCAGGACGTACTAAAATTAAAGTCCGAGAACGTAATTCTGCTGACTAACGATAAAGGACTGGCGATTCGGGCGCGCGAGCGAGGGTTGAAAACCGAGCGATACGGCTATAAGTATCCCGACCCTTATACGGGACGGAGAAATGTGGTAGTGCCGAAGGAATTATTCCTGGAGTTCTATAATACCCAGAGCATTTCACGCGAAGAGTTCGAACAGGCTCTGCCGGATGAGCGCAAGCTCGTGGCAAATGAGTTCATCGTGATGGAACTTACGGACGAGGCGGACTATCCGCGCGATTTTAATCCGCGGAACTCTCGGTGGTTCGAGCATATCGGACGGTATAACGCCGAAGAAGACGCGATTGTGCGCCTACGCTTTGCGCCGAATTTCCCGCTCCGGCTCAAAAACGCCGGACAGGCCATGTATGCCGAGGCGTTGATGGACCCGAGCATTGCTGCGGTAGTTTGTTCGGGGCCGGCGGGCTGTGGCAAAACCTATATGTCGACCATTTATGGCTATGAAGCTTGCAAAAATGGTGATTTTATTGGGGTAACCACGGTGCCGTGCGAAAGTCATAGTTCTATCGGCGCTTTGCCGGGAGATTTGGACGAAAAAATGGATCCGGCTGTGCAGCCACTCAAAAACGCC
>CAVFVK010000015.1:0-16563 GCA_963626095.1 bacterium | reverse complement strand
GAAGTACGACGCTCGCAAGATGGGCGGCACACAGACCAAGGCGGATTCGACGTACAAATCGACCCGACCGGACGAAACGGATTAAAACCAATGTAAAAAGGGTTCATATGACCTGCTCACTCACCCAGCCAACAAAAACGTGATATAATATTATTATGGATAACAACTTCGAACAATCCTTCCGGCAGGACATTAAAGCCCAGACTGCGCGCGAATTCGCTGCGCCAGCGCCCAAATCTACAAGTAGCAAACATATCGTTATTTATGCTTTACTCTTTTGCATCATCGTCGCTCTATCCATCGCTCTCGTTTTCCAAATTCGCCGTGCCGACGATTTGGCCAGGGAACTTGAATTCGGTCCCAACTACGAGGACGAGCTAGACGGCGACATCTATGACGAGAACTTCGAGGCCGACCTCCCGGACGATAATGACGTGTTGAATTATGACGACGCTACTGATACCACAGACGGGGCGAGTAATGACTTTTAAAAGTTTCGCCCGCTCCTTTTTAGCCCTAATTTTTGGTTTTAGTCTAATTTTACCCTCTGTCCAGGCGTCGGCAATTTCGTATCTTAACTGGCCGGTCGCTCGTCAGAAAAAGTGGAATATTGTTACCCTGGAAAGTAGCAAACTTCACAAAATGGCCACGTTCAAGCTCCCTTCGAGCGATTGTTCGGTCCAGCCCAGCCTCGGTTATTATACTCAGGGCGGAGTAGTTACCGAATATCATTATGTCTTCTCTTATTTTTGCAGCGACCGCGCCGACAATAACTATGTCGTTTTCGGCAGTAAAACCGAAACCGAAAACGGCTACAACAAAGTCGTCAAAAAAGTCAAAGGCAGCAGTTGGGGCCACATGAACTCATTTTATTACGACTGGGGCACCTACAATGTCAATATCTTTAACCAAGGTTGTTTTAAAGACGCCGCCTCGGTCTCCGATATCAAAATCGTCAAACTCTCTAACTGCAAGTCTAAAAAATCCAAAGACTGGGGCGTCCCCGGCGTAGATGTAAACGGCAACGTAGTTTCTACCACGAACAGCAGCCAAGGCCGCCTAACCGGTCAGGGCGAAGCCATGGACAGCAAGTATGTTTACACTGTTGGTTGGGACAGCGGTTCATCTACTTTCGGTCAGCTTTGGTCTAAGAAAAAAGGCGTTAATGCACTCTTTGTTTTTAGCCGCAGCCCGAAAAAACTTGTCAAAACTTTCTACATTCCGAGTCCCCTTGGCGAATTGGAAGACGTTTCCTTGGATGGCGACGGCAACATTTATCTCTGGCACAATTTTGGCCGTGGCAAGTACGCCTCATTCTACAAAGTCTATCGCTCGGACTTGAACCTCCCCGGCGAGACTGTTACTGAGAACACCGATTCTAGTAATCACAATAGTCCTGACAGCGGCACGAATAACAACACAAATAACAATTCGAACACCAATAATAACAATAATAACTCAAATACCAACAACAATAACACAAACAACAACACGAATAACAATACTAGCAATAATACCAACAATAGTTCAAATAACAATTCTAACGCTGGCTCTACCACTACTACTGACGGCGAGGTCAAAACCGCAATTCTAAACAGCCAAACTGTCGAAGAAGTCATGCAACTGGTCGCCGACACTATGTCTATCGGCGTTCCTATCCTCGGCACTCTCGGCATCACCATCGTAGGTATTCAATATTTAACCGCTGGCGGCGACGAAGAAAAAATCCGCAAGTCCAAACGCCGTCTCCTCGAAATTGTTATCGGCCTTGCCCTTTTCGTCGCACTCTACGCTATTCTGAAATTCCTTGGCGTCTCCTCTTAAATATGGTATAATATACCTATGAAAAAAGCCACTTTGCTCTGGATTGATTTAGAAATGACCGGGCTCGACCCCGAGAAAGACAAGATTCTCGAAGTCGCCGCCATCGCGACCGATATGGATTTAAACCAAATCGCGACTTACGAAGCCGTGGTCAAGGTTGACGACGAGCTGATAAAAACTCGCATGGTCGGTGATTTTTGGGATAAAAACGCCGCTTCTCGCGACGCCCTCATCGCCCAGAACGCTTCCGGCAAGCCCGTCGCCGAAGTCGAAAGGGAATTACTCGAATTCATCGAAGCGAATTTCAGCAAAACTATTTATCTCGCCGGCAACTCCATCCACCAAGACCGCAAATTCATCGAACGCGAAATGCCCACTCTCAACCAACGACTTCACTATCGCATGCTCGACGTTTCTGCTTGGAAAATCTATTTTGAAAACGCCAAACATCAAAAGTTCGTCAAGCCCGAGCACCATCGCGCGCTGGACGACATTAACGGTTCAATCGAGGAGCTCAAATGGTATTTGACCTTTCTGAAATAAATCCAGGCGGCGAGTACGAAGTCATTGTCGAAAAAGACAAGGACGGCAAGCCTCGCACCCGTTTTCTAAAAAACGGCAACACTTTTCTCGTCATTAACCCCAGCACCATCGAAGTCCGCTGCGACCTTAAACTCGCGAAACTCCTGCAAGAAAAATACGAATCCGTCATGCAGTCGCGCTATTTTGGTCGCGCCGGCATCGAAATCGTCCCCTCCTCCCAACTCTCCAAAGCCGAGCTTGACGACTTAATCCGCCTCAGTTTCAATCTCAGTTAGCCCAGCACCTAACCTCAGTCACCACCGCACCTAGTGCCGAGACCTTGCTTACATCAAAAACTCCAAAAACCACCCCCCCAACCCCACTAATTCTTCGCTTCCGAAAAATCGTTAAAACTACTATACAAATTTTCTAAACTATTATAAGACGTGTCCAACGTTTCCTTAAAACTCTCGTTGTTCGTGATATCATAAATTCGCGACTCCTCCGATTTTAGCACCAAAATCTCATACGCCATTTTATGCGCATACACTCGGTCCAAAATCCCGTTAATTTTCGCTTCGAACAAATCAGTTTTCAGCTCCGTGCTATTCGTCTCCGCCTCTTCGCGCAACTTTTTGTCGTAATTATTGGTGCTTTTTAGTCCGTATTTTTCTGTAAGATAAGTCTCCACCGAACTATTCGTGTCCGACAAAATCCCCTTTAGCGACGCGCTGCTCGACCTCAAATCCGACGACTTCACGTAATTCTGATATTCGTCAATCGCACTCACCGTCCCCGCCAGGTGCAAACTAAATTTTTCCACCAAACTTTTCTCGCTTACGGTATTCGCCTTAATAATCACCCCAATCAGCGCAATTATAATCACCCCCACTACCCCAATCATACCAATAATAAAGAACTTATTTTGCCAAAATTTTTGTTTGCCAACCACCGCCCTTTTCGGTAAGTTAGTTTTTGAAATCTGATCCAGATATTGTTGCCCGTCCATATGCTATAATTATATCATATGCAAGACGCAAAAGAAGAAATTAAGTCGCGGCTCGCAATAGAGGATGTAGTTGGGCAATATATCGAACTAAAACGTGCTGGTCGCAATCTCAAAGGTCATTCGCCGTGGGGCGTTGACAAAACTCCGAGTTTCATGGTTTCTCCCGAAAAAGGCATTTGGCACGATTTTTCCGCCAACAAAGGTGGCGACATTTTTACTTTCATCATGGAGGTCGAGGGCATCGGTTTTAGAGAAGCCCTAGAAAAACTTGCGGCTCAAGCCGGCGTGGAACTCACCAAATACAGCGGCGGCGACAAACAAGTTGCCGAGAAAAAAGCTCGCGCTCGCGAAGCCCTCACTCTCGTCACCCGCTACTACCAAGCCTGTCTTGCTCACAGCAAAAAAGTTTGCGAATACGTTTTTTATAACCGCAACCTCAATCGCAAAACTGTCGAAACTTTCAAAATCGGCTACGCTCCACCTAACGGCAAAGACATGGTCAAAGTCATGACAAAGCGCGGCTTTTCTTTGTCAGAACTCGACGCCGCCGGACTTTTAAATCGCTTTCAGGGTGACTTGTTCCGCGGTCGCATGACTGTGCCGTTTATAGACACTTCCGGTCAGGTCATCGGCTTTACCGCCCGCGTGCTTGATAAATCCGAGCCCAAATACTTAAACACGCCCGAAACCCTACTTTTCAACAAGTCCAAATTCATTTTCGGTCTATTCCAAGCCAAAGAGGCCATCCGCCGGAGCGGTTTTGTCGTTATCGTCGAAGGCAACATGGACGTCATCTCGTCCCACCAAGCCGGCGTCCAGGAAGCTGTCGCCACTAGTGGCACCGCCATGACCGAACAACACTTAAAACGTCTCTCGGGTCTCACTCCCGACATCCGCCTGGCCTACGACGGCGACTCCGCTGGCGTCAAAGCCACCGAGCGCGCCATCATGCTAGCCGGCGACCTCGGCATCGAACTTTCCGTCATTTCCGACTATCACGGCGCCAAAGACCCCGACGAGCTCATTCAGAAAGACCCCGAACTCTGGCAACAAGCTGTCGAACACAAAGTCCCGGCCGTCGATTGGTTGCTCAAAAAATACGAAGAAAACTTGAATCTGAATTCCGCCCCCGACAAACGCAAATATTCCGATGTCGCCCTTAAATTATTAAGCTACGTCAAAGACGAAGTCGAACGTGCCACCTACGAAGCCAAAATCGCCAAAAAATTAAATATCGACGTCGAGATTTTGCGCGAAAAAGGCGACCGTCTCGAACAAAAACTGGCCGAAAAACCCAAGCGTTTTTTGAAAAAGCCCAAAACCGAAGCTCCCAAACCCGACAAACTCGGCAAACTCGAAAATTCTTTGCTCGCACTTAAGCTATTCGGCGGTATCACCGAGACCAAAATCCCTCTCGACCTGCCCGAAGACGACGCCCGTCTCGCCGAGCTCGAACTAATTTTCAATCGTGAACACGAACTCGACAACATTAATCTCGAACAGGAAGCCAAAGAACTGCTCGCCCGCTACAACAAAGAGCTAAACCAATACAAAATCAAAACTCTCACCGCCGAGCTCGAAACCCTCTCCGAAGATGATGACAACTACGACCAACTCCTCCGCGAAATCCAAGACCTCCAATCCGCAATCTAGTACCCTAAAATCACCTAAAACCACCAAAAACTTACTAAAGTATGCTATAATGAAATCTCAAGGAGACTTCAAATGAAATCAGTCAAAAAAGCTATTATCACCGACGCTGGCTTTGCTAGCCGGTATCTACCTATCACTAAAACTATCCCTAAAGCCATGATTCCGATCGGCGCGAAGCCTGTCATGCAATTTTGCGTTGAGGAATGTGTCGCGGCCGGCATCGAAGAAATCATCATTGTCGCCACGCCAAACACCAAATCCAAAGAAATCTACGAAGATTATTTCCATAACCCCGCGACCAACGTCAAAGAATTATTGGATAAACAGGGAAAGAGCGAGCGTTTCGCGCCAGTCGAAGAGATTTTGAACTTTCCTAAAATCACCGTTATCGAGCAAGACCCAACCCTGCCCTATGGCAACGGCTCGCCAATCGTTTCCGCAAAATCTTTTGTCGAAAACGAAGATGCTTTTGTGGTGCTTTATAGCGACGACCTAATTCTCGGCGCGAGCGACGTCAAAACTTTAATTGACGAATACAACAATCACTCCGAAGCCAAGGCTGTCATCACCGCCCAAGAAATGCCAGAAGAAACTTGGTGCAAATACGGCATGATTGCCTTAAAAAACGACGGCACTTTGAGCCACATTGTCGAAAAGCCTCAAGCCCCAGAACTTTCCCCGAGCAACTTAACCAGCTACGGCCGTTATTTGCTCACCCCCGAAGTTTTCGACTACCTTTTGCCTAAAAACACCGGCCTCGATGGCGAACTTTGGACCGTGGACGCTATCACCAAGCTCGCCGAAACCGGCGATGTCGTCGTCGCCAGAAGCCAAGGCAAATGGATTACCACCGGCGACCCCAAAAATTATTTCATGGCGCACCTCGAATACGTCTTGTCCGAAACCAATTATGGCGAAGATATCAAAAAAATGCTACAATAAAACAAAAGGAGGAATATGAATACAGCTGAATGGATTATCGTCGCAATTTTAAGCCTAACTTTGTTGGTTTTTTTGCTGGCCGGCATCGTATTAATTTTCAAATTAATCGACCTCACCAAAGAAGCCAAAGAAGTTGTCGCCGAGTCTAAAGACATCGCCAAAAACACCAGTGGCATCGTCGCCAACGTCAAAGGCATGACCTCAATCGGTGGTACGGTCGAAATGTTTGTCGACAAATACGTCAACCCCAAGCTCCGCAGCAAAATTGCCGAGAAAGAAAAATCTAAAACGAAGAAAGACAACTCTGAATCTAAGAAAGCCGAGAAGTAGTGAAATTAAAACCCAGTGATTTTGTTCATTTACATAATCACACGCACTACTCGCTTCTTGACGGCCTGACCAAAATCCCCGAGTTGGTGGAATTTGTCAAAAACGATGGCATGGAGGCCGTGGCGGTGACCGACCACGGCACCATGTCGGGTTTGGTCGAGCTTTACAAGGAGTGTAATTCCGCGGGAATTAAGCCTTTACTTGGCCTCGAATCCTACGTTGCTGCGCGTAAACTAACCGACAAGGACCCCGCACACGACAAACAACGTTTTCATATTACCCTCATTGCCATGAACAACAAAGGTTTCGAAAATCTTTGTCGGATTATGAGCAACGCCGAAGAGCATGGCAAATATTACAAACCTCGCACCGACCACGCCGAACTCGAGAAATACAACGAAGGCATCATCTGCCTTTCCGGTTGTATGGGTTCCGAAATTTCCGAGGCCATCCGCGCCGGCGACGATGCGCGCGCGTTCGAGCTTATCGACTGGTATCGCAACGTATTCAAAGACCGTTTTTATCTCGAGATGCAGGACCACGGCCACCCCAAATCTTCCACCCATTCCGCCGAACAGAAAAAAGTTAACGATTGGCACATGGCGCACGCCAAAGAACTCGGACTGCCTCTGGTCGTCACTTGCGACGCTCACTATCTTAACAAAACCGATCAAGACGCTCACGAAGTCCTCCTCTGTATCGGCACCGCCTCGAACCTTTCCGACCCCAAGCGCATGACTTTAAAAGATTACGACCTGCACGTCATCCCCGCGCAAGAAATTATCGACCACTGGCAAGACACCTGCCCCGAAGCAGTTTTAAACACCAAAGCCATCGCCGACCGTTGTGATGTCGATCTCCAGCTCGGCCGGATTTTAATTCCAAAATTTCCAGTCCCTGACGGCGAAGACGAAAAAACTTATCTCGACAAGCTAGTTTTTCAAGGTTTGGTTCATCGTTACGTCGGAAAAACTCTCGAAGAAGTCGAAAAGTTGCCGGTTGCAGAATGTCGCGAACTTCTCGCCGAAGTCGACAAAACTCGCGACGATACCCACAAAGTTCTTCCTCGTATCGATTACGAGCTGTCCGTGGTCGACAAAATGGGCTACAACGGCTACTTTTTAATCGTCCAGGATTTCATCAACTGGGGTAAGTCTCAGCGTATCGTTTATGGCCCAGGTCGTGGTTCGGCTGCCGGCTCGATTCTCGCTTACGCACTCCGTATTACCGAACTCGACCCCTTAAAATACGACCTTCTGTTTGAGCGTTTCTTAAACCCCGACCGTATCTCAATGCCAGATATCGATACCGATATCCAAGACACGCGTCGCGACGAAGTGATTGAATATTGTACTAGAAAATACGGCGATCAGCGCGTTTCGAATATCGCCACTTTCGGTAAAATGATGGCTAAAAACGCCGTGCGCGATGTTGCCCGCGTGCTGGAAGTCCCTTATTCTGAGGCCGACCGGCTCGCCAAAATGGTCCCCGACCCCGTCATGGGTCATCACGTGCACTTAAAAGACGCCATCAAAGAAGTTCCGGATTTGAAGCAAGAATACGAAACCAACCCCACCTCAAAAGAAGTTATCGATTTTGCTTCGCGCCTCGAAGGCACAATTAGAAATCACGGCGTTCACGCTTGTGGCGTCATTATCGCCCCTGACGATTTAGTGAAGTTTCTTCCGCTCGAAGTTTCCGCCAAAGGCCCAATCGCCGCCCAGTTCCCGATGGGTCAGGTCGAAGAACTCGGGCTGCTCAAAATGGACTTTCTCGGTCTTTCTAACTTGTCAGTCATCAACAATGCCCTCCGCATGATTCGCAAAGTCTACAAAAACGACATTAATTTAACTGCTCTTCCGCTCGACGACCCCGAAACTTACGCCTTACTTCAGCGTGCCGAAACCACTGGCGTCTTCCAGCTGGAATCTGCCGGCATGAAACGCTACCTTCGCGACCTAAAAGCCTCGACTTTTGAAGATATCATCGCTATGGTCGCGCTCTACCGTCCCGGTCCGATGCAGTTTATCGACTCGTTCATTCGCCGCAAACACGGCCAAGAAGAAATCACTTACTTACATCCGGGTCTCGAGCCAGCGCTCAAAAACACCTACGGCATTTTGATTTATCAGGAACAGTTCATGCAGATTTCACGTTCTTGGTGCGGTTTTACCGGCGGTCAGGCAGACACCTTGCGTAAAGCCGTAGGGAAGAAAAAAGTCGAATTAATGAAAAAAGTTAAGCCCGAATTCATCGAAGGCGCCATTAAAATCGGTGGCGCGACCGAAGAAATCGCCGAAAAGTTCTGGAGCCAACTGCTCGACTTCGCGAACTACTGTTTCAACAAATCCCACGCTGCGTGCTACGCCCTCATCGCCTACTGGACGGCGTATTTAAAAGCCCACTATCCCGACGCTTTCATGGCAGCACTAATGACCGCCGACATGCGCTGGACCGACCGGCTCGCCATCGAAATCGCCGAATGTAAAAAAATGGGTCTCAAAGTTCTCGGTCCCGACATTAACGAATCTTACGGCGATTTCGGTATCGTCGGCGGCGAAAAAACCATCCGTTTCGGACTTTCCGGCATCAAAAACATGGGCAAATCGCTCGTCGAAGAAATCGTCATTCCCGAACGCGACAAAAGCGGTCCGTTCAAATCCGTCTGCGACTTTGCCAAGCGTGTCGATAGCACCAAATTCAACAAAAAATCCTGGGAAGCCGCCATCAAAACCGGAGTTTTTGACAGTTTTGGCGCCTCGCGTTCGGACTTGCTATACAATCTCGAAGCCATCCAAGCCTACGGCTCCAAAGTCCAAAAAGACGTCGGCTCCGGTCAGACCGACTTATTCGGCATGATGGGCTCGGCCGGCGCCATCCCCGAACCCGAAATCAAGTCCGCCCCGTCGCAATATCCCGAAAAAGAACAACTTTTCTGGGAGCGCGACCTAATGGGTCTCTACCTTTCTGCGCACCCGCTCGACAAATACGACACCTATTTCGAAGAACAAACCCACCCAATGTCGTACATTAGCGCCGATTACAACAACAAACTTGTCACCGTCGGCGGAATTATCACTTCAATTCGTAGCATTTTGACCAAAAAAGGCGACAAAATGGCCTTTGTTAAACTCGAAAACAAGTCCAGCGAAGTCGAATTCATCGTTTTTCCGAGTGTTTTTGCCGAACACGGCGCCAAACTTGTTGTCGATAATGTCGTGCGCGTAAAAGGCAAAGTCAACGCCACCGACCGTGACGGACGTATCACCACCGATGTTAAATTACTCGCCGAAGCCGTCGAGCTCATCTCCGACGATGTGCTCGAAAACTATCATTCCACCGGCACCAAACTCGCCGCCCCAGTCGCCGCGCCTGCGTCCGGTGGCGCTCGCCGTTTTCGTAATTCCGCCGAGCGGGTCCATGCCAGCGCCCCGTCGGACGCTCTCCCCGAGGAACGGCGCATTATCAAAGACCCCCCCAAAGATCGCCGTAAAGAGCGCCTTTATATCAACATTGAGCATCCAGACGATGTCGAAGTTTTGTCCGACATTCGCCGCCTAGCCGATATTTTCCTGGGCAGCCAAGAAGTCGTCCTAGTTATTTATGACGAAGGCATCAAGCGCGCTCTCAAAATGCCTTTCCGTGTCGAAATCTGCCACGACTTAATCGCCAAACTCGCCGCCGTAGTCGGCGCCGAAAACGTCAAAGTAAAATAATTTTCTCTCTTGTGTTATAATATTAAATATGGCAATAGAGAGGTTAGTCGAGCCGACCGCGGCCGAGAACGATCAAGACGAGGCGAAAATCGAAATTTCGCTCCGTCCGACGACGTTTGACGAATATATCGGCCAACAACATCTCAAAAACAACTTAAAACTGGCCATCGACGCCGTCAAAAAACGTAGCGACGGCTGCACGCTTGACCATGTTTTGCTCTACGGTCCGCCAGGATTAGGCAAAACCACCATGGCCGGCGTCATTGCCCACGAACTCGGCACCAATCTTCGAGTCACTTCCGGTCCTGCGATTGAGCGCGCCGGCGACTTGGCGAGCATTCTCACAAACTTGAAAGACGGCGACGTGTTGTTCATCGACGAAATCCACCGTCTGCGCCGAGCCGTCGAAGAAGTTTTGTATTCCGCCATGGAGGATTACAAACTCGACATCGTCATCGGCAAAGGTCCCGCCGCCCGTTCGGTCCGCCTCGACCTCCCGCATTTTACTGTTATCGGCGCCACCACCCGCACCGGCTCGCTTGCCGGCCCTTTGCGCGACCGTTTTGGCATTATCCACCGCCTAGAATACTACAAAGAACCCGAAATCGAACAAATCATCACCCGCACCGCCAAGATTTTACACACCAAAATCGCCCCCACCGCCACCGAACTTCTCGCCACCCGCTCTCGCCTCACTCCGCGCATCGCGAATCGCCTGTTTAAACGCGTCCGCGACTACGCCGATGTTAACGGCGACGGCATTATCGACCAGCCTATCGCCGAAAACGCCCTCAAATTAATGGAAATCGACCATCTCGGTCTCGACCCTGCTGATCGCAACATGCTCAAACTCATGTACGACAACTACGGCGACCGTCCAGTCGGACTTACCACCATCGCCGCCCTGACCGGCGACGAAGCCACCACTATCGAAGATTTTTACGAACCCTATCTTTTACAACTCGGCCTACTCGCCCGCACTCCTAAGGGGCGCGTCGTCACCGAAAAAGGGAAGCACCATTTACAACACCCCGAAAATAAGGTATAATCACAAAAAGGAGTTATTATGGACGAATCTTTGGCTAAAATCCGCCACGAGCGCAGCAAAAAAGACTTCCCAGGGCTAAATCTAGACGACGGCGAGTATGTCGAATTTGCCTTTCGCCGTTCTCGCGCGTGTCTCATCTTAATTTTTGGCGCTCTTTTCGTTTCTCTGGTTATTATTTTGCTAGCATTTCTGTTGTCCCTAATGAGCGCCTCGCTCCTAGACGAAATGGGTCGCAATTTTCTCTTTATCATCCTCTCGGCTCTGCTTGTCGCCGCCATTCTTATCGCGGCCTTTACGATTATGATTTATTACGGCAACCAACTTTTCATCACCAACAAGCACGCCATCCAAAAAATCATGGACTCCCCCGTCTCGAAATCCATCAACACTATCGACCTTTCCTCTATCGAGGACGTCAGTTTTCAACAAAAAGGCATTTTGCCGAGTCTTTTCCGCTACGGCACCCTCCGTCTCTCTACCGTTGGCGACGAAACCACCTATACTTTCAAGTATTCCGACATCTCCCCCGAAGACTTAAAAGCCGTCACCAAGCTTGTTTCTTCTGCCAAAAAGCCCCACAAACCGCGTGAGCCACGACCTGAAGAAGTTCAATCAACAACTCAGCCAGCAACACAAACAGACACCCAACCAACAGCTTAGCTAAAAACCCAATACCGCCGACACCTCCGTTATCCTCGCCCCAAAATCCGCCAAAACTCTCAGCGCAGTTCCTAATTTCGATTATATTTTATATATGCATCTTCTTTTTCAAGGTTCGCTTTCAAAATATATTCCTTACACTTCCCATCATGGCAATCCGCCGGCTCATATGAATACGAACTCCCGACGTCGCCAAGATTGTTCCCACTCGGGTCCGTCCAAAGCGCTGGGTCAATCACTTTAATGTTATCCTCCGAAATCGTTTCCGGATAATAACCATTTTCCTTATAAAACCCCTCCTCCAAAGCATAATACATTGCATTAATCGCCGTTTTGCGGTCCTCGTCGCGCTCCATCGCGTCAATATTGCTTTTTTGCATAAAAAACAGGATCAAAAGTAGCCCCGCAAACACCCCCACAATAATAATCTCTAGAATCGTAAACCCACTTTTCGTTTTCATACTTTTATTATAACACAGAATATGCTATAATAGAACAAGTGGTACTGTAGCTCAGCCGGTTAGAGCGTGGGACTCATAAGCCCGAGGTCGGTGGTTCGATCCCACCCAGTACCACCATTTTTTATGCACAAAATTTATGAAACAAAAAAACGCCCAGCATAATTTAGCACTGAGCGACGTAAATATAAAATGGTACACCCGGCACGATTCGCACCGAAGGTCCGAATCGCCAGTTTAAAGTGTCTTTATAGAGCAAAAAAGATTTATGGTACACCCGGCACGATTCGCACCGAAGGTCCGAATCGCCAGTTTAAAGTGTCTTTATAGAGCAAAAAAGATTTATGGTACACCCGGCACGATTCGAACGTGTGACCTTCAGTTCCGGAAACTGACGCTCTATCCAGCTGAGCTACGGGTGCGAGGAGAAAAACCTCTAAAACACTTGTACTTTAGAACTTTTTCAGTGCATGTACCCACAGAGAACATAGCAAAGCTATTGGGACGACTCCATAGGTGCACGGTTTAATTATATCACAAAATATGGTATAATGCACGCCATGGCACGACGAAAAAAGGCTAGCGTTTTAAAGGAACTCCAGACACTCTACGCGACTCGTTATGTGTCGCTGACCGATCTCGAGGATTTTAAGCAAAAATATGCGGAATTTTTGCCTTCTGCGCGGACGCTGAAATACGAAAAGCTCCAGGCCTTTTTTCATTTTAATCTTCACCATCTTTCCCAAAACAACAAGCTCTACGACTTGCTCGAAAACCGCGACAAACTCAATCGCGAATTCATCAAAAGGGAACAACAAAAGCCCTATCAAATCGAGGGCAACCCGCTCGACCCCGAGCAAATCGCTGCCGTCGTCGCTTGCGAAGATGCCGAGCTCATCCTTGCCCCTGCCGGCTCCGGCAAAACAGCCAGCCTGCTTGCCAAACTAAGCTACCTAATGGACGAACTCAAGATTCCGCCCAAAGACATTCTCGTCATCGCCTTCACCAACAAAGTCGTCTCCGAACTTCGCCATCGCCTGAATCGCCCAGGTGTCGAAATCCGCACTTTTCACTCCCTCGGCAACAAAATCATCAGAAAGAAAATGAGTACCCACCACGTCTTAAGCGACCGTGGTACTGCCGCTTTTTTCCTTAAACAAGTTATGGGGCTAACCCCCAAACAACTCAAGCGCCTGCGCGAGTTTCGTAGTATCGGCGACGAGGAACCCGACAACTACGGGCGCCTCATCGAAACGGTTATTGGGCTACAAAAAGCCGAACGCATCGGCCTTAAAGAATTAGAACGGCTACTCAAACGGATTAAATCCGCCGACGAGCGCAAAAACGCTCTGCAATTTTTCCGCATTTATAAACCTATCGCCGAGGCTTATCAGGAGTTTCTAGATTCTCATCAATTCTACGATTTCGCCGACATGCTTAATATCGCTACCGACCTAGTCGAAAAGATGCCCGCCGATTCTTTTAACTACCAATATATCCTCGTCGACGAAGCCCAGGATCTTTCCGCCGCCAAATACCGGCTCTTAAAAGCCATTTTGGACAAATGTCACCGCGTCAAATTGTTCGCGGTTGGCGACGACTGGCAGTCTATCTATCGTTTTGCCGGTAGTAACCTAAGGGTTCTCGACGATTTTGAGCAAATTTTTTCTCGCGAAACCTATCGGGGACTCATTCAACTCACTTATCGTTTTGGCCAGCCAGTAGCCTCAATGAGTAATAAATTTATTCAGAAAAACCCCTATCAATCCCACAAAAAAGTCAAGCCCCACGTTTCCTACCGCACGACGTTAGAGGTTCGGCTCAGCCCGCCAGACCAGCTAGATTCCGACCCGCCAGATTACTTTGCGGTTAATAAAATTGTTCAAGAACTCTATCAAACCTACGGCGATGCCCTTTTTGACAAGCAAATTCAAATCATTTCTCGCTACAATAACGACTGCCATCGTTTGGTTTACAAGCATGCCCAAAAGTTTCAAAACGCGAAACTTCGCAACACCAACGTCGCCGGTGTCATTTTGGATTGGCGTCTAGACGGCACTAGCCGGCATCTGCGCATCCCTTATTGTAGTATCCACAAAGCCAAGGGTATCACACGCGATATCGTGATTATTTTGAATGCTACCACTGGTAGCCGTGGTTTTCCTGCCGATCGCGAACGAGATCCCGTCTCCGAAACCTTGCTCACCGAGCTAGAACCCTACCCCTTTGCCGAAGAACGCCGCCTGTTTTACGTCGCCATTACTCGTGCCAAAGAAAAGACCTTTATTGTCTCCGAAAGGGAAAATATCTCGTCCTTCGTTTTCGAAATCGACCCTCACCTCACCGGCTCCGGCGCCACCGTTTGCCCCAAATGCCACCGAGGAATTTTAGTTAAGCGCGAAAGTGTTCTAGATAACCGTACCTACTACTCCTGTTCCAACACCGACTGTTTATATTCTGAGTAAAAAATTTATTCGCCCGTCTTCTTCACGTACCTAAAATATTCATAACTATTTTTCTTACTCATCTCGCACATGCTCCGATAAGCTTTCTCGGCCAGCATCGCCCGATTTTCCTCCTCGGTTTTCTTCGGGTCAGGGAAGAACGGCCCGTCAAGATACACTTCCATCCTCGGTAAATCACCATGTTTCTGATTTTTTCGTCGGTGATAAGTCGTTGTCATCGTGAAAATCGGCAAATTATTACGCGCCGCATACTTAAACGACCGGTCGCCAGCCGGGAATTTCCGCACCTTGGTCGTGTATGGCCAAACGTGTGCCTCTGGATAGACCACCAAACAATTTTTCTGCGCCAATCGCTTATCTACTGCCTCGTTAAACGCGACTTTTTCTTCCTTAGTTTTGCCTAGTGGCAACCCACCAATCAGAGGCAAAAACTTCCCAATCCCCGGAATTAGTAAATTAACCGGGCTAATAATCGTAAAAATCCGCCTGTCCGCCATCACCGCCGGTCCAAACACGTCATGAAACGGGTTAGTATGATTCGCATAAATCACATACCCCTTGCCCCGCGCCTCTTTCAGTTTTTCCCGCCCATAAAACTTCGCCTGCCAATACCCCCGCTCATAATACTGCCCAAACAACTTAAACAAATGAAACAACAGGGAACTACAAGCCTTTTTCAGCGGATTTTTGGGAATAAACTGATAATTCTCCGGCAGCCCCACCTCAATTTTCGCCTCCTGCTCCTTAGTTTCAATCGGGTCATCCTCCTCATCCGCATAATAAAACACCCGTTCATCCTCCGGAACATCTTTCTGAAACAACTCTGCCTTCGCCATATCTAAATTATAACATATAATTTTCACGAAAAATGGTACACCGGATAGGATTCGCATTGAGCGTCAGCGAAATCCGATATCCTGCTTTTTGAGTTTTTATGCAATAAAAAATGGTACACCTTGTCAGTACGAAGTGGAACTCCATCGTGTCCGACATCTACCGAATCAAGAATGCAACAAATATATTGTATCATAACCCTGTTGTTCTATCAAAATAACAGAGGTGATGTATGCTTCGCTATTCTCAACTTGTCTTTGTATTATGTCCCCCATTAAATAATAGAACTAAAAGAAACGGAAGGAGAAAACTGGAAGAAGAAAATGTCGAATACGCTAAATGTAAAACTAATCTACCTCCATGCATATACGAAAAGCCGAATTAGCAACGACAATCCCCACACACTTTTGCCAAACCGCTTAGAAAAGCGAATCCAGATTTTGATAGGCGAGTTCAAGACGCTGTAAAAAAGTCAAAGACGACAAAAACTTTTGAGAAAGAAGAGCCAGTTGTTGATAAAAAAAGAAGAGATTTTTGAATCTGATGGCACAGATAGTGGTCTAGAGCCTGAAAAGCCCCTAGGAACGCCTCTAAATGCGTCAGAGAGCCTATCTAAAGAGCCAGAGACGTATATGGGACTACCTGTTTACCGTGAATTGAGTGATGGCATTCTGCCAAACGAGCCTTTTTACTATCCGCCAGAAAACGCTGTGCAGTTTTTCGACAGTCGAAGAATCCGCTATTCCTGTCCAACCGACCTATGGTCGAAAAAACACTCTACTAGTCTATACGGTGATGAATGGACGGAAGAACCAGTTTACTTTTTCTAAAAATTTTTCAACTTACTTTGTATGTCTTTTAATAAGTCCCGTGCCATTTGGTCTAGGTTTTGTTTGATAGCGTCTAGTTCTTCTTTACTCATATTTTTATATTTGTTAAGAGTTTCATCATCTATCTCAATGCCCTCTTCATTGCTATCGTCATCATCAAAATCATCGTCTTCCTCAACCTCATAGTCGTCTTCATCTTCCAGTCCTAGATTGTCTTCAATCTCTTTTTCGCGTTTCTCTTCTTCAACCTCGTCTTTACATACAGCCCATAC
>CAVFVK010000014.1:2140-16630 GCA_963626095.1 bacterium | reverse complement strand
TGGTATAATGTAAGTAAACAAGGAGAAAAAATGAAAGTATTGTGTGTCAATGCGGGGTCGTCGTCGTTAAAGTTTCAACTTTATGATATGCCGGCGGAAATTTCAATTATTAGTGGTTATGTGGAGAAGATTGGGGCGAAAGACAGTTTTTATACCATCAAGCACGAGGGCAAGAAAAACGAGGTCAAGCGTGAAATCAAGGACCACGCCGAGGCGGTGAAAATAATGCTCGAGGAACTTTTGAACTATGGGGTAGTAAAAGAACTCGAAGAAATCCGGGGCGTGGGGCACCGTGTGGTGCATGGGGGTGAAAAATATGCGAAATCGGTAGTGATTACGGACGAAGTGATTAAAGATATTGAGGAGTTTACGAAGTTTGCGCCGCTGCATCACCCAGGAAATCTTGCGGGGATTCATGCGATGCAAAAGGCTTTGCCGGAGGCGACGCAGGTGGCGGTGTTTGACACGGCGTTTCACCAGACGATTCCGAAGGTGCAATATATGTATCCGGTGCCGATGGAATGGTACGAAAAATACGGGGTGCGAAAATATGGTTTTCACGGGACGAGCCATAAATACATCACCGAAGTGATGCAGAAGAAACTCGGCAAAGAAGACGTGAATTTGATTGTGTGTCATGTTGGGTCGGGGGCGTCGATTACGGCGGTGAAAGACGGTAAAAGTTATGATACGACCATGGGGCTGACGCCGCTGGACGGGCTGATGATGGGGACGCGGTCTGGTTCGATTGATCCGTCGATCATTAAGTATATGATTGACGAGGCCGGAATGACCTACAATAAAATCGACGAGGCGCTGAATAAAAAGTCGGGGCTGCTCGGGGTGTGCGGATTTAATGATAACCGCGACGTGGAGAACGCGATTGCTGAAGGCGACGAGAACGCGCGGCTGGCGCTCGATATGTACGTTGACCGAATTGTGCGCTATATTGCGGAGTATTATTTGGAGCTTGGCGGCGAAGTGGACGCGATTGTGTTTACGGCCGGGGTGCTGGAAAACGGGGCGGAAACTCGCGAATCGATTATCGAGGGGCTAGCGCCGTTTGGGGTGAAGCTTAATGCCGAGGTGAACGACGCGATTGCGAGCTTCAAAGAAATCACGAGCGGGATTATTACGACCGAGGATTCGACCATTCCGGTGTATGTCGAGCCGACCAACGAAGAAGTGATGATTATTCGCGACGCGTATAAGCTTTGTAAATAGCCTTTAGCCGCGTGCTATAATAATATTATGGATGTCAATGAGTTAATCGGCGATTTTTTGGAGCATCTCGAGGTTGAGAGCGGGCGCAGCAAAAAGACGATTGAGAATTATGAGTTGTATTTGGTGCGGTTTTATGAACTGGCGGAGGAGATTTTGGGCAAAAGTGGGGTGAAGCCTTCCGAAATCACCCAAGAGTTGTTGCGTAAATACCGGTTAAAGTTAAATCGGTACGGGTCGGAAAACGGGAGTGATGATTTGAAAACGATTACGCAGGCGTATCATTTGATTGCGCTGCGCGGATTTTTGAAGTATTTGGCGCGGCGAGGGATAAAGTCGCTCGACCCGTCGCTGGTGGATTTGCCACATGTGATTCGAAAGCAGGTAACGTTTTTGCATTATGACGAAGTGGAAGATATGCTGAATGAAATTGATCTTTCAACAGAGTCGGGGCTCCGCGACCGGGCGATTAT
Organism: bacterium; assembly: GCA_963626095.1. Lineage (GTDB taxonomy): Bacteria > Patescibacteriota > Saccharimonadia > Saccharimonadales > Saccharimonadaceae > Nanosyncoccus. Next base: position 14,936 of record CAVFVK010000014.1, on the reverse strand, counting down.
TGAACTGCTGTATTCGGGGGGACTGCGAGTTTCGGAATTGGTGGAGCTGAATCGGGATTCGATTAATCTTGAACGGCGAGAGTTTATGGTGCGGGGGAAGGGTTCGAAGGACCGGCCGATTTTTATTTCCGAGACCTGTGCCGACCGGGTGCGGGATTATTTGGACGCGAGGACTGATTCCCTGCCGGCGCTGTTTTTGAACAATTCGCGGAATCTGCAAGCGGTGGACACTTCGGGAAATTATCGGCGGATGACGGCGCGGTCGGTGGAACGGATTGTGGAAAAATATGCACGGCTGGCGGGGATTACGAAGCATGTGTCGCCACACACTTTGCGTCATTCATTCGCGACGGATTTGCTGATGAACGGGGCGGACCTACGGTCGGTGCAGTCGATGCTCGGGCATGCGGACATTTCGACCACGCAGATTTATACGCACGTCACCGATGCGCACTTGAAAGAAATTCACGACAAGTTTCATACGGAGACGAAGGAGGAATAGCTTTTTGGGGCGAGAGGGGGCGGTTTTTTGGAGGGGTTAGGGGGACGACGTTTTTTGGGGAGGAGGGTAAAAATAATAAGTTTCGAATTGGAACAGTGAATATAGGCTAGTAGTCACGTTCGACGGAACTGGAACAGGTATTGCGGTCGACTAGTTGGCCGTCTTTATAGGCAAAAACGTTCCAATAGTAGCAGTCAGTTTTGTTGGTGGAATGATAGACTTTGGTGCCGAGTTCGGGGCCGGAGACGGTGATAGTAATATCGTCATAGATGAAATTATTTTTGGTAAAATTTTTGACCGAGTAATAATAAGCACGCCCACCGAGAGTGTTGATAGTAAAGGTTTCATCAAAATATTTGTCGGAATTATAATTAGCGCGCCCATCGTGGTCTAGAGTGGCGAGAGTGCGAGTAATACCATTGACGGTTTCGGTAGGAGTTTTGATGCCAAAATAACAGCTGAAAGGTTGCCCGCGAAAAGTGGTGCCGTAGATGTAAGTGTCGTAGTCGGTATTAGTGGTCCAGGCAGCTTTAATGGTGATAGTTTCGCCGTGTTCGCTCCAGACGGCGTAGAGATTGAGGGTGCGACCGCTGTCTGAAAAGGCGCTGGTTGGAAAATTAGTGCCGGTTGGGAAACTATAGTCTAGGGCATAGAAATCACCTTTGGTACAAGCTTCGTCAACTCCAGTACGCACACTACACCAACCCTGGAGAATATAACCCGAAGCGGTGGGGCGAACGGATTGGTCCTTGGTGACGAGCTGACAGCCCGTGTCTTGGTAGCAGGTTTGATCGTTCGGAGCAACGACGCCGCCACTGCTGGCATAAGGGTAGTTCAAATCATATGTGATGGTGTATTTACGGTGTTCCCAAGCGGGATAGAGCTGATAATATTTGGACTCGCTGGAGTCGGGGTTGGTAATGGTAACATTGGGGGAGAAAGTCTCGCCGGTGTTTTTGTCTTTCCATTTGAAGTCCCAGCCGAGAATTTCATCCACGTCGCGGACGGTGACTTTGCGGGCGGGGCCTTGGGAGGCGAAGATTTTGGTGAGGTTGGGGTCGGTGTTGCCGAAGTCGGCGGGCCAAGCGCTGGAGGTTTTAGAATAATTGTAGTCGACCTTTATTGTGCCGCCGTTTTGGAGGACGTCTGGGTCGTAGAGGCGGATGACGGTCGAGATGGCGGAGGGTTGGCTGGAATTGGTGCTGTACCAACAGGTGCGGATGTAAAAATCGTAATAGGCGGATTCTTGCGAGGCGAGGCCGTCGGTGACGTCGACGATGTTGGTGGTGCGGGCGTCTTTGACGGCGATGACGTAGATGCCTTCGGCGCGGTAGAGGTTTGTGTAGTCGTCGTCGACAAGTAAATCTTGGCTGGAACTGGTGTCGGCATTGTTCGCGCCGACATAGATAAGGCGCGGGTTAACGGAGGCGGGTTTTAATTTGTCGCTGCCGCTGATGAAGACGTCATCGACGGTGTCGGTGGTGAGGTCGCCGAGTTTTTTGGTGTTTAGAATAAACATGTGATCTTTGACAACGGAGTCGTCGCTGTAGAGGTCGGAGCAGGAGGAGGGGGTGTAGTTTAAGATTTCGTCGGATTTGGTGCCGACGGTGTTGAGGTCGATAGCTTTGCTGGTGATTTTGCGCCAGAGAGCGGAGTAGGCGTTGTTTGTGGTGGCGTTACGGTTGGTGGAGTAGGCGGTTTGGACGAAACGGAGAGCTTCGGCCTGGGTGTCGATTTCTTCGCGGGCGAGGGTGGTTTCGAGAGCGGACTGAGCGCCTGAAGAACTGCTGGTAAGAACTGCGGTGACGGCGATGGCGACCATAGAAAAAATGCCGATGGCGAGCGCGACTTCGACTAGGGTGTCGCCAGATTTGTGCGTGCGCCGGTGGCTATTCGCGAGCCGACAAAAACGGTGCTGTTGTAAGTTTTTGGCGTTTACTTCCCTACCCACGCGTTTATACATAAGCTTATTATAACATGTTTATAGTAGGTTTTGGAAAAAATCGGCGAAGGCGAAAACGAGAATAAAGGCAGCGACGAGAAAGGGGCCGAAGTGGAGTTTGAGGGCGAGAGGGCTGGGGGGCGCGGTGGAGTTAGCGGTTTTGGCAGAGCTAGGGATTTTGACAGAATTGGTGGTAGTGGAGTTGGAGAATTTAGTGGAGCTGTGAGCTTTGGTGGAGTTGGTGGTGGGTTTGGTGAGTTTTGAGGATTTTAGAATAAATGGAAAAGCGTAAAGGCAGGCGAGGAAGTTGGCGAAAAAGAGCGTGAGGAGGGCGAGAAAGGGGTCGGCAAGGGCGAGAGCGATGGCGAGGGCGAGGAGCCAGTCGCCGTCGCCGACCCATTTGCCGCGGCCGAGTTTGTAGAGCACAAAGTAGAGGCCGGGGAGAACGAGGAGTGATAATAACAGAGGTGGAATAAGACTGCCGAGAGAAAGGGCGTCAACGGAAAAGCTGGCCCATGCTCTCAGGGTTAAGAACATTATAGCACAGATTATTGAAATTGTCAAGGCTGTGGCTGGGAGTTCGCCGTAGAGGCCATCGTAGATTGCGAGAAAGAGGAGAGCGAGGATGAGGAAAAATAGTGCGATGAGGAGCGGAGCGGTGAAGGCGGGGGCGGAGGTGAGGAGTTCGGGGAGAGTGAGGATGGTGGAGGAGAGGGGCGTTGAGGTGGCGGAGAGTGCTGCGGTGGAGAGCGTCGTGGTGGTGGGCAAAATTGGGAGTAGGCTCAGTCCGAGGAGGAGAAAGGCGAGGGCGGAAAAAAGTTCGGAAAGGAATTCGGCGGGGCCGATTTTGGCGTGGCAGTGGCGACAACGACCTTTTAGGGCGAGCCAAGAGATGAGCGGAAGGTTGTCGTACCAGGCGAGCTGGTGTTTGCAATGGAGGCAGACCGAGCGGGAGCCGAGGGGCTTTTTGCCCTGCTCTTTTAGACGCAGACGGCGGGCGGTGCAACACAGGAAGGAGCCGAAACAGGCGCCGAGGACGAACAGAAAGATTAAAAACACAACCGACATATTGTTATTTTAGCATAAATCCTTTATAATGAGGATATGAAAAAGGGTGTTTTGGGGGCTGACGCAAATGAAATGAGCGGAGCAAAGAGACGAGATTTAGGGGTGAGCAAACAAAACTTGAAAATGGCGCTCGGGGCTGACGTGGCGAGGGGACGAGGTTTAGGCGGGCGGGGGTTTACGATTATTGAGGTGTCGCTGGTGGTGGCGATTGCGGGGTTGATTTTCTTGATGGTGATGATTGGGGTGCCGGCGGTGCAACGAACGCAGCGGGATTCGCAGCGGAAGGAAAATATTGCTGAGATGTTGACGGAACTGAAAAATTTTCAGACGAATAATCGTGGGGCGGTGCCGACTGGGACGGGGACGGTGAATTATAGTGCGGACGCGAGTGGGACGACTTGGGCGGGGTTTTATCATGATTATTTGGGGGAGAACTTTCGGGACCCGAACGGGTCGCAGTATGTGCTGAGGGTGGTGAGATGCGACAATACGAACGGGACGCAATGTACGACCGAGACGGGGCTCACTAATATTGCGTCGGGGGTGTTTCCGAATGGGTATCTGATTTATGTGGTGGTGGGGGCGAAGTGCGACGGGACGACGGCGGTGGGGGCGGAAAATCCGCGGAAGGTCGCGGCGACGTATAAGCTCGAGGGGGGCGGGGTGGTGTGTAGTAATACGTAGGGGTGGAAAATGTGGAAAATTAAGCCGATTTTAAGCCAAAATGCTATTGTTTTTTCGTAATTTTCTGATATGATTAAGTAAAGAAGTGTCTTACGGCATGGAGTCGTTGGGCTGTAACTAATAAGAAAGGTAAATATGAAAAAACAACATCAACCTAAAGGGTTTACGATTATCGAGGTCGTGTTGGTGCTCGCGATTGCGGGGCTAATCTTCTTGATGGTCTTTATCGCTTTGCCGGCGTTGCAACGGTCGCAGAGGGATACACAACGGCGAGATGATATGGCGAGGTTTTCGTCGCAGTTGTCGCAGTATCAGGCGAATAACAATGGCAATGTACCATCTACGACTACGACGGCTTGGAATACCTTTTTGGCCAATTATCTGAAGGCCGGTGGCGATAGCTTTGCGGACCCGTCTGGCAATGATTATGCGGTGACTGGGTTCCTTAAATGTACAAGCGACAGTGCTTGTGGGCAAAAGAGCACCTCTAGTGATAAGCTCGGTTCGATTTATGTGTATTCGAATGCGACTTGCGATGGTGAAAATCCTAAGTACACACAAGGCGACAGAAAGATTGCCTTTACGATTAAACTCGAAGGTGCGGGTATTTACTGCGGACATAACTAATAAAACCCTTTCTTAAAAATCACCTCCTAGGAGGTGATTTTTTTAGACTGAGACGGAGTTGACGAGCGAGTAAATCGGGAGCAGAGTACCGCCGACGACGACGCCGATGAGGGCCGCCATGATGACCATGAGAATTGGTTCGATCATGGTGGAGATGTTGTTGATTTGTTCGTCGAGTTCGTTTTCGTAAACTTGGGCAGCTTTGCCGAGCATTTCGTCGATTTGGCCGGATTCTTCGCCGATGGACGCCATTTGGGGGACGAGCGGAAGCATATATTCCCTGTCGCGCAGAGATTCGGACAGGGCTTTGCCGCCTTTGATGATTTCGAGAGATTTGGAATATTCTTCTTCGACGACGGTGTTTGAGACGGCGCCGATGGCGATTTTGATGGAGTCGAGCATGGGGACGCCGGTGGCAAGCATCATTTCGGCGGTGCGAGCAAAACGCGAAACGTAGAGTTTGCGAAAGAGCGCGCCGAAAAGGGGCATGTCGATTTTGATGGTGTCGGCGACTTTGCGCCCTACGGGGGTGCGTTTAACGGCATACCAACAACCGACGGCGATGCCCATAATAATCATTGCGACCAGCCACCAGAATTGACCGAAGAAGTCGGTTATACCGACGAGAAATTGAGTGAGGCCAGGGAGAGTTTCACCCATGTCTTCGTAGAGATTTTTGACTTGGGGGACGACCATAATCATCATGAAGGCGAGTACGCCGATAATGACGACCAAGATGATTGCCGGGTAAATCAGGGCGCCGCGGATTTTGCTCATCATGGCGGCGTCTTTTTCTTCTTGGTCGGCGAGGCGCTTTAAAGCGAGGTCTAAAGTCCCGGAAGTTTCACCGGCTTGGATGAGAGCCAAATAGACACCGTTAAAAACGTCGGGGTAGGCGGCGAAGGCTTCGTGGAGTGGTTTGCCGGATTCGACGTGGATGAGGATTTCCTCGACAATGGATTTCATGGCTTTGGCTTCGGTCTGTTCGGCGACGGTGCGTAGGCTGGTTGCGAGCGGGAGACCGGCACCGATCAAGGTCGAGAGCTGGCGGGTGAACATAACGCGGTCTTTGGCGGTAACGCGACCTTGGCTACCGAACAGGCCCTGCCCTTCTTCGGTGAGGCTTTGCGGAATGTAACCTTGGTCGAGCAACAGATGCCCGGCGATTTGCTCGGTTTCGGCGGAAATAGTGCCTTTGACGACCTTGCCAGTGCTTTTTTCCTTGGCTTTATAGTTAAAACGGCGCACGGTTAGCCTTTCACAATCCGGTTAAGTTCGTTGATATCGACGGCGTATTCGCGGGCGTTTTCGTAGGTGATGACGCCGGTTTGGACGAGTTTGGCGAGAGTGCGGTCCATGGTTTGCATGCCTTGGTCGGCGCCGGTTTGGATGGCGTTGTCGATTTGGTGGGTTTTACCTTCACGGATGAGGGCGCGCACGGCGGAGTTTGCGACCATGATTTCGGCAGCCACGACGCGACCGCCACCGATGGCCGGCACGAGACGCTGAGCGCAGATGGCCATTAGAATATTCGAAAGTTGGGAACGGACTTGGGGTTGTTGGTGGGCTGGGAAAACGTCAATCATACGATCGACACTTTGGGCGGCGGAGTTGGTGTGAAGCGTGGCAAAAACTAGGTGGCCGGTTTCGGCGATAGTGATCGCGGCTTGGATGGTTTCTAGGTCGCGCATCTCGCCGATGAGGACGACGTCCGGGTCTTCGCGCAAAACCGAGCGCAGAGCGGCGGAGAAACTGAAGGTATCGTAATGGACTTCGCGCTGAGCGATGACGGAGCGGATGGAGCGGTGGGTGAATTCGATAGGATCTTCGATGGTGATAATATGGGTGGATTTTTCGTTGTTGATTTTGTTAATCAAGGCGGCAAGAGTGGTGGACTTGCCGGAGCCGGTCGGACCGGTGACGAGCACGAGTCCGCGCGGGAATTCGGCAAAAGTTTCGACAATGGCGGGCATGCCGAGGTCATTGATGTTTTTGATGGCGTTCGGAATTAGCCGGAAAGCCGCGGCGAGCTTGCCTCGTTCGTGAAAAGCGTTGACACGAAAGCGGGCGACGTCGCCAAAAGCGAAAGAATAGTCGAATTCTTTGTCTTTAATGAGGATTTTTCGTTGTTCGTCGTCTAGGGTCGCGAAAATGAGTTCTTTAATGGTGTCTTCTTTCAAGGCGGAAAAACCGGCGATGGGCGTAAGAGCACCATCAACGCGCAAAATCGGAGGCAGACCATACTGGATATGCAAATCCGAGGCATTGCGACGGACGCATTCCTCGAGCAGAGTTTCGATTTTTGGTGTTTTTGCTATTTGCCCACTATTTTCCATATTATCTCCATTATAACACAACCATTATGATAAATCACTGGCGACGCGGTTGACTTCCTCCATGCTGGTGATACCAGCTAAAACTTTTAGAATGCCGTCTTGGCGCATGGTGATGGTGCCTTTTTCTTTGGCGAGACGCATGATTTCGGACGCGGTGGAGTGGTCGACGATTTTTTTCTGGATATCTTCGTCAACGACGATGGTTTCGTAGAGACCGGCGCGACCTTTGTAACCGCCAGGGGTTTCTTTGGTCTCCATGCCTTTGGCGAGCATGTAATAATTGTCGTTTCTAATAGGCAAACCGGGGTAGCCGAGGTCTTGGCTGATGGAGGCGGCTTCTTCCTTGTTTTTGGGGAGCAGGTCGCCGACGATACTGTTAATGCCTTTGGTTTCGACTTCGGAGGATTTATACATTTCGCGTTTCTCGGTGATGCGACGAACTAGACGCTGACCGATGACAACGTTTAAGGTGCTAGCAAGCAAGAACGGTTCGATGCCCATGTCGAGCAGACGCGGAAGAATGCCGGCGGCGGAGTTGGTGTGGAGAGTGCTAAAGACTAGGTGTCCAGTTAGGGCGGCCTGGATGGCGAGGCCCGCGGTTTCGGAGTCGCGAATTTCCCCGACCATAACTACGTCAGGGTCCTGACGGAGAATGCTACGGAGGCCGTTCGCAAAAGTGAGACCGGCGTCGACATTGACTTGGATTTGGTTGACGCCGTCCATTTTGTACTCGACCGGATCCTCGAGAGTGACGATATTGATTTCTTCGGATTTGATTTGTTGAATCAGGGCATAAAGAGTAGTGGACTTGCCCGAACCGGTTGGGCCGGAAGTCAGAATCATGCCGTTAGGTTTTTGGATGCCGTCTAAAACGTCGCGCAGAGCGCGGCCGGACATACCCATTTTGGCGATGTCCATCGAGGCGGATTTTTTGTCGAGCAAACGAATGACGACTTGTTCACCCCAAGTAACCGGAGAAATTGCAATACGCAGGTCGATTTCTTGACCGTCGACAATCACGGTGAACTGACCGTCTTGGGGGATGCGGTGTTCGTCGATTTTGAGTGAGGCGAGGATTTTAATGCGCGAAACTAGGGCCGGAGCAACACTTTTGGGCAGTTCCATGATTTTGCGCAAGACGCCGTCGATACGACAACGGATGATAAGAGATTTTTCGAGCGGTTCGATATGGATATCCGAAGCCTTGGTCTTGGCGGAATAACTCAGAATCGTAGTGAGGGCTTTGGAAATCGGAGAATCTTCGACGATGGTTTTGGCGTCGCTTTTGGCAGCCTCGTCAGCCGAGGTGTCGGCGTCGCTAACCACGTCGCGGACACTGGAAATGTCGCCGTGAAATTGAGCGAGGACTTCTTCAATTCCCTGCTCGGAAGCCATCCACACGCGAATGGGCTGGTTGATTAAATTTGAGAGGTAGTCCGTGGTCTGGACGTTGGTGACGTCGACCATGGCGACGTTAAGCATGCCGTCTTTTTCGCCGAGCGCGACTGCATGAACGCGTTTCGAGGCATCGCCAGGAATGCGCGCTAGAGTTTCTTGGTCGATAGTGATGTTTTTGAGTTCGACATAAGGCACGCCGATAATCGCGGCGGTGGCGCGAGCGACCATTTCGGAATTGATGATTTTGCGATTAATAAGTTCGGTGAGAACGGATTTGTTGGTCGGCTGAAGTTCCTGCTCGACTGCGGTGACGAGTTTGCGATCCGCCAGCCCCTCACTCAGCAGAAGCTCGGCGATTCTGATTTCGGCGTCTTTGGTAAGAAGCGCCATTAAGAATTCTCCTGCTGGTTGGTGTTGTTAGTGGTGTCGTTTGTAGTGTCGTCGGCGGTGTTATCGATTTGAGTATCAGTGGTGTCGACGGGGAGGTCGGAGACGGTTTGGACGTCGCCGTTGCCAATGTAGATTTCAACGGTCGGGTTGAGAGATTTGTAGTTGAAAATGTTTTGGTCCGGCTCGGCGAGGTCGGCTGTGACTTCGGTTTCGACGGTTTTAACGCTGACGGATTCGATTTCACCGATAAATAATCCCGTGACAAAATAGGCGATTAAAACTCCGGCGATGGCGGCGACGATAGTGGTGGCGAGTTCGGCTTTGGCGGATTTCATAATTTAGTTACCTCCTTTGCTAGTTGTGGCGCTGTCGGGACTGACCGTGCTAGTGGTCTCGACGATGCTTGAGCGATTCATGAAATATGCGGTGGCCTGGAATTGGAGGCTGATGGCGCTGTCGCTGTCCCATTCGATGCTGGCGCGAGTGATATTGAACTCACGAATGGAGCGTTCGATATTGGTCAGAGCTTTCATGGTGGTGCCGAAGTCGGCCTCGATTTTGGAGCTGACGGAGATTTCGTTTAAGTTTTCGGCGAGTTCGGAAGCTTCGGTTGTGCCGGAGGAGCTGATGGATTCAGGTTCCCAGTTGGCGGTTAGGTATAATTTGTTTAAGCTAGCAAGCAGAGCTTCTTCATTTTTGTAAGCTGGGAGAGCGTCGGGGATGACGCGGAGGGCCGAGCAACTTTTGATGAGTGTAGAGGCGGCTTGGAGTTCGGAAGCGCCACGAGCGTCGGAATATAATTTGTTGAGTTCTTTGTAAGTGTAGTTTTTGCTAGTGGCGGGGTTGATGCAGCTGGTGCTGTTTTCTTTGGGGACAGAATCGAGAGCTTCGTTAGCGGCGAGCCCTTGTAAAATGTTGGCGCGGAGAGTGCCGCTGATTTCGGAAACTTCGATAGAATCCGGCGAGCAGTTTTTGAGTTCTTCGTCGGAATAGACTTTGCCGGACGGGGCTTTGCAGACGCCGGTGTTTTTGATTAGGTCCGAGTAATTAGTAATGGATTCGTCTTCTGCCATAATAACTTTGACATTGAAGGCGATTTGGTCGACAAAATGTGAGACCAGCGAAATGGCGACACCGAGAAAAATGGAGGCGCCGAGCACGGCTAGCAACATGTATTGCTGGGCTTCTGAGATTTTGGCGCGTTTGCCGATAGCGACTTCTTTGGCCATATTACTGTCCTCCATTCGTGTTATTATTGCCGTTAGAATTGTTGGTGTTGGTGCTACAATCGACATCATCCGCGGAGCAGGCGGTAGCAGGAGCGCTAAACATGGCCTGAACCTGGAGATAGGAATCGGTAACGTTGTGGCGACCGGCAGGAGCGACGGCGAGCATGTGGGTGTTAGTGAATTGGTAGGCTTCGGGAGCGATAAGAATAGTGGCAGAAAAACGGAGGACTAGTTGTTCGTCGGCGTCACGACCGTTGGTAGCTTCGGAGACGGTGATACCTTCGGAGCTACCGCCAGGAACGAGAAGACAGTCGTTGTTGGTTTTGGTCCAAGTGATGGAATTGTTGTTTTTTGTGCCGGAGTAGGAAGTACAGGAACTTTCGAAGTGGGCGACGTTGGAGATAGAGCCTTCTAGAGAGATTTGGGCCTCGGACGAGCTCGGGTTTTCTTTGTACCATTCTGGTTGCGGGGTGCGCCAGATGCGAACGACTTTTTGACCTTCGTAATCTTCGAGAGTGTAATCAGACTCGGGGTTGTAATTATCGTCCGCGGAAGCCGGAGCGCAACCTTCGCCGTTAATCGCCCAGAGAGCGTAGATGCTGTTGGTTTCGGTCGAGACGAGACCGCGCCTCGTGGTGTCGGTGAAAATTGCGCCATCGGAGCCGGATTCAATCATACAATAAGCCGGGATGCTGTCGCCGTTTTTGTCGACGTAGGTACCGTAGTCGTAGCGCATTTCGTCCATGCTTTTACGGAAGGCTTCGAGGACGGCGAAATCGATATACGGCTCGGTGCCAGAGTTGGCTTGGGCATCAAAATTGAAGGCCGGCTGGTCGCCCGAGAGGTCGACGTCGAGGTTTGAAATTGTGATCGTGTCGGCGCCGGTTGGCAAAAAGGCGGAAAGGATGTTGAAAGTGCGGGAAAGGACGGTTTTTTTACTGGTGATAGTGCTAATGCCGTCGATTTGGTCTTTGATGGTGAGAAAATCGTCAAGATCGGAGTAAGAATTGAGCTTTGCAGAAAGGTTGTCGATAGCGGTTTTTTTGTTGTCGATAGCGATTTGTTGACCGCCGGCGGTGATACCAAAAATCAAAGTAACGCCGATACTCGCCGAAGCGACCACAATACAGATGAAGAAAATCAAATTGCGGAGTTTTAAAGTTTTAATCATCTCGTTTTTAATGTCGGGAACGAGATTGATTTCGCGATGAGTTTTACGTCCGGGTTTTTGAGGGAATATTTTTTTGATGATGTCGGACATGTGATATTCTTTAGCCATTAGTCATTGCTCCTTTCTGACAAACCGATAGCGACGGCAAATTCGCTGGCGACCGGCGCGAGAACGCGTTGTTGGTCGGGAGTACAGCGCACGAGCTGCCACGGGTTGCCTTTGATGGTCGGGGTGCTAGTTCTAGCTTCGATGAATTCGGGCAGTAGCGGGATGATGCCGGCGTAGCCAGAAAGCACGATGCCGCCGACTTTGCCGGAGAGGTATTTGGTTTGGAAGAAACGGACGGATTTGGTGAGTTCGGAAGCAAAGTTATTGAGGTGAGTGTTTAAGACTTTGAAGACTTGGCCTTCGACTTGGTTTTGGTCGAGACCGAATTTGAGAATAAATTGGCGAGCTTGGTCTTCGCGGACGTTTAAGCTACCCGCAACGGCTTTGGCCAGAACGGAAATGCCACCAGGAATAGTGCGGACAAGGCGAGGCATATCTTTATAAACAATCGCGAGGTCGGTGGAACTTTCGCCGAAATCAACAACCAAAATTGCGTCCATTGCGCCCGGAGTGCTGAGCGCGCGAGCCATGGCGAGCGGTTCGGGCTCCATGGCGACGATATTAAGACCGGTTTTTTCGATCATTTCCATGGTGGATTCGGCATAATCTTTGGCGACCGAGCTGATTAGAACCTCGGTTTTGGCGGGGTTGTTTGGAGACAGACCGAGAATGACATAGTCGGCTTTGGCGTCATTCAAAGGCATCGGGACGTATTTGTCGAGTTCGTATTTGAAGGATTTTTTGAGCTCTTTTTCGGGCATGGTATCAGTTTCGACGATACTGGTGAAAGTTTTGTTGGCAGGGAGACCGATGGCGACGTTTTTGGTTTTAATGCCGGCTTGGTTGACGGCACCCATAATCGCCTCGCCAAGGCGTTTTTTGCCGAGTTCGGAAACATCTTGAGTTAAACGCGGGTCGATTGGTACGTAAGCGAAGCGTTGCAAAGTCCAACCCTTCTGGATGTTACCAGAAAGTTGCACGATTCGCATCGAGTTCGTCCCTATATCTAGGGAGAAGAAGTCGCCCACACCATGCAGTAAGTTCATGCTTTTTATTATAAACGGTTGTGGTTTATTTTTCAAGAGTTAAATAATAAAATCTTTCGCGATTTCCGGTTTTGCCTTTTAGGTCGTTGTCGCGTTTGTTCACAATAATAAAACCGTTGTGTTTTAGCCAAAGTTCGAAGTTTTTGATGATGTCGCGACGAAGTTTTTCGTTTTTGACGACACCTTTTATTAGCTGTTCGGGGCTGGCTTCGAATTGGGGCTTTAACATCACTAAGAAGTCCGTATCGCTACGTGCTAGGTTTATTTTAGCATACTTTAGGATTTTTGTCAAGCT
>CAVFVK010000014.1:0-1977 GCA_963626095.1 bacterium | reverse complement strand
AAATCGAAGATGTCGGTTTTCTCGTGAAGTTCGACGCGAGGGTCGGAGCGGAGGGGACGTTTCATTTGGTTGGTTCCCTTTTCGACGGCGATGATTTTTTTGGCGCCGCGCTCCAGGGCGTATTCGGTGAAACCGCCGGTGGAGGAGCCGATGTCGAGAACGGTTTTGCCCCGAAAATCAAAATTAAAGGCACTTGCTGCGCCTTTAATTTTGTAGTAGCCTCTACTTTTTTCGTTCACGATATGCGCCAGTTTCTGTGTCGATGGACACAATGTCGCCTTCTTTGATAAAGGCCGGGACTTTGACCACGACGCCAGTTTCGAGAGTGGCGTCTTTCATGACGGAGCTCGTGGTGTCGCCTTTGACTACGCTCTCGGTGTAGGTGACGGTGAGCCAGAGATTCTTGGGAAGTTGAAGGTTGATCGGGGTGCCGTTATAGAATTGAATTTCCATTTCGTCACCGTCCTTCATGAAATCCTTGGAATCGCCGACGAGGTCAGCGCCGAGTTCGTATTGCTCGAAACTTTCTGGGTCCATGAAATAGAACTTTTCGTCGTCTTTGTAAAGATATTGAACTTTACGATTTGTGACTTCGGCGGGTTCGATTTTTTCTTGACCCTTGAAAGTTTTAGGGAGCAGGGCGCCGGTGATGAGGTTTTTGACCTTCACGTTGACGATTGAGCCGCCACGCCCCATTACTTTTTGTGAGTATTCTACCACCTTATACGGTTGGCCGTCTAAGGTAATCAAGGTGTTTTTCTTGAGATCGGTTGGTCCGTACATGTTTTTCTCCTTAGTTAGCAATGAATGGCAAAAGTGCCAAGTGGCGCGCACGCTTAATCGCGACAGCGAGTTGGCGCTGTTGTTTGGCGGAAAGGCCGGTTTTGCTCATCGGCTCAATTCGGCCGTAAACGTCAAGATAGCGTTGCAAGGACTTGACGTCGCGGTAGTTGAAATAGAGGTTTGGGTCACTCTTAATTTTTTTCATAAAATTCTCCTTCGGTTTTTAGATTAGAATGGGACATCACTCAAATCGATTTCGGACTCGTCTTCGACTGGGCGAGCTTCGGCTGCTGGGGCTGCGTCAACACTAGCAGAGGAGCTAGAAGCGCCGTAGCTAGAGTTGCCACCGTTTGCGTTTGCACCAGAGCCGATGAAATTGAAGTCATCGACGACGATTTCGACGCGAGAGCGCTTTTGGCCGGTGTTTTTGTCTTCCCAACTGCGTTGGTCAAGGCGACCGCAGACGAGCACGGCGGAACCTTTTTTGGCGTATTGACCGATCATTTCGCCGACTTTGCCCCAGGCGGAACAGTCAATAAAGGAAACATCTTCGCGTTGACCACCGTTGGCGTCTTTGTAGACGCGGTTGACGGCGACAGCGAAACTACAGACATTGGCGCCACTTGGGGTGGTGCGAAGTTCGGGGTCGCGAGTTAAGTTACCGGTGATGATAGCTTTGGAAAATCCGCGCATGATTAGTTCTCCTCTTTAGCTTTGGTGTCGTCTTCTTTGGCTTTCTCGGCGTGCTCGGCACGGCGCGAAGCGTATTTGGCTTGGCGCGGGTCGGTCTTGACTAAGAGATAGCGCAAAATTTCGTCGGAAATGTTGAACACATTTGAGACTTTTTGCGGAGCGTCGGCCGGAAGTTGCAACTCGAAAAAGTAGTAAATTCCGAAGCTCTGCTTTTTGATTTCGTAGCAGAGGCGCTTCTTGCCGTCGGACTCTTCTTTGATAATTTTGGCGCCGTTAGTTTCAAGAATTTTCTTGACTTTGTCGAGCGCAGGGTCGAGATTCATCTCGAGATCGGGATGAAACACGATGGTGAGTTCGTAATCTTTCATAAAACTCCTTTGGTTAAAGCAATTGCCGTTCTCTCGTTTGGGTTCGCGGACTCGCCACGCAAACGGGTTGACGCAGTTGCTGAGCTAATATTAGGGTTATTGTAGCACGGATGGGGCGGAAAGTCAAGGGGTG
>CAVFVK010000013.1:0-17572 GCA_963626095.1 bacterium | reverse complement strand
TTTATTTTTTCTTTTTGCGGGAGTGTTTGTGGCGAGAGGGGTCGACGGGTTTGTCGGTGTCTTTGTCGGCGTTGAGGCGGTGACGGAGTTTTTGGCGAGCGTGGGGAGTAATAATTTTATCAAACCAAGATGGTTTTGGGGTTTGGTTTTTAGAGGTGAGAATTTCTACGACGTCGCCGTGTTCTAATTTTTTGTTCAAGTTGGACATCTTGCCATTGATTTTAACGCCGACTACATGGTCGCCGATTTCGGAATGAAGCCGATAGGCGAAATCGAGCGGCAGAGCGCCTTTAGGTAGGTCGATAATATCGCCTTTGGGGGTGTAGACGAAAATTTTATCGGCGAAAAGATTTAATTTTAATTTTTTGAGGTCGACTTTCTTCCCTTCGCGTAGTTTCGCGGCGGTCATTTGGAGCTCAGTAATCCAAAGCAGATTTGTCGGGAGATGTTCGATTTTGCCCTGTTTATAATTTTCGGTGAGTTTTTGTTCATTATAATAGAAGCTCGCTGCCAGCCCGCGTTCGGCGTATTCGTGCATCTCTTTGGTCCGGATTTGGAATTCAATGATGTGTTTGTCTTTAGTGATGACGGTCGTATGCAAAGATTGGTAGCCGTTTTGCTTAGGCATGGCAATGTAATCCTTAATCCGGCCGTCCATCGGAGTGTAAAGTGAGTGAATGATGCCGAGCACAAGATAACAGGTCGTAATATCGTCAACCACGACGCGCAGAGCCGTCAAGTCATAAACTTCGCCCATGTTTTGATTGTGCTTGGCGAGTTTTTTATGGAGTGAATAGACGGATTTGACTCGGCCAGAGAGATTGAACTTGATTTTTTCTTTTTTGAGCGCCGCGGAAACTTCGTCGGTAACTTTGGCGAGCGATTTTTCGGCAGATTTGTTGTATTTTTTGATTAAATCTGCGAGTTTTTCGAACCGGCGTGGGTCGACATATTTGAAAGCGAGGTCGGACATTTCGACACGCAGAAGGCCCATGTTAAGTCGGTCGGCAAGAGGCGCAAAAACTTCGAGCGATTCTTTGGCGATTTTCTTTTGTTTGTCGGGCGGAAGAGCGGACAGAGTGCGCAGATTATGAAGCCGGTCGGCGAGTTTGATAATTAAAACGCGGATGTCATCGCCGAGCGCAATCATTAGGCGCAAAAAATTGTCCTTCGTGGTCGGAAGATAGGTATCGATATCGCGCATGCCGTCGCGGGCGGTGGAAATTTTGGTCACGCCATCAACCAAAAAGGCAACCGACTCGCCGAATTCTTTTTTAATATCGTCGAGAGTAACGTTGGTGTCCTCGACTACGTCATGAAGCACGCCGGCAATAATCGTGTCCTCGTCCATACCCCACTCTTCGAGGATTTTTTTGACTGCAAGCGGATGAATAATGTAGGGCTCGCCAGTTTTGCGAAATTGCCCCTCGTGGGCTTTGGTGGCAACTTCAATCGCGCGCTTAACGCGCTCAGAATCGGCCGATTTAGAAGTTTTCGAGGTCATATACTTATTATAACACCGATTTTGACAATCAACCCCGTTTAGTGCGAAATCTGTGAACTGATATCTTTTCCCGAGTTATTCGATGGAAAGGATTTTGCCGGTGCCGAGTTCTAGGTGGAGCAGACGTTGGTTTTTTGAGCCACGAAAACGCAGAGATAAGTCGCGCTGTTCGAGAACAAACGGTCCGTCGATGAGTGCGTCAAGGGATTTTAAGAATTCCCAAGGGGCGCCGCCGTGTTTTTGGATGAGTTCGTGTTTGAAGCCGGTAAAGCTCCAGACATCCCAACCGAGTTCTTGGCGTACCCAGTCGGCGAGTTCTTTGCAGGCTTTGGCTTGGATAAAAGGCTCGCCGCCGCAGAACGTAAGACCGGTTTGGCCTTTGAACTTCGCTAGTTCGGCTTTAATGTCGTCGAGTTTAATGAGAAACCCAGCGTTATAGTCCCAAGTTTCGGGATTTTGGCAACCTTTGCAGTGGTTGGGGCAACCTTGGGTCCAAATAATCGCGCGGAGGCCGTCGCCGTTGACAATATTATCGTGTTCGAGAGGACCGGACAGGCGGATATAGCCGTCCGGAACCTCGAGTTGTTTGGAAATATTGTCGAGCAAGTATTGATCTAGGTCGAACTTAGCGGACATTTATTCCCCTTTGGTGCAAAGTTTAACTTTTTCGAACGGTAGGTCGCCTTCGAGCCGACCACAATGCGGACAGCGGTCGCCAGTAATTACGCCGGAGAACCCACAAACTGGATCGCGATCGACAGGGTGGTTGACCGAACCGTAGCCAATGCCAGAGTCGTGCATTTTACGAATCACAGATTCGAAAGCGGCGAGGTTTTGCGACGGGTCGCCGTCAAGCTCGATATAAGTGATATGACCGGCGTTGCAAAGGTTGTGATACGGGGCCTCGATATCGATTTTGTCGAATGCGGAAATTGGGTAGTAAACCGGCACGTGGAAGGAGTTGGTGTAGAAATCGCGGTCGGTGACGCCTTTAATTGCGCCGTATTCTTTGCGGTCGATTTTGGTAAAGCGGCCGGCGATGCCTTCGGCAGGAGTGGCGAGAAGCGAGAAGTTGAGTTTATACTTTTTGGAATAACTGTCGCATTTTTCGCGCATGTGGGTGATGATGTCGAGCCCGAGTTCACGCGCGTCTTCGTCTTCGCCGTGGTGTTTGCCGGTCATGGCAACGAGTGTTTCGGCGAGGCCGATGAAGCCGATGCTTAAGGTACCGTGTTTAATGACATCGCGCAAGGTATCGCTGGGTTTTAGTTTTTCGGAGCCGAACCAGTTGCCCTGACCCATGAGAAATGGGAAGTTGCGGACGTGTTGGTTGGCTTGAAATTCGAAACGCTCCAAGAGTTCGTCTTTGACGAGATCCATTTTTTCGTCGAGTTCTTTGTAGAAACCGTCCCAGTCGGCCTCTTTGCGCTCGCCGGTGCAGATACCGTGGTTGATACCGATGCGGACTAAGTTCACCGTAGTGAAAGATAGGTTGCCACGACCGGTAACGATGCCGTCGGATTCGGGGAAAATGCTGGCAAAGACGCGAGTGCGGCAGCCCATAGTCGCGATTTCGGTGCGGTAATCGCCTTTTTTGTAGTATTTTAAGTTGTAAGGGGCGTCGACAAAACAGAAATTCGGGAAGAGGCGCTTGGCGGAGACTTCCATGGATTTTTGGAAGAGGTCGTAGTTTGGGTCGCCGGGGTCGTAGTTGATGCCGGATTTGACTTTGAAAATGCTGATTGGGAAAATCGGAGTTTCGCCTTTGCCGAGGCCGTTTTCGGTGGCTTGGAGTAAATATTTGGAGACTAGTCGGCCGGCAGGAGTGGTGTCGGTGCCGAAGTTGATGCTTGTGAACGGAACTTGGGCGCCGGCACGGGAGTGCATGGTGTTTAAGTTATGGATAAAACCTTCCATGGCCTGGAGAGTTTCGCGTTCAACGTCGGCGTTCGAGACTTCGATGACTTTTTTCGGCCATTTGGCTTTTTCGAGTTTTTGGTCGTCGCCGAATTCATAAGTGTCTTTGACTTCGAGCTTGAGGCTTTTGTCGGCGAATTCGTTGTATTTTTCGAGATTGCGTTTGAGGGCTTTACGGAAGGATTTGTTGACGCCCGGCGCCATGGCGTAGTCGAAGTTCGGGATAGACTGACCGCCGTGTTGCTCGTTTTGGTTGGCTTGAAGAAGGATGGCGGCGAGAGCAGCGTAGGAGCCGATGGAGTTCGGGGTACGTAGATGTCCATGACCGGTGTTGAACCCGCCGTTTTCAAACAAGACGAAGGGGTCGGACTGGCAACAAGTCAGAGTGCCAGTAGCGTAAAAGTCGAGGTCGTGGATATGAATGTCGCCGTTTTCGTGCGCGGCGGCGATATCTGGACGCAAAAGTAGAGTTTTTGCGAAAACTTTGGAACCTTCGGCGCCGAATTGGAGCATCTTCCCCATTGCGGAGTCGCCGTCGACGTTGGCGTTGGAGCGCTTAACGTCGGAATCTTCGGAGGCGTCAGCGTGAGAAATGGTGCGGTAGACCATCATGAGGTCGGATTTGGCGTCGCGTACGCGGGAACGCTCTTGGCGGTAGCGAATGTAGGAACGCGCGGTCTTTTTGAAACTGGATTCCATTAGGACTTCTTCGACGATGTCTTGGATTTGCTCGACATTCGGGGTGCGAGCGGTGATTTTTTCTTCGGCGCGCTTTAGGACCTTTTCGGTTAGGGCCTTGGCGCGGTCGGCTTTGAACTCACCCGTAGCTAGACCAGCCTTGGTGATAGCCTCGGTGATTTTTTCGGGGTCGAATTTGACGATTTTGCCGTCACGTTTGACGATACGCTTAAACATTTGATACCTCCTTCAATGTTTTCTTGTTGTATTGTTTTGTAGGTGCTATAGCGACCAAACGCTATATTTAGTGTCTAATATCTAGTATACGACACTAAATATGGAAAAGCAAGTGGTTTTTGGTGGGATTTTGGAGGATTTTTTTGGGCAGAAAAAAGGCCTGCTAGGGCTGGACTTATGGTGGGGATTACAGGGCTCGAACCTGTGACCTTACGAATGTGAATCGTACGCTCTAGCCAGCTGAGCTAAATCCCCATAAGTATGATATAATTATAGCATGGATTTGAAAAAATTTGAAGAGGAACTCGGGGAGATTGAAGATTTTTTGGCGAAACCGGACGCGTATGCGGCGACGGATTTTGCGGCAAAGTCGAAACGGGCGGGAATTTTAAGGGAAATTCTGGAGTTGAATAAAAAAATTGTTCAATTTTCGGAGAATTTAACAGAGGCGGAAAGCTTAGTGAACGATGCGGAGCTGGGGGAGCTGGCGCGCGAGGACGCGGCGCGATTAAAAACTGAAATCGCCGAGGCTGAGGCGCAACTCGAGGAATTATTAATTCCGCGCGACCCAGAAGACGACAAACCGGCGATTATGGAGATTCGGGCGGGGGCGGGAGGTGATGAAGCTTCCCTGTTCGCGGGCGAGTTGTATCGGATGTATACGAAATATGCCGAGGGGCATGGGCTGAAAGTTGAGTTAATGTCGCAGAACGAAAACGAAGCGGGTGGGATGAAAGAGGTGATTTTTAAGGTGTCCGGGGAGGACGCCTACGGGCAGTTGAAGTTTGAGGGCGGAGTGCATCGTGTGCAACGCGTGCCGGTAACCGAGTCGCAGGGGAGAATTCACACCTCGACCGCGACGGTGGCGGTGTTGCCGGAGGCTTCGGAAGAGGATCTCGAGATTAAGTCTGAAGATTTACGGATTGATATTTATCGGTCCGGCGGGCATGGGGGGCAAGGGGTGAATACGACCGACTCGGCGGTAAGGATTACGCATTTGCCGACTGGGATCGTGGTGGCGATGCAAGATGAGCGTTCGCAACAACAGAACCGAATTAAGGCAATGAATATTTTGCGGGCGCGACTTTTGGAAAAGAAAAAGGCAGAAGAAATCAAAAATGCGAGTGAAGCGAGAAAGTCGCTGATTGGGACGGGGGACCGGAGTGAGAAAATTCGCACTTATAATTTTCCGCAAGACCGAGTGACAGACCATAGAATTCATTATTCGCGATCGAATATTCCGGCGGTGATGGACGGCGATATTGAGGATATTATTCTAGAGCTGAAAAAGCATGAGCGAGAACTCAAAAGTTAATCCGGTTAATTTCTATGGACGGGAGTTTTTGATTACGCCTGACGTGTTAATTCCCCGCCCGGAGACGGAAATGTTGGTAGATGCGGTGCTGAATTTGGCTGGGAAGGCATATCTACCCGGTATCATTCCAGCGCGTCCAAAATTGCCGAAAAAATGCCGAATTCTAGAGGTGGGGACGGGTTCGGGGTGTATTGCGGTTTCTTTGGCGCTGGAGCTGTTGGAGGCGAAAATCACGGCTTGTGATATTTCGGATGAGGCTTTAAATGTCGCGCGAGAAAACGCAAAGAGACTCGGCGCGGAAGTGGAGTTTTTAAAGTCGGATTTGATGGCCGGGGTACATGGTGAATTTGAGGTAGTGGTGGCGAATTTGCCGTATGTGGATGAGAATTGGGAGTGGATTGATAAAAAGGCGCTCTCTAAAGAGCCGAGGCTGGCGCTGTATGCGGAAGACGGGGGGCTTAAGCTGATTAAAAAATTAGTTCAGCAAGCGAAAGCACGAAAAGTTCCGTTTTTGGTACTGGAGGCCGACCCGTGTCAGCATGAGCGGATTGTGGATTATGCTCGCGAATATGGTTATTCCCTGTGGGAGGTGCGGGGGTTTGGGTTGGTGTTCGAGACTTTTATGAAGGACTAGTTTGAATAGCCTTCGAGGGTGACGTTGATAGCGATTTCTTTGCCATCGCGGATAACCGTGAGTTGGACTGTGTCGCCAGGTTTGTACTCGCCGATTAAGTTTGTGAGCGAGCCGGCAGCGCCGACGGAGACACCGTTGACTTTGGTGACGATATCTTTGTCTTTGAGGCCTGCTTTTGCGGCGGGACCACCGGAAACGATGGCGGAATAGTTCGAGGAGCTATAGATGTAGGCGCCTTCGCTGACTGGCAGGTTGTAGCTTTTTGCGATTGCGGCGGTGATTTCGACGACATAGACGCCGAGATAGGTGCGTTTGGCAGAGCCGGTTTCGGTGAGTTGGGCGAGCATGCCTTTGACACTAGAAATCGGAATGGCAAAGCCCATGTTTTCGGCAGAGGTCGAGGTGGCGGTGTTGATGCCGATGACTTCGCTGGCGGCGTTGACTAGTGGTCCGCCAGAGTTGCCGGAATTGATGGCGGCGTCGGTTTGAATCATGTCGGACAAGGATTCGGTGGTGGTGCCGCTGCCATCGGACGCGACGACTGAACGACCGGTGCCAGAGACGATGCCGGAGGTGACGGTGTTTTGATATTCGCCGAGGGCGTTGCCGATAGCGATAACTTGTTGACCGACGGCGATAGTTTTGGAATCGCCGAGCGTGGCTGCGGTGAGGTCGGAAACGTTCTCGACTTTCAGGAAAGCGACGTCGTTTAGGGGGTCGGTCGCGACGATTTTGACATTTTCGTAGGTTGTGCCGTCGTCTAGAACCACCGTAACTGCGCTGGCGCCGCTGACGACGTGCTTATTAGTCAGGATATAGCCATCCGCGGTGACGATAATGCCGGTGCCGGCGGCGGCGGAGTTGTAACTTTGACCGAAAAAGTCGGTGGTTTTGGTCGAAGTGACGATAGAAACGACGGATTTGGAGACTTTTTCGGCGACGTCGGCAATAGAGCCTTCGACGAAGTTAGCAGAATTGCCGTCGGTGCTGGAACTAAGGAAAGTGAGTGGCGTGGAGGCTTTTTCGTAGCCGAGCCAGCCGAGAGCTAGCCCGCCGCAGCCACAGACGAGCGCGATTAAGGACATGGCGATAGCGGCTTTGTTGGTACCGGAATATGGTTCGGGGTGAGCGACGACTCCCAGTTCGGGGTGAGCCGGCTTTTTAGCCTCCCGCTTGGGACTAACCGCCTCGGGCTCGGGCTTGAGCTCGGTTTTGGGCTCGTTGGCTTCTGGTGCTGACTCAAGGGACCCGGCCTTGATATCGTTAGTTGTTGGCGCATCTAGCGCTGGTTCTTCTTTCATTTTACCTCCTTAAATATTAAATATTGGGTTACTAAAAAATAGGACAATAATCGCAATGAGGATAGCGCCGAAAATGACGGGGCCGAGAATGTGTTTGAAGCGGAAATCGGCTTGGTATTTGACGATAGCTTGGCGAGTATAATTATAGACAAAGGCAAAAATGGTGAGAATGAGCGCGAGTTGGGGGATGCGGATGCCGGTGTTGCCAAAAGTATAAATGATAGACCACGAAAAGCAGAGCCAGGCGATTTCGGCGAAGACGAGGCCGCAAACCAGCGTGGTTAAAGTGTAGTCGTTGTCGTTGGTTTGGGAGAGGACGTGGCGGGAAGCGGAATAGCCGATGAGAAAGGCGAGCAAAACCAGGACGATAGGCTCGAGCGAGACGGTCATGATGACCGAAGCGGAGATGCCGAGAAAGACGGCGATGAGCGACTGGACGAGAGTGGCGGGTTCGGACGAAAGTGGCTTAATCACGATGAGCCAGATGGAATAAAAAATCATTAAGAGAAAGTCGACCGGGAGAAAAGTGGCGCCGGTGTAGTAGGTGAGCAGAACGACGCTGATGCCGACAATCATATCGACGAGGTTGGATTTAATATTGAGCCAAAGATAGCGAGGCCGGACGGCGAAAACTCGCCATTTGGAGGCAAAAACTAAAATCAGACCTATCAGGGGGCTGCCGGAGAGAACTGTGACTAAAACCGAACCGATACCGAGCAAAAGATTTAAGAAAACGTGAACCATGGTACTCATGATATTGCGCGATTTTCTTGCTAGAATATAATCTGCCATATCTTTATATTATAGCAGATTGTTTAAAATAAGTTAAAATTTGGTGTTATAATAGTTGTTATGCAACCGACTTTTTTTCAGAAGCACCCGCTGGTGAAAGATTTGTGCAGTTTGGGGTCGTTTATTTTGCTGATTGTGCTGGGGACGCTGTTTCTTAACACCTATATTTATCAGTCGTATAATGTGGTGGGGAGTTCGATGGAGAATACTTTGCACGGGGACGACCGGATTGTGGTGAATCGGGCGGCGGTGTCGTGGGCGCATTTTTTGGGGCAGGAATATGTGCCGGAACGGGGGCAGATTATCGTGCTACTAAATGAAGACAAAGAAAAAGTGGCGGAATACAAGGCGCTCGGGGTGGAAAATCCGATGACGTGCAATGTGCCGTCGAACGTGAACGACCGATATATTATTAAGCGGGTGGTGGCGTTCCCTGGCGAACGAGTGGTCGTGAAAGACGGGGTGATGACAATTTATAATGACGAGCATCCGGACGGGTTTATTTATGATGGTGAGTGGCGAACGTCGGAGACGGATGGGCCGAAAGAATATACTTCGGGCGAAGTGGACACGGTGGTACCGGAGGGTGAGTTGTTCGTTTCGGGCGATAACCGCGAAGGTTCGAACTCGTGGGATTCGCGAAACGGGCTGGGGACGATTCCGTATTGCCGAGTTGTGGGACCGGTGGTGATGAGGTTGTTCCCGTTTGATAAGATTCGGACGTTTTAGGCTGTCCTAGAGCCAGCGCGGAAATGAGTTTGGTGATCTTTTGGTTGGTTTTAGTATTGGCGAAATTGGAGACGACAGCGGACTGGAATTATTTAAGTTTTTCGATAAGGACTTTTAGTTCTGCTTCGGAACGGCATTTAAAAGTAAGGCTGCGGCCAGAAATTTTAGCAGTGGCGGAGTATTTTTCGGACAAGCTGTTTTCTACTTTAATGTATTCGGCGCGTTTGATAGCGGCGGAGCTGGATTTTTTCTTGGTTTCGGTAAAATAGCGTTCGACTTTGCGAGCGGTCCAACCTTCGGCGATGATTTTGGGGAGAACTTTTTTGATGGTTTGCTCATCGCGAGAGACCAAGGGGCGCATCACGCCTTCGGACAATTTTTCTTTGACCATGATTTTTTTGACTTCGTCGGGGAGGTTTAAGAGGCGCATGGTGCCTTGGATAGAGGATTCGGATTTACCGACGCGGGCGGCGATGTCTTTGGTGGAGAGGTTGAATTGACCGGCAAGTTTTGCGTAGGCGGTGGCGAGTTCGATAGCGTTTAAATCTTCGCGCTGAGCGTTTTCGATAATGGAAAGTTCGAGACGATTTTGGGAATCGAGAGTGCGGACGATGGCAGGGATTTTGTCGAGACCGGCAATTTTCGAGGCGCGCCAACGACGTTCGCCGGCGACGATTTTATACTTCCCTTCTTCTTTGGTGACGACGATAGGTTGCAAGACACCGTGTTCTTTGATTGAGGCGGCCAAAGCATTCAAGGCTTCTTCGCTGAATTCTCGACGGGGCTGATCCTCGTCACGAAAAACTTCGGAGAGTTTTAGCTCCTTTAACTGACTTTCTTTTTTGTCCTCAGCGGCGGTGGGATCGAACTCATCGTCGATTAACTCCGTCGGGATTAAACTTTCAAAACCTCTTCCTAAACCTTTCATTTGGTGCGTTCCTCCACTTCTTTGGCAAATTCTTTATAGGCTTTGGCGCCTTTGCTAAATTTATCGTAAACACCGACCGGCACACCGTGCGACGGGGCCTCGGCAACGCGCACGTTGCGCGGAATGGTTGTCCTAAAGGCCAGTTTTTTGAAATATTTTTCGATTTCGGCGTAAACTTGGGCGGAGAGGCTGGTGCGTTTGTCGTACATGGTGGCGAGAACGCCGAGAAGTTTTAAGTTGGGGTTGGCTTGTTTCATGACTAGTTTCATGCTTTCGAGAAGTTGGGCGACGCCTTCTAGAGCGTAGAATTCGGTTTGGACCGGCAGAAGTAGGAAGTTTGAGGCGATCATGCCGTTGACGGTGAGGAGACTGAGCGACGGGGGTGAGTCGATAATAATGTATTCGTATTTATCATCGAGTGTGCGGAGCGCGTCGCGCAGGCGGACGAATTTGCGAGGCAAACCAGTTAGTTCAACTTCGGCATTGGCGAGTTCGGGGGTGGCGGGAGCGAGGTCGAAATGTTTATACTTAGTCGGGCGGACAGCGTCTTTTAGTTCGGCGGCGCCAAGAATGACTTCGGTCATGGTGGCACCGAGAGCTTTTCTGTCGGACTTGTCGACGCCGAGACCAGAAGTGGCATTGCCTTGGGGATCAAAATCGACCAACAGGGTTTTGTGTTTATCTTTTGCTAAATAGTATGACAAATTGACCGCGGTGGTGGTTTTGCCCACGCCGCCTTTTTGATTAGTCACACAAATTACCTTCGCCATATTAAAACTATTATACCATAAAAATAAGCTCTTTGACGAGCTTATTTTTAGTTAGTTTATCCGATTTTGGTGATTTCAATTTCGGAATATTTCTGGCGATGACCAGTTTCTTTGTGAACGCGTTTTTTCGCTTTGTAGCGGATAACGCGGATTTTGTCGCCTTTAACTTCGGGCGTGATTACTTTTGCTGAAACTTTTACGCCCTTTACCGTAGGAGTGCCGACGGTGGTGTTGTCGCCGTCGATTACGAGTAAAGCGTCAAGTTCGAGCTCTTTGGTGCCTTCCGGGAGGAGGTCCACCCGTAGGGTCTCTTTTTCACCGGCTAAATATTGCTTCCCGCCGACGAGAATGACTGCTTTTTTCATATAATTCCTTTATTATCTATATTATTTTAGCATATTATCTGGTTTTTGGGAAGAGGAATCGTCGATTTTGGCAGATTTGTCTTGATTTTGAGTATCTGTGTGAGTTGTGGTTGGAGTTTCGCCGAGAGTTTTGTCGGTGATTTTGCCAGCGGTTTTTCCGGAAACGCTACCTTCGACCGCCTTTAGAGTTCTTTTAGTACGGTAGAGATAGTAGCCGCCGCCACCAATGCCGGCGATGATGACCGCCGCGAGTACGATTTCGACCGGGCCGGTGTTGGGGAGCTCTTGGCAACCTTCCATTTCGGGGTTGGTGGCACAAGTTTTTTCCGGTTGGCAACCGTCGAGATTGGGGTTGGTTTCGCAGGTTTCGGGTTCGGCGCAATCAGTTTTTGTAGCGACGACGGTGGCCGAGTCGGTGCGAATGTCGCCCGAAGTGGTGTCGCTGTCGTAAGTCAAAGTAGCGCTGTTTGCAAGTTCTGTGCCGGTACAATCAAATTCACCGTTTACCGTGGCTTTATAGGTAATGTAAACTGTGTTGCCGGTGCCGATGGTGCCGAGGTTATAGCCTGTGCCAAGGATGTTGTCGGAAAGTTGGTCGGTGGTCGTTGAATCGTTGGCGCGGAGACTGACGCTGCCTGGAACCAAGGTTAGACCTTCTGGCAGAATGTCTTTAATCGTGGCGTTGGTTAGGGCGACGTCGCCGGTGTTGGCGATGGCGAGTTTGAAGGTGATTTCGTCGCCAGCTGCGGCGCTTACGCTTTCAGAAAAGTTTTCACCGTCTTTTGAAACGGTTTTGTCGATTGAACCGCCAAGTTCTTCAGCTTGGAGGACATAGCTGACTACACCGTGGTATTCTTCGCAACCCGGGATGACGCCGTTTAGGGTGTTCAGCCCGAGCAAAGTTCCCTCTTCGGTGAAGAGGCTCGATGGCATCACGCTACCGTTAGCGCTCCAGTCGTTATAGATTTTGGCGGAGCCAGAAACGTAGTGCATGAGGACTTTTTCAGTGGTGGTGGTAAAGTAGGCTTCGTCCCAAACGGAGGCCGGGTTGGAATTGCTAGCGGTGATAGTGGCTGTGACTTTGCCTTTGCTACTTGGCGTGAGAACGGTCGAGAACGAGGTGGACATCCGAGTTTGAACGGCGACGCCAGAGTGATTGTGTGCGGAATCGTTAAAAGTGCTAGAAGCGTTGTTGTGGAAATAGACATAAACGAGATATTGACGACCAGGTATGACTTCGACTTCGTTTTTTAGGTCGGTGACGTCGGCATTGATTTCGCCGATACGGACGAAGTCGCGTTCATCGCCGATGGTGGGGTTGTCGGTGATAGAGTTGAAGGTCGGGTAGGTCGCTGGGCTTTGCATAGTGAAAGTCGAGCGCTCGGGACCCCAAGCGGAGACCGAGGTTAGCCCGAGTAAGCTCGCGCCAATAGTCGCGACCGCGCCGAGGATGCCAAAGGCCCCTAGGCGTGATTTATGGTTGATAGAGTGTTTCATGTTGTTCCTTTCTGCCTACCCTTAATATAGTCCTAAATCATTTAATGCGTTTTCGAGAGCTTCGCCTTCGGTGGGAGCTTGCTCAATTGGGATTTCGGCTGCGTCGGCGGCCGCCTGAGCAGCGGTGTCTTCTTGTACCGGGGCGTATTCGTCCGCGTTAGCGCCACCTAAGTCTTGGCTGTAGTTATTTTCGGGGCTGACTTGTGCCTGGACTTCTTCGGCGGGACCGGAGGCCTCGTTTTGAACGATGGTCGGTTCGGTGCCTTGGTAATCTTGGGCTGAAGGTTGCTCGGTGAGGTTATCTTGGCTGACGGTTTCGGTCGGGGTGACGTTGACTTCGCCAGTGCCGATATTTGCCGCGTTGTTTTCTTGGGCGTTTTCGTCGATGTGCTCGAGGTTTTCTGCGTCTTTAGGGGCGATGGTTTCGGGGGTGTCTGGAGTGTCTGGAGTTTCGGGGATTTCCGGGGTTTCCGGCGTCTCGGGAGTTTCGGGAGTGGTTGGGGTGCTCGGAATATCCGGAGTTTCGATAATTGTTTCGAGACCGCCGTAGAGTTGAACCTTTGAGCCGGCTGGGTTGATAACTTGTTCGCAACCTTCGAAACTGACAATGTCGCCGTTATCATCGTATACCGGGATGAGTTTCATATTCATGGTGCCGATTTCATTGCCGTTAGCGTCGACCCAATAGAACTGAGTGACCTCGAGATCATTCTCGTTCGTCGTGCATTCGACTAGTTCCATATTATCGTGAGTGGCGGGTTTGCTCGGGTCGATAAGGCGCATGTAGGCGTTTTGTTGTTCGCCGTTTACCGTGACTCGCCGAGTGAAGGCGCCGTCGATGGTTTGATCAAACTGCGCGCGGACCGATTCGAATTCTTCGTTACTTAAGCTTTGTAATTTCTGTTCGGTTTCGAGGATGCTTAGACCCTTAAAGCCTTCGAGCTGGAGTTCATCAGGGAGGTTCGCCATATAATCGGCCATACTTTCTACCTGATTACGAGCGGTATATTTCACCATTTCGCATTCGTCATTATTAAATAATGGCGCGACTTCGGCGGCGTTGGCAAAGTTAAATTCGCCGGCTTTGTTTTCGGAGAGCCACATACCGAGTTCGCCGTAGCCGTCGTAGATGCCAAGGGCCTCGTTGTTTTCGCCAGAGCCGTTGTCGGCGTCGACGGAATCTTCGGTTTGGGGTTTGTTGTCGCGATTACTACTGCGGTTTGTTAGGCCGATACCAATCAGCGATCCGGCTGCGATAATTGCGGCAAGAGCAACAGCGGCAGCTCCAGCGAAGAAACGCTTGGAACCACCTTTTTTCTTAAGCTTTTTGCCACGGACCTCGGAGGGATCGTCCTCTTGGTCTTCGCCGTTTTCCGTGGTTTTGTCGCCAGTGAGTTCGGCGGCTTTATCCTTTTCGATTTCAGCGGCTTTGTCTTTTTCAATCTCGGCATCTTTATCGGCGTCGATTTCAGCGGTTTTGTCGGCGTCAAGGTCAGGAGTGCTATCAGTATCGAGCTCGCCGGTATTATTAGCATTAAGATTGTTTGCTTTTTGGCTAGCGAAGGCTTTAATGACTTCCTGTTTGATGCGGTCGGCATCGGCTTCGCTGACCATGCCTTGGGCTTTAAATTCGTCCCACTTTTTTAATTCCGCGATGAGAGCGGCGTCTTCGGGAGCGGTTTTGGCTTCCGGATTGGTTGTGGTTTCGTTAGCGTCAGGAGCATCGGTGGCTTCGATAGTTTTTTCGCCACGCTCGGCGAAGACGACGCGGTCGCCAATAACTTCGCGACCAGTTTCCTGAATGTTGCTTAAGTTTTCGGCGTCTTTGCGAGCCTGTTCCTCGGGAGTGCCGACAGATTGGCTGTCGATAAAATCTTGGCGGTAGCCTTGGTTATCAATGTTTTGGACGAATTTTTCTAAGCGACGGTTTTGATAGTCGCGGTAGCGGTTGGCCCATTTGTCAGCTTTTTCGGCGCTGATTTCGCCGGCATTTTTGGCGCGCTCTAACTCAGCGAGGCGTCGCTCGACAATATCCATATCGCCATCGAACTTGGCTTCTTCGGCGAGCTCTTTTTTGCCGAAGTCGGATTCGAGATATTCTTTGGTGCGCTGACCGTTAATGTCATAAATGCCATCCTGGACGAGACTTCTCCACTCCTCGGGGACGTGGATATTGCGGTTGTTACCAGATTGTTCTTGATTAGGCATGTTGACCTCCTAAAAATTCTTGCGCATATTGGTTGGCGACGTCGGTGAAAATTTGCCCGACATTAATGCCGTGCTTAGTAAAGAATTCCTGATACGGTTCGGCGGCGCCAGTATCGGCGTCGAGGATTTGGTCTAGTTCCCTGCCCTGCTCCTCGGTTAGACTATTTAAGACGGCCCGAGTGATGCGGTCGTCTAATTCGTGCATGCTTTTTGTCCTTAATATGCTAAGCTCCTCGGTGCTACTCACCGCGAGAGGCTTTCTTTTGATTAGCTCGTCAATGAATTGCCCGAGAACGCTTTCATCAACAAGATATTCGCTCGCGTCGTCCATGTTATTTTTTCTTAATGATAACCTTTCTTAGTTTAAGATTAGCATAAGCGTAGCAAGCTGTCAACGGCGAAATTGAGGCTTGTAGGCGAGGGGTGTGAGAAGTGCGTAAAAACTCAAGACGATATGCCGGTGATGAGCGTTTGGATGCGGGCTACAGCGAGGCAGGATGCGCCATAGAAAAGAAGCCTCATAGCGGGGCTTCTTTTTTGTGCTAAATCATAAACCGAGGATTTTGGCGCCGATGCGACGGCTTTTGATGCGGTCGATGGTGGTTTCGTCGACTTCTTCGGGCGAGATGTAAGTGCCTTCGTTTTCGTAGTATTCATAGGTTGGGATTTGAAAAGTTTCCATTTGTGTTTGTCTTTTTTCTTTCTATCTCCGAGTTATTGCTAGAATGTTTGTTTTATTTTCTAACTTGTTTCCATTGTATCACACATTGGTGATTTTGTCAATAATGATTATGCTAAAAAGATTGAAAAAGTCAAATATACTGTGAAAAAATAATCCGCAAATCCTTCAACGATAAAATTCCGCCAAGATAAAAATCACAACATTAGTCATGTTTGCTCGCGACGACGTAGCCTCGACTCGCAAAACTGTAATGTTGTGATTTTTATATGGGGAATTTTATATGTTTCAGGATTCCCAGTTTATTTTTTCAAGTGAGATTGTGATATTTTCGCCGCTGATTTTGGCGATTTCGTCGTGGGCGAAGTTGCCGTTTTCGACGAGTTCAGAGGCGAGGACTTCGGTTTTGATCAATTCCGTGAAGCCTTCCGGTGGAGTGATCGAGAGCGAAAGTTTGATTTCGTCGCTAGGGCTGAGACCGGCGTGCTTACGAGCGGATTGGACGGCGCGGATGATTTCGCGAGCCTGACCTTCCCTTTTTAGTTCCTCGGTCAGAGTCTTATTTAGCGTGAATTTGTCGGAATTTTCGACCTTTTTCACGTTAACTTCTTCGGCGATGATTTGTTCGTAGAAATCAGGGAGTTTTTCGCCGTCATAAGTGAGCTTCGAAAGCGGTTGGCGGATTTTAATCTGGTCCTCGGTCTCGGACTTTTGCATGCGCAGAGCCAAGGCATCGGTAATGATCGCGCGAGTGCGGGACATTTTCTCGAGCACGTTAGCGTCGGGTTTGCCGGCTTCTGGCCAGTCTAAAAGATGGACAGACTCGTCTTTGCCGGTGATTTTTTGGTAGAGTTCTTCCGCAAGGAATGGTGTGAAGGGCGCGAGGAGTTTTGAGAGATAGACGAGAACGAAGTATAGGGTTGCGAAAGCTGATTTTTTGTCGTTTTCGTCGGGGTTTTTGTTGCTGAAACGACGGCGGGAGCGACGGACGAACCAGTTGGAGAGGTCTTCGACAAACGGGATGACGCCTTGGAGGGCTTTTGGCAAGTTGTATTCTTGCATGCCGGTGGTGATTTCGTCCCTTAGTTCGTAGAGTCTGGAAATAATCCAAATATCTAACGGATTTTTCAGAAATGTGTCTTTCTCGGAACGCTCCCTCGCGCCCGTCGTTACGGGGCTCGGTCGCTCCGTATTTGGCCCGTTGCCAAATATGCCCCTCGAAAGAACATTTTCTGAAAAATCCGCGCCGTCTATCGCATCGGTTTTTCCACATTCGCCCCGTTGGCGAATATGCTCCTCAAAACAAATATTCTCAAATCCTTCACTATCTAAGCCTTCGACTTCGGCGTAGGTGGTGAAGAAATCGTAGACGTTCCAGATCATGGCGAGTTTGCGGTTGATATCAGAGACGTCTTTGTCGAGAAGAGCGAAATCTTCGCCGGAACAGACTGGGCTCGAGAGGAGTAGGAAGCGCAAAGAGTCGGCGGAATAGGTGTCCATTAGCTCGTTCGGGTCGGTGTAGTTGCCGAGAGATTTGCTCATTTTGCGGCCGTCGTTCCCCGCTAGGGTGCCGGTCGTGATTACATTCTTATAGGCATTTTTGGCGCCGCGGCTGGCTTTTTCGCCGAAAGCGCCGATGTCAGCGAGAGTGGTGTTCACGGTGTGGACATAGTAGAACCACGCGCGGACCTGGCCGACGTATTCGACGATGAAGTCGGCGGGGTAGTTTTGTTCGAATTTTTCGCGGTTCTCGAAGGGGTAGTGGAGCTCGGCGAAAGGCATAGAGCCGGATTCAAACCAACAATCGAGGACTTTTTCGATGCGTTTGAAATGCTCGACGTGGGTATTGTTGTCCTGTTCGGAATGTTTGGTGCAGGCGGATTTTTGAGCCGAAGTTTGCTCCAGAGGCGTAACTTGGCCATTTTCTACGCACGCGTCGAATTCGATTTCATCAACCCAAGGACGGTGGTAGTCGTCAAGAGTTTTGCCGGAATATTTTTCGAGTTCGGCATAGGAGC
>CAVFVK010000012.1:0-17592 GCA_963626095.1 bacterium | reverse complement strand
GCTGAGCTAATATTAGGGTTATTGTAGCACGGATGGGGCGGAAAGTCAAGGGGTGGAATGGCATAGCCGGCGGGGCTAGTTGCGGTAGTTGACATCGGCGGCGGTACGGACGTAATAAGTGAATAAGTCGGGCGAAATGCCTAGAGTTTTAATAGTGGTTTTGACTTCTTCTATATACTGGGTTTTGGTGGCATCGTCGTTATCGTAGGTGACCGAGGGAGAAATGATGACGGTGCCGGGGCCATTGGGGTCTAGGTAGGCAGAAAAATAGTCAAAATAGAAGTAGCCTAAAGTGTTCGCAACTATTTTTTGCCGTGTATAATAGTCGGAGGACTCGTGGCAGTCGAAATTGGAGTAGATTTTTTCGGAATTGTCGTCGAGACAGAGGATGGAATAGGGTTTGGCGACATTTGATTCGCTGTATTCGACGGCGCTAATGGCGTCTTTGTTGTCCGGATATTCTAGAAAGATTTCATAGGATTGTTCAAGACTTGGGATGTCAACGATTGCCCTAACGTAATTCACTCCATAATTTTCGAAACGCCTAGTTTTGATAGAGCCGTCGCGAAAAGAGGCAGAGGCTTCGTTTTTAGAAAGAACGCTGTCGTCTATATTTTCGAGAATGGTATCTAAAAGCGCCCACTCGATGATCTCGGTCCAGCCCGAATAATCTGCTGGTATGGCGTCGGTAGCGTTGATAATTTTGGCGGACAGACCTTGACCAGGGGCATTTTCGATTTCATCATTTTGAAGAAACTTGGAAACGGACAAAACAACTAGGATAATGAGCACCGCCTGGACGCCTAAAAAGATAATTGTGGATAGTTTGACGCGAGGTCGCGGTCGTTCTTGGTCATAATTTTCCATATTCCTCCTAGTTGTTTAAAATTTCATTTATTTTGGTGCTATTTAAATCGTTTGCGAAATAGGCAAATTTGTAAGTGCCATCGGTAAAGGTTTTGTTAGCATAAACTCTACCGTTACCGTTGCCGTCTACATAGCCGTCATTCCATCCGGGGTAGGCTGCTTCAATCGTGATATAAGTTCCGTCGCTATTTACACCCACAACCACACCGGTATGCTGACCACTAATTTTCGAGAACACCGCCCAGGCTTTGGGTTCGCTGCCACTAGTGGCTAACCCACTAGAGGTCAAAGCCCCTACCACCTGGTTGCCGTCAGGCCAAGAGGCTTTAGAGGCATCTTTATTGGTTAATACGTCAACGAAGAATCTAGAAAACTCGACGCAGTTTTTAAGCCCACAGCAGCCTTGCGCTGTGTATCTAGTATTATAGTAATGGGCGATTTTTTGAGCTTGTTCCTCCGTGAGGCCGTTGCTCGAGACACTACTGTTACCACTGTTATCCATGCAACTGTTGTCGTCGCAAGTAGTTTTGTTGCCAGAGCCTTTAATGGCGGTAAAGACGCCGTTATGAATAGAATCGATGATACTTTGCAAGTCAACCTCGCTATTACCCATGAATGCTGAGTTGGCGACTTGAACCTTGTCATCTGAGCCAATACTAAAAATGCCTATATAATGCCCCGCCGTGCAGCCGCCACCCGCGTAAGCGTTTGCAAAGCCGGCATGACAGCCCTCGCCGGAAAGGTGAATCATGTAGCCATCTTCTAGATATTTTTTGATTTTGTTGTAGGCGTCGGTTTTGGACGAGTAGGATTCGCCGATGACTTTGAAGCCGTATTTGTCGCCGACAATTGGATCAAGAACGTTCGGGGACATATAAACATAAACGCCGGTAGATTTAGTGACGTCGATGATGTCTTGTGGATAGATGTCTTTGCCGGTGGCGACGGTGGCGAGCATAGCCATGGAGACCGCGCCGCACCCAGAATCAGAAACCGTACCGCCGTCATAGGGTATGGTAGTCCAGTCCTGAGAGGAATTTTCGTGGTCACTATCGGCATAGTTGCTTTGCCAGTATTGCGGATAGTTGCCGCTATAAGAATTACAGCCGCCAAAGTCGTTTAAAGCGCTTGAGATTACGCCAATCCATTTTTCGTAGCCCGGGTCGGTAGTGGGGTGGATTTTCTCCGGGTCGGAGGCGAAGTAGCTGGCATCGTAAACCGAAGCCCAGTCAGCGAGCTTCATGTTGCTATTAGAACTGACCATGGACTTAAGACGGTTATTGCTGTCGGCGTAGTCGTTGCTAGGGATTTTGGACGTGACGACGACGACTTTGGTATCCTTGCCTTTAAGCAATTCTTGAAATTTAGATATATCGCTATCGGTCCAGCCGCCATTAGTGCCACAGGCAAAGACGAGATAGGAGCGAAGACTGCCTTCATTAATAATCTTTTCTAGGATACTAAGGCAAGATGGGTTACTACTGCTGCCCGAGGAGACGAATTTGCTGCCTTGGATGTATGACGTGGACGTGTTGTTGGAGCCGGAGCCGATGTCCACGCCAGAGAATTGAGTACTTTTGCTGAGTAAACCTTTGTTGTCCGCTTGGACAGAATAGGAGTCGCCAATCCAAGTGATGTCTTTGCCAGAGACTGGTTCTTGACTGCTCGAAGAGTTTTCGGAGCTAGAAGATGAACTGCTAGAGCTGGACGCGGAGCTAGGCGGGTTGTTTTCGAAATAGCCAAATGGATCGCCGGATTCAATGTTTCCAGATTTGGGAAAAGTGTAGAAAATATAAGTAGAGCCGTAGACATTGTGGATTTTGGTTTTGCCGGAGACGTAGTATTCGCTCTTGAATAGTCCTGTTCCCCGACAACCGCCGGCTCCGGAGGCGTAGTATTTATGACCGTCTAACTCGAGCCAGCTGATATCGCCAATACAATCGTGTTCGAGAATTTGGGGCGGGATGGAACGGTTGCCGTTAATCAAAACTTCGCGGCCGGCCTGAACTTCGGCGTCGGAGAGGCTGCCACGAGAGGTCTTATAACTAGCGCGCGTGCTGGAAGCGAACCAACTGCTGTTTCTAATATAATTTACAATATCGCTACGGCCGGCCTGGTCGGCTTTGTTGGCCATGAGTGAAAGTTCGAATTTAATGCCCTCGATTGAGCCTTGCTCATTTTTTGCCATATGAATCATGCCGTATAATTCCCCGTCGGAAAGAGAAAACTTAGTGGCACTATATTCGCTATCTGAAGAAGTGTTCTGGCAGACGAAGCCTTTGAGCGCGTCGTATTCGTATTCGGCGTCGTCCATACGTTTTTGCTTAGTTGCGGTCATACCTTGCGAAGCGAGACAACCTTGGCACTTTTCGTAATTTTCTGCCCAATATTTAGCTGCTTTCCTGACATCGGTGATAGCATTGAATCCGTCGATGATACCTTTCGCCTCTTCAAGCACCCAACTCATCTCCGCCTCGACGATTTTATCAAAATCGGCACTACCCATTTTTTCGAGGGCCTGATCTCCGGGTAAAGAATAGCTGGCGTCTTTGAAAAATGGAAGGGCATCTGGGATATTTTTTTCGACATATTTGAGATAATTGCCTAGGTTCCAAGTGATGCCGACTGCACCTACGCCAACATGACAGGGCTGGCAATTATAAAGATTGTTCCAATCAGTATACTCGCCGATGAAATGCCCCCCGTCGGCGTTGACTACCTTACCAATCTCCCACCGCGTCGGACCGTAGCCGCCTTCGTTGTCGATATTGCCGATGATGGCAGCGGTGTGGACTTCGTCGAAAGTTTGGCGAAGGTAGGACCAGTATTTTTCTTTTGGCGTGTCGCCACAGATACCGGACGAGCTACTGCTTTCGGAACATTCGCCGGGGTCCCAGCCGATAAGGTTGTTTTGGGCGAAGATTCTGGTCTCGCTGTCGCTTAAGGCTCTTTTGGCGCTGGCGGTGGAGGTGTTTAAGATTGCTTGGGTGGCGAAAACTATGGCGAGGGCAACGACCGAAAGTGTTAAAATACATAAGGATGCCTTGGCGGTTTTGATGGTAAATTTGGTATTGGTAGTGGGCGTGATTTTGGTGATGAACCCGGCGTGTCCGCTAGTTGATTTCGCGGTTTTAATAAGTTTAGTAGAGTTGATAGTGAACTTCATAATCCTCCAAATTAAACCCGCGTTCGGTTAAGAGTTGGCTGACAAAAGCTTGGTCGACGTTTTTGCCGACTGCTTTAATGCAGAGAAATTTTTGACAAATATCTTCGTTTGAAGTGCGCACGGTGATGCCGTATTTTAGAGTCGTGCGACCGTCTTCGGAGTTGCCGTATTCGGAATATTCGAACGGGAGATTCGTAGAATAAAAGTCTTGGAGTTGTTGGTTCTTAGCGATAAAATCCTCTGCGGAGGTGTCGTGGTCGGTGGTTTTGTTGTTGTTGGCGGAGGCGATTTCGGAAAGCTTTTGGAAAGAGGCGTAATTGCTTTTTAGTTCGTAAAAATCTAGGCTGTTTTCTGTTCCGGTTAAAAATGTTGTGAGAGTGGCGACGTCGCTAGATTTTAATTCTAGATTGAAAGTTTTTGTTTCGAGACCGTCGCGAGAGATTGCGACGGTGTAATTGCCCGGGTGAACTTTGTAGGTGCCGTTTTGGTAGTCGCCTTGGCCATTCAAAGTGATTTTGGCGTCGACGGGTGCGACTGAAAAGGTGACGACTGTCGTTCTGGTCGTGTTCCAGATTATAACGGCGATGACGGCAATAAGCGCCAAAGCATCAACCACAAAAACGGCTTTTACCCAGCGCTTGTTGAAAAAATCCTTGAAGCGCGAAGAACTCCCATCATTCTGCATATGTTTTATTATAGCACCTACTGGGCGTGCTCGTCAAATTCTTCCATGGAAGAAATGAGGAGGTCGCGAGGTTTGGTGCCGCGGGTGGGGCCTACGACGCCGATGTCTTCGAGCCAGAAGCCGAGGCCGGAGACCCAACCGTGGCCCTTGGAAAGGCGGGTTTGGAGCATGCCGGTTGAGAATTTGCCGCCGGCAATAGAAAGTTCGACGGCTTTTCGGACGAGCGGGTCGTTCGGGTCGAAAGAACGGCCGAACCCGCCGAGATCGTCGGACGCGGCGCCACCTTTTAAGGCGACGGCTTGAGAAACGACTTCGTCATTGTATTCGGGCGGACGCTGGGCGCGGAGAAAATCGGTGACTTTGTCGATATCTTCGTCAGGGGTCCAGGCGCCCTGGATACGTTCGGGGCCGTTACCGGTGCCTTCGGTCGAGAGGAGCATGTCGCCTTTGCCGAGGAGTTTTTCAGCGCCGGAAAGGTCGAGAATGACGCGCGAGTCCATGGAAGTTAAGACGCGGAAAGCGATACGGGACGGAATGTTGCTTTTGATGAGACCGGTGATGACTTTGACGATCGGTTTTTGGGTCGCGAGGACGAGGTGCATACCGGCGGCACGACCGAGCTGGGCGATACGGACAATGAGGGGTTCGAGTTCTTTTGAGGCCTGCATCATGAGGTCGGACATTTCGTCGATAACGATAACAATGTAGGGCATTTTGTCGGCGGGTTGGTCGGACTTATCGGCGGTTTCGTTAGTGGAGGGGCCGGTCGTGGCGGATTTTTTGGACATTTTCTTGTTGTAATCGAAAATGGTTTTGACGCCTTCGTCGGCCATTAAATCATAGCGCCGATCCATTTCACCGGCCGCCCATTTCATGGCGGAAAGAGCTTTTTCGGTGCTGGTGATGATTGGGGTTAAGAGGTGAGGAATGTCGTTATAAGCGCGCATTTCGACCTTTTTCGGGTCGACAATAATCATGCGCATGTCGGAAGGGGCGTTGCGATAGAGGAGCGACATAATGAGGGTGTTAGTCATGACGGATTTACCTGAACCGGTGGTACCAGCGATGAGGAGGTGGCGCATGTCGGCGAGGTCGGCAACGACGGGTTTGCCGGAAATGTCTTTACCCACGACAAAAGTGAGCGGGCCGGAATTCTTTTTCCATTCGGGAGTTTCGATAACGCCTCGCAGCGAAACGGATTCGGAGCGAACGTTCGGGACTTCGACGCCGATGAGTTGAGTGCCAGGGATTGGAGCCTCGACACGGACGGTGGTGGCGGAAAGTTTGTAGGCGAGTTCTTTGTCGCGGGCAGCGATTTTGGCTAAGTTGACGCCACCAGGGGCTTTAAGGGTATATTGAGTGACGCGTGGACCGACGTTGGCGCCTTCCATTTCGACGTCAATGCCGAATTCAGCGAAAGTGTTTTTAATGATGAAGGCATTTTGTTGGATGTTGCCGGCGTCAGCGGGGGATTGTTTTTTGGTAAGTAAGTCGACCGATGGGAGTTTCCAGTTTGGGTCGGTGGCAGCGGTAAGAGCAGAAGGCTCTTTGATAAGTTCGGGCTTGTCGTCGGTGGGTTTTTTGGATTTAGCGAGTTTTTTGGGCGAAGCGTCGAGTGCGCCGGAGCCAGAATTGACCTTGATTTCGAGTTGACCGAATTTGCGATTTGGCTTTGCCTCGTCGTCGGTGGCGGTTTTGGCGATTTTTTCGTGATTTTTGAGATTTTTAGCGCCTTTGAATAAAGTCAGCGGAGAAAGTTGAAGCATGAATAAGGCGGTGATAAAAATGAGAATGAGGTAGATGAAAATGACGGCGGTGGGGCTGAGGACGTTTAGCATGAGCGAGTTGAGACCGTTGCCGATGACGCCACCGTTATGCCAGATGGCGGCGATGCCGGAGAGCCAGATGATGATGAGAAGGCTGGAAAAGTAGACTGGGACGGCGACGCGATTGTCGGGGGCGCGGAAGATTTTGACGGCGAGATAGACGAGGAGAGGCGGGATGAAATAGGTGGCAAAGCCGAGGCCGGTTAAGATGAATTGGTGGATGTTGTTAGTGATTGTGCCGCCCTGGCCGAACCAAGTGATGACGAAAAAAAGCGCGAGAGCGAGTAAGATGACTGCGAAAATTTGGCGCCAAAAACCGCCCGGGAGCTCGTGCTCGACGGGGGCTTCTTTTTTGGTCCGTTTTGCGGTTCTACGTGTAGATTTTCGCTTTTTGGTAGGCATGGTTCTATTATAGCACAGTTTATGAGAAAACGCAAGCGGTTTGCGGGGTGGGGTTTACGATTTTTGGGTTTCGTGGTAAAATTGAAGTGCGTTAGGCCGTCGCCAAGTGGTAAGGCAACGGGTTTTGGTCCCGTCATTCGCAGGTTCGAATCCTGCCGGCCTAGCCAGTTTTTTATTATCGCCTCAAGTGGGCATTAATTAGCTGGGGATTCGGACCTTCGGTGCGAACCCTGCCATCCCAGCCAGTTTTTTTATATTATGATAAAGATTATTGCCGGGGGGAAGAAAAATGTGAGGTGGGTGATTGAGGCGGTTTCGGAGTATGAGAAGCGCCTGAGGAAGCCGTTTGAGGTTTCGTGGCGGTTTATGCCCGAGGAGAAGCTCACGGAGTTTTTGGCGGACTGGCCGTTTAAGGCGAGTTCGGAGTTTGTGATTTGTTGCGATGAGCGTGGTAAAAATATATCATCAGATGAATATTCTCTCTGTTTGGAAAGGGCGTTTTTGGACGGCAAGGACGTTGTGATTTTGATTGGTGGAGCATATGGATTTTCGGATGCGGTGCGAGAAAAGGCGGATTTTGTCTGGAGTTTTTCGAAGTTGGTGTTTCCGCATCAGTTGTGTCGGGTGATGGTGATGGAGCAGATTTATCGGGCGCAGGAGATTACGCGGGGTGGGAAGTATCATCATGCGTGAGAGAGTTGCGGAGCAAAGATATTATCGGGTGAATTAGAGATTTGGTGAGATATTATTGCGCGAGATTATGCGCGGTGTGATATAATTAAGATATGAAAATTTTGGGGATTGAGACGAGTTGTGACGAGACGGCGGCGGCGGTGGTTGAAGACGGGCGCGAGATTTTGTCGAATGTGGTGGTGTCGCAGATTGATATTTTTGCGGAATATGGGGGTGTAATTCCAGAGGTGGCGGCGCGGTCGCATCTTGAAGTGATGATGCCGGTGGTGGATAAGGCGCTTGCGGATGCTGGGTGTTCTTGGGATGATATTGACGCGATTGCGGTGACGCATGCGCCGGGGCTGCTCGGGTCGCTTCTCATCGGGACGCTGACGGCGAGGACGCTCGCGATTTTGCACGAAAAACCGCTTTATGCCGTGCATCATTTGAAATCGCATGTGTATGCGAATTGGCTAGGCGATAGAGTGCGACGAATACCCTCGTTTGAGGAGCATATTCGCCGACGGGGCGAATACGGAGCGACCGAGACCCGTGACGACGGGCTCGAGGGAGCGTTCCGAAAACGACGGGTATTCGAGCACTCGATTGATGCGCCAGATTTTCCGTTGCTGGCATTGGTGATTTCGGGCGGGCATACGCAGATTTTACAGATGCCGGCGCATAACCGGTTTGAGATTGTGGGAACGACGCGGGATGATGCGATTGGGGAGTGTTTTGATAAAGTGGCGAAGATTTTGGGGCTGACTTACCCTGGTGGGCCATCGATTGCGAAGGCGGCGGCGAAGGGGGATGCGAATAAATATCGCCTGCCGCATCCGAATGTTGAGGGGTTGGATTTTTCGTTTTCGGGGCTAAAAACAGCGGTACTCCGGGCGGTACAGAAAGAATTGGACCTGCCGATTTCGCATCCGTCGCATGACCTTAAAAATCACTTGTCGGAGCAACAAGTGTGCGATTTTGCGGCGTCGTTTCAAAAGACGGCGGTGGACATTTTGGTGGAGAAGTTGGAAAAAGCACTTGAACAATATCCGGAGACGCAAGCGGTGGTGCTGGCGGGGGGAGTTTCGGCGAATCAAGCTTTGCGCGAGGCGCTTCCCGAGGCTTATTTCCCTGCGCTGAAACTGGCGGGAGATAATGGCGCGATGGTGGCTGCGGCGGCGTATTATGAGATTTCA
The DNA here is from genome assembly GCA_963626095.1 of bacterium. Lineage (GTDB taxonomy): Bacteria > Patescibacteriota > Saccharimonadia > Saccharimonadales > Saccharimonadaceae > Nanosyncoccus. Next base: position 8,778 of record CAVFVK010000012.1, on the reverse strand, counting down.
ACAGGAATAAAACCGGTGGATCCGTATGCGTTGAATATTTATCCGCGGATTTCGATTGAGAGTTAGGTGGTTATTTTGGTGGTTGGATTTTGGTTTTTTGGTGCTAGATGGTGATTTCTAGGGGTGGGGTTTGGAAAATTATAGTGTTAGATGGTGATTTTGGGGTGGGATTTAAGGAACTTGGTGGTGAAGTGGGCGGAAAGACGGCAGATGAGGAAGAAAATGGCGTAGCTCGCGATGATGAGGAGGGCGACGATGAGGAGTTTGTCGGGGGTGAGGAGGGTGAAATCGAGGAAATTACGGAAGAGCGGAACGAAAAGGGCGAGGGCGATGATGGCAAAAATAGCGAGGAGAAGTAGGCGGCGGAGGAGGTTTAGGGGTTTAGAAATCCAGAGAATGAGGAGAAAATCAATGGCGAAGGTGATGAGGGCGGAAGAGGTGATGAGTTCGGGGCGAGAGAAATCGTTGACGGAGGCGATGATCGAGAGAGCGAGCATTGAAATGGCGACGGTGAGACCGGTCGGGACGGAATATTGGAGGATGTTGGTGATGAAGCGATTTTTGACGCGAGCGGTGTTGGTCTCGAGAGCGAGAATGACGCCGGGGAGGCCGATACAGGCGAAGTTGAGGAGCGACATTTCGAGCGGGGCGAAGGGATATTCGAGCGGGATGATGATGAAAATGAGGGCGAGAATGGCGGCGTAGGTGTTTTTGCTAAGGAAAAGGGTGGCGGAGCGTTCGAGGTTGTTGATGGATTGGCGGCCTTCGGCGATAACGTTCGGGACGCCGGCGAAATCGCTGTTTAAGAGAACAAGTTTAGCCGCGCGACGAGCAGCGTCGGAGCCTTCGCCGATAGCGATGGAGCAATCCGCTTCTTTCATCGCAAGAATATCGTTCACGCCATCGCCGGTCATAGCGACGGTTTTTCCCTGTTTTTTCAGGGCCTCGACGAGGGATTTTTTCTGGGCTGGTTTGACGCGGGTGAAAATGTTGTAGGTTTTGACGAGTTTGGCGTAGTTTAGAGGCGATTTTAGCGCCGAGAGGTCGACTGGATTTAAGTTTTCGAGACCGACTTTTTCGGCAATGATGGTGACGGTTTTTAGGTTGTCGCCAGAGATGATTTTGACGGCGACGTCGTTTTGTTTGAAAAAGTCAATAATGTTTTTGGCGTCTTTTCGGAGTTCGTCTTCGAGTAAGACATAACCGAGCAGTTCATCATCTTTTACCACAGCCAAAACTCGATACTGACCCGGAAAGGCGGGGGTGTCGGAGGTGAGGAATTCGGGGGCGCCCATGAGGTAAGTGGCGGACTTGGTTTTGACGCCAGAATATTTGCGGTCGGAGGAGAAGGGGATGACCTCGAGAATAGGCTCTGTGGGCTTAAATTTGGCCGTTCCCGGCAGTTTTTCCTTCAAGGCGCTGCTAGTGGCGTTATCGACGTCCTGGGCGCTTAGAATAAGCTTGAGCGCGTTCTCAAGGGCTTTTTTGTCATAGGGTTCGGTCGGAATGAGATCTTTGACGGTCATTTTGCCGGTCGTGAGGGTGCCGGTTTTGTCGAGACAAATGGTGTCGACGCGAGCGAGAGTTTCGACCGAATAGAGGTCTTGGACCAGGACTTTTTGGCGGCTAAGGCGGATAGTGGCGAGAGCGAGAACGCTGCTGGTTAAGAGCACTAGTCCTTCTGGGATCATACTGATGAGGCCGGCGACGGTGCTGGTGACGGCGATTTCAGGGGTGGTGTCGGGAACGCGGAAGCGGGCGAGGAGAAGCAGGATGCCGATAGGAATGAGGGTTAAGGAGATATATTTGACAATGTCATTCACGAGGCTGAAAAGTTTGGAATCGGCGGTCTTGATGGTGCGGGCGTCGGATTCGAGTTTGTTGATGAAATTGTTGGCGCCAACAGAGGTCGCGGTGGCTTGACAGGTGCCGGAGACGACAAAACTGCCAGAGGTGAGAGTGTTGCCTCTTCCCTTTTTAATGTTGTCTTGCTCGCCGGTGATGAAGGATTCGTTGACTTCGACACTCCCCTGTTCGATGCAGGCGTCGACAAGGATTTGATCGCCGAGTTTGAATACAAGGAGGTCACCGTCGACGATGGCGCTGGTGGGGATTTGGCGCGGTTTGCCATCTCTGATGACGGTGGGTTTTTGTTCGGCGGTGAGACGCATTTTGTCGACAGTTTTTTTGGCGCGAATGGAGTTAATAATGCTAATCAAAGTGTTCGCGATGGCGACGAGGATGAAAAGGAGGTTTTTGTAGGCGCCAACCGAGATGATCATTAAAGCAAGGATGAGGTTAACGAGGTTGAAAATTGTGAGGGTGTTTTTTAAAACAATTTTTAAGATAGTGTTGTTGTTTTGGTGAGGGGCGCGATTGACGCGGCCTTCGGCGGTGCGTTTTTTGACTTGTTCTTCGGTGAGACCTTGTGAGTTCATAGGAAAATTATAGCATATTAATGGTGTTTCAAGCGGTGGAGAAGAGTGTGGAGCTGATAAAAAGGCAGGTTGGTCGGAAGTTCGTGGGCGCCGAGAAGTTCGGTAACGCGGCCGGTGGTTTCAGAGGTGAAACCTTTTTTGAAATTGTAGATGCCGTTGTCTTTGGAATTTGGATCGGGGAGGCCGTTGATGCCGTAGAAATTATAGCGTTTGAAGTTGTGCTCGGCGGCGTATTTAATCATGTGCCATTGGATGAGGTATTGGGCGTTGTATTCTTTCATATATTTTTCGTCGCTGCCGGAAAACAAATAAATTACTTCGTCGCCGTAGAGAATGAACATGGCGGCGGAGATTGGTAGTTTATTTGTTGTCGGTGCCTCGGCGATGAGAAACTTTATTTCCCCTCTGTCGGCGAATAAGTCGTACATTTGTTCATAATATTTGAGGGATTTGTCGGCGAAGTTGCGGCGGGCGGAGGTGGATTCGGTGATTTGTTTGAAAATCGGGAGTTCGGCACGGCTGAGTTCGCGAATTTTGACGCCTTTTTTCTCGGCTTTGCGGATATGGTTTCTGGTGTTTCGCTTGAAATCGGCGAAAATTTCGTCGGGAGTGCGGTTTTTTAGTTCCAAAACGAAGGCATATTTTGGTTCGTCAGAAGTATTTAGGGATTTGAAACCGAGATTTTGGAGGTTTTTGAGGGCTTTTTGGTGATTAAAGCCGTTTGCGACTGGTTCGCCGGCGCGGTCGCGTTCGATTAACTCGTAGTAGGGTTCGATGTGTAAAACATAACCATTGTGGGTTTTGGCATAGTGACGGAGGTGGCGGAGGAAAAAGTTTAAGGTTTTGGTGTCTTCGTAGTCAACTAACGGGCCGCCGGGGGCGTAGAAAATCGATTTGCCGAGAAAGGCCGGTTTTGCGACGACAAGAGAGGCGGCGACGAGTTTTTCGGCGGTTTTGACGCCAAAATAATAAGCCGTCCAGCCGTTTTGTTCACGCAAGCTCGCGATTTCGGGAGTTTGGTAGAAAGATTTGTTCGGGTGTTTGTCCGCGAAAGTGCGGAACTCTTCGGGTTTTAGTTCGATAAATTGCATGTTATTTCCTTATTAAGCGGTTAAATTTACGGAGAAGCAAGTAGAAGCGGTATTTTGTGGGGTTAAGCACGAGGTCGTAGGTGCCGGAGTAGTCGACCTCGAAGCCGGCGAAGGTTTTTTTGAAGTTTGTGAAACCTCGCCAAGGGTGATCTTTAGGCGCGTTTTCGGGCGCGATACCCCAGAAATCGAAGGTTTTTTGGCCTTTTTCGGCTGCGTCGAGGATGAGTTTTATGGTTAAAATGCCGGTGGCGTGGAGCTTTCTTCCCTGTTCTGATTGGGCGCCTTGGAGATTGTAACGGGTAGTGCGGTCGTCGAAGACGAGGCCGGCGGCGAGAACTTCGCTCTCTTTGGTAGAAGCCGAAACAGCTCCTCTCGGGTCGCGTCCGGTCAGCCCGTCGCCACGGGTGACCGGCGCTAATCCTCGCGCTGCCGCGCTCCGGAATACCCTCGAGCAGCCGTTTTCGGCTTCGTGGTTAATAGTGACAAGATAAAGCGTCGCGAATGGTTGACTAAGTTCAGTTTTTAGATAGTTTTCAGAAAAGGTGCTAATGTTCTTTTCTTTTGCGAGGGCCTTTTGGAGGTCGAGGAGGTAGTGGATGTCGTCAGGGTTGTGGCTGGTTTCGATTTTGAGACCGTTTTTTTCGGCGTTTTTGTAATAGCGTAGCAGACGCGAGGGGAGACGGGATTTTAGGTCTTCTTCCTTCCCTGTTAAATCGAGTTGCCAGGTCTCTTTGGGGCTTAGATCGGTCGATTTTCTGGCGATACTGGGGAGATGGTCGGTGAAAAGTTTAGATTGGGGCTCGACACGGACGAAAAAGGCGTTTTGACGGGCGGCTAGATTTTTTAAGCTTTTGAGCGAGTTTTCGAGGCCGGATTTTTGTTCAAAAACTGGGCCGTAGGGGAGATAAAGGTAGTTCCCTGCCGGAGTTTTTTTCAAAATTGCCAGATATTGGTAGCCGCTACCCTGTTCAAAAAAACTCACTTCGTGCAAATCGTCCTGAAGCTGTTTCCATTCTAAAGTCTGTGTAATCGGTGCTTTCATATTAAAACCATTATATCATATGGTCATGTGTATTTTTTTGACAACTTAAGCGTTTTATTTTCGCTTATGCAAAATCTCCGGCTTAGATTTTAAGTCGGTTGCTAAATAATGTTCGCCCACCTGATTCCCAACTGGCTCCGGTCTCGGATGCTAGTGGTTGTTTTAATTTTAGCGCGAGCGAGTTGGTTTGTCAAGTTGGTTGCTAGCCGTCGTGGTTGCTAGCACAACGGGGAATGGGGTTTTGATTTTGCTTGTGGTTTGGTGGAAAAACATGAGAATTTTAGGTGGAAAATTTTTCGGCTCCAGTGTGCTACAATTAAGATATGGCTTTTATACGAAAATTCAAAACGACTTCGGGCGCGACTGGGGTGCAGGTGGTTTATAAAGAGGGGGAACGAGTGGTCAAGACGGTGCATGTCGGGTCGGCGGCGTCGGAGGATAAGTTGCTAAAACTCCTACGAAAGGCGCAGGGAATTATCGACGGAGACAAAACGCCGCTGTTTGATCTTGATAAGTTCAACAAAAAATAGCCTTTTGGGCTATTTTTTGGTTTGGTGATAGTTTAGTCGGGTAATTCTAGAGGCAGAATAGGTCAGAGTGGGTGCCGGTGCGGAGGCATCGAGGAATTTGAACTTGTTTTTCTACTCGATAAATTAGTAACCAATCTGGTTCGATATGGAGTTCGCGGACATTCTTGAAATTTTTGCCATCCATTAAGGTGTGGTCGCGATACTTCTCAGGAATTGGCTGTTCGTTAGCTAAAATGTCAAGAATTTTTTCCATTTTTTCAGATTTACAACCTCTTTTTAGGGCGCGTTTATATTCTTTTTTTAAATCTGTTATCAAAAACGATTTCAAGCATTGAGATACTCCATCGCTTCCTCTACCGTTTTAAAAGGGCCGACCATATTTTTGTCGTTGATGGCGTTTTTGATGGCTCTGCGGGTTTTGCGGTTGGGAATTTCTTTGCGAGAGACCTCGAAAGGAATGCCATCTCGGCGAATGCATTCACGAAGGAACATGTTGACTGCGCTCGACATATCAAGACCGAGGTCATCAAAAAGCGCGGCCGCGGTTTTTTTGATCTCGCTATTGGTGCGGATTGTCATTGTTACATCGTTAGTGGTTGCCATAAAATTCTCCTTCGTTTGTTTATGGCTTTATTGTATCACATTGTAAATACTTTGTAAATACAATGTAGGGGTTAGATGAGGGAGAGTTGTTGTTTGAGGCGGGAGATGAGGCGCTCTTTTTCGGCGATTTGGTCGCGGGTTTCTTTGACCAACTCGGCGGGGGCTCGTTCGACGTAATTCGGGTTCATCATCCGGAGGTTAAGGGCGTCAAGTTCGCGGCCGACAGAGAGGATTTTATCGGTCAGAGTGTTTTTGTACTCGCTGACTACTTTTTCGGGGACGTCGAGATAGAGTTCGTGGTTTGCGAGCGCTAGCCTCAAACCCCTAGGAGCGCCGGCGAGGGAATTAATGGTTGGGACTTTGGTTAAAGTTTTGATTAATAGTTCGTTATCGCTGATGAGTCCGTCATTATCGTAAAGCAGGGCGTATTTTTTCGCGTTATTGGTGCCTGGGAGGCTCTGTAAGGTGGTTCTGACCTCGTTTACGATAATTCTTATGTTTTCGAATTCCTCGGCTGAAATCGGGTCGTATTGCAGTTTTTCGGGCCATTTGGCGTTAGCAATAAAGCCGTCGGTCCAGCTTAGGTTTTGCCAGATTGCTTCGGTGACGAAGGGAGCGAAGGGGTGGAGAGCAATCAAGAGGGTTTCGAGAGTGCGTTTTAACAGAGGTACGTTTTGATATAGTTTTTGGCTTTCCAAGAACCAGTCGGCGTATTTGTCCCAAATGGTCTGGTATAAAACTTCGACGGCTTCGGCGAAGCGGTAGTTTTTCATGCTGAAGTCCAAAGTTTTGAGGCATTCGTTGATTTCGCGGCAAATCCAGTCTTCGCCCATGTTGTCCGTGTGGTAGGGCATTAAAACAGATTTTCTCGTCGCCTTCTCGCTCGCGCCCGTCGTTACGAGGCTCGCTTCGAAGTTTGCTCCCGTTGTCGCAAGTGCTCCTCGAGCATCTGTTTTAATGCCATCCGAACCCCCTCGAAATGAAATATTTTGAGCCTCATTCAAAACACACGTCTCGGAACTCGACAATCTAGAACTGTCCTTAGAAAAGGATTGTTCGGACGCCACGGTCTCCGACTCATCTCGGGAACCGTTGTCAAAATAACTGTCGGGGTCTGCGCAATGTTTCGAAATGTGGCTTTCAGAATCTCCACCTTCATCCACAATATTTTGGACGAGGCGGGAGATGTTCCAGAGTTTGTTGCAGAAATTGCGCGAAGCGGTGACGGAGGTTTCGGAGAAGGCTTGGTTTAAGCCGGCCGAACGGCCTCTTAAAATGCCGAGGCGGAAGGCGTCGGAGCCGTATTTCGCGACGAGGTCCATGGGGTTAATGACGTTGCCTTTGGATTTGCTCATTTTTTTGCCGTGAGCGTCGAGAACGAGACCGTGGAGATAGACTTCCTTAAACGGGACTTCACCGGTGACGTAAAGACCCATCATAATCATGCGTGCGACCCAAGCAAAGAGGATGTCGGCGCCGGTTTCCATGACGTTTAAGGGGTAGTAAGGGTTGAAATTTTCTTCGGTCCAGTTCGTACAAACGATTGGCCAGTGGCTACTCGAGAACCAGGTGTCAAAAGTGTCTTCGTCGCGGACGTATTTGACGCCGGCTTTTTCGATGGTTTGGAGATTAGTGCGGCGGTCAAAAATCCAGTCCGGCTCGTCGGTTGCCTCGAGAGTGACTTTTCTAAACATCGGAATGGCGATGCCCCAAGGGATTTGGCGGGAAATGTTCCAGTCTTTTAAGTTTTTGAAATAATTGATTAAAACTTTTTGCTTGTTTTCGGGGTAAAATTTGATTTCGTTGTTTTCGAGGTGCTCGATTGCGATTTTGGCGAGTTTTTCGACATCGACAAACCATTGTTCTTTGAGCATTGGCTCGATGGTAGCTCCACATTTGTAACAATGTGCGACGGAATGTTCGATGTTTTTCTCGCCTTTCAAAAATCCGCCGGCTTTTAAGTCTTTTAAGACTTGTTTGCGACATTCTTCGGTGGTGAGACCGTTGTATTTTTCGGGGACGTTGATCATGGTGCCGTTTTCGGCGATAACTTGGATGCGTTCGAGATTGTGGCGCTCACCAACTTCGAAGTCGTCGAAATCGTGCGCTGGGGTGATTTTGACGGCGCCGGTGCCGTAGGTGGGGTCAGCGTGTTCGTCGGCGATAATCGGGATTTCGCGGTCGGTCAGAGGTAATTTTACTGTTTTGCCGATTAGGTTTTTGTAGCGTTCGTCACTCGGATTGACCGCAATGGCGGTGTCGCCAAAGAGAGTTTCGGGACGGGTTGTGGAAATAGTAATTTTATTATCGTATGCAATGTCCCAAAGGGTGCCTTTTTCGTCCTTGTACTCGACCTCGATGTCGGCGAAGGCGGTTTGGTGTTTGGGACAGAAGTTGACGAGTTTTTCGCCTCGGTAAATCATGCCGTCGTTCCACATTTTTTCAAAAGTGGTATAGACGCGGTCGATGACGTTTTCGTCGAGGGTGAAAGTTAGGTCGTTCCAAGAGCAAGAGGTGCCGAGGGCGCGGAGTTGGAGTTCCATATTGCCACGTTGGGCGGCGACAAAGTCCCAAACCCGGGCGTAGAGTTCGTCGCGGGTGTATTCAAAACGGGTGTGGCCGTGTTTTTCGAGCTCGCGTTCGTAAACGACCCAAGTTTCGAAGCCGGCGTGGTCGGCGCCAGGGATGTACCAGGCGGATTTGCCTTTCAAACGGTAGTAGCGAGTGAGAGAATCCTCGAGAGCGATGGTGAGGCCGTGACCGATATGAAGGTTGCCATTAGCGTTCGGAGGTGGCATAACGATGGAAAAAGTGTGTTTTTTGTCTTCTTCGCGGTCGTCGGCGCCGTCGTCGTTGTTGTCGACAGGGAAAGTCGGGACTTTCGGACTAAAGATACCGCTGGCTTCCCAGGCGGCGTAAATATCGCTTTCATACTCCCCCGGTTCATAACTACTCGAGAATTTCATAGTTTTATTTTAACATAAATGGGGGAAATAGGGAAGATGCACTGTTTTTTAGGCTTCGAGTTTGAGAGTTTGTTGGAGTTGTTTGAATTCGTCTTCGGTGAGTTCGAG
>CAVFVK010000011.1:0-20161 GCA_963626095.1 bacterium | reverse complement strand
CAAAAGCTACTTTTTATTTTGCCTTATTTTCAGCAACTTTTTGTCACTGCAAAACCGCAACTTTTTTAAAGCTCCCACCAGCTTTTTTAATAGCTTCTACGGCAGTTTTCGACGCAAATTGCGTTTCCAACTCGATTTTATTGGTGATTTCACCCCGCAAAATAACTTTTACCTTCACGAACGGCGAAGAAATCATCGACGCTTCCGCAAGCGCGAAATTATCAACCTTCCCCGTTAGTTCGTTCAGCCGGTCAGTATAGACCACTTCCGCTTTCGGGTGAATCGACTTAAAGCCCTTGAGTTTTGGCACAGCTTGCATAATCGCACGCTGCCCGCCCATAAACCCAGCCGGCATCTTGCGATGACCAGTTCGGGCTTTTTGGCCCTTGGTGCCACGACCAGCAGTTTTACCCTGCCCCGCCGAGATACCCCGACCTTTTCGGCTCGGTCGCGCATTCTTTTCTACCACCAAATCATTGTATTTCATTACTTATCCTCCTTCTTGGCGGACTTTTTCACGGTTTTTTCCGCTTTCTTTGCCGTTTCAGTCGTTTTCGCCGGCTCAGCAACAACTTTTTCCACCTTTTCGGTAGTTTTTTCCGCTTTTTTCGCGGTTTTCACTCCCGTCCATTCTTGACGCGGAGTTTGTTGGCGCAAGCCCTCAATCACAGCATAGGCAATATTGACTTTGTTGGTCGAGCCAAGAGACTTCGAAATCAGGTTTTTCACCCCAGTCAACCCCATAATCGCTCGCACGGTGCCGCCGGCAATAATCCCAGTACCTGGCGCCGCCGGTTTCATCAACACGTCCGCCCCAGTTTCCTTGGTGCGTACTTCGTGGCAAATCGTCTCGCCGTCCATATTAAACGTCACCATCGATTTTTTCGCTTTCGAAGTCGCTTTTGCTACCGCTGTCGTTACGTCGTTGCCCTTGGCTACGCCGACGCCGACCTTATTTTTACGGTTACCAATCGCAACCAGCGCCTTAAACCGCATCCGGCGTCCGCCCGCCACGGTTCGGCTCACACGGTCCACCGCGATGGTAATTTCTTCAAATTCTTTCGGCCCCGCTTCAGCACGCACGCGGTCCCGACGGTTTTTGCGTTCCATTTTCCGACCCGCAATGTCGCGCGTCTGCTTGGTCGCCGCCGTCTGGTCGTCCATTTTAAGCGTACCAGATTTATTAATCACCTTTGGGGCTTTTTTCTCATTTTCTGGCATGTTAAAACTCCAATCCTTCTTTGCGAGCCGCGTCCGCTAGCGCCGACATCCGCCCCGCATATAATTTAGACCCCCGATCAAACACTACTTGCGAAACTTTTTTCGCTTTCGCCTTTTTCGCGATCTCAGCACCCACCAGCGCGGCTTTTTCGGTCATCGACCCCTTAGCATTCGCCCCGACCGTCGTGGCGTAAGCCAGTGTCATACCCTTGTCGTCATCAATCACCTGCGCGATAATGTGCTTGTTCGAAATCACCACCGAAAGACGCGGTTTTTCGGCTGTGCCGTGGATTTTGGCGCGCGTTCGCTTCGCTCTAAACACCTTATTCATTATTTACCCGCCTTTCCTGCCTTGCGAAGGATCACTTCGTCGGCATATTTAATACCTTTGCCCTTATACGGTTCTGGTTTCTTTAAGGCTCGAATTTCAGCTGCCGTTTGCCCCACTTTTTGCTTGTCAATCCCCGAAACGGTGATTTCCATTTTGTTCGTGGTTAGTGTTATGCCTTCCGGTGCTTTGTATTTCACCGGATGCGAAAACCCGAGTGCCATTTCGATTTCCTGCGGACCGCCGGAAAGTCGAAAACCGACCCCGTTAATTTCTAGTTTTTTCTCGAACCCCTTAGTTACGCCAACAACCGCGTTGTTTAAAAGCGCGCGTTGCAAGCCGTGCCAAGCTCGAGATTTCGGCTCGTCATCCTCGCGGGTGACAGTTGCCGTATTGCCATCGATCGCAACCTTGGTTTTTGGTTGCGCCGGGACATTGAGCGACCCCTTCGGGCCCGCGACAGTGATTTCACTCTCGCCGACCGTAATTGTCACTCCCGCCGGAATTTCGATGGGCTGTTTTCCGATACGACTCATATCTTTTCCTCTTAAAAGTTAATATATCCCTACCATTATAGCACACTTCCCCTAAAATTGCAAACTTCTAGCTTAGGGGTTTTACGGAATATCAACTTCTAGTTTAAAAAAGACCCGCTCGCGCGGGCCTTTTCAGATTTTATCAGTGTTTATTTTCTCTTGATAAAGGCTACGATTCCGGCAATTACCGACATTACCACTGCTGTCGCCGCTGCGAGAATACCTGCATTCGTCGCCGACGCCCCCGCCGCAGTCATCGTACCAGTTTCCGGCGTAGTTACCGTTGCAGCGGTTTCCTCGTTCACGCCAACAATGCCGTAAGTCGAGAAGTGTGTCACCGTGAATTCGATGAAATACATTTCGCCTTCAGCTTGCAAGGTCGCGTCAATTCGATTTCCTTCTTCGACCCCTTTTTCATTAAAGTAGATTGCCTTTACCGTATCATATTCTTTCAACTTATTATATTGCGTTTCGCTCAAGACAATTTGGACTTTCATTTCGGTGTCTTTGACCGGCACAGCAACACCATCACGATTATACATATTCAAATCATATGCTGCTACCAGGCTCGTCTCGCCGCTCGTCTCTTTTACTTCCAAACCATCTGTCTTGTGATCTAAGATCAAGAAATAGCCATTTCGATCAATTTCCGCATCGCCGATAAACCTTACCGATCCTTCAACCGCAGTTTCACCCTCTTTGGCTTTGCTAGTGTCTGCAGTCTCAGCTTTACCTTTATAATCGATTGTTTTAGAAACGACTTCACTTGTCTCGCTGTCGAATTCATAGCCTTCCGCGATTAACGCTTCTGGTTTGATATTAAATGTTCCGCCAGAAATCCCTTCACCATTAAAGGTGCTAGTACTCCCAGAAACAATACCTTCTAAGTTAGAGAACTTCCCACCCGTAATTTTCAACGTCGCATTTGACCACCGGCTCTCCGCAACATATTTCGCGTCAATAGTGCCGCCATCAATTTCGGCTTTACCCGGATGAATATCCGAACCATCGCCGTTGAAAGCAATCATTGCCGCGTAACCAGTGAACTTGCCATTTTTGATAGTCACATCACCAGTTGCCTGTACCAAATATCCTTGCTGGCTCTCAAAAGTTCCGTTATTGATAATGGTCTTTGAATAATCATCGCTCTTAATCGTACTGGTTGTATTAAGATGAGTGAATTTGCCACCGTTAATAGTTAACGTCGCAGTTTCACCTTCGCCATGAACAACATAGCCATCATTGCCATCGCCCGTAGTGCTCTTACCGTCATACCAACCGTTTACGAACAATGAAGAATTACTCTTATGCTCAGTTCCACCGACCGTACCATCATTAAAAGTCATGGTGCCCAGGTTTTTAATCGTGTACCAATTTTCAGCAAGGTAGGTCCCGTTTTCAATCGTTACGTTCCCGCCTTTATTAAAGACCGCTGCGCCATTTGTTTTCGAAATAACATTCCCGGACCCTTTAATCGTCGCAGTTGCGCCTTTTTCAACCGTAATCGCGCTACCATTGGCACAAGTGATATCAAAACTGCCAAAGTCAATCGTTACTTCGCTTCCGGCTTTCACCACATAGCACGCCGCCACACTCTCAGTTAAAGTCTCATCCTTTTCTATCTCCACAACCGACGTCCCCGCCATCACCGCCGTTGGTAACATCGAAAACGCTCCCATCGCTATCGCCGCAGCCGACAAAGCCGAAAAAATTTTATATTTAGCCATTAAACATCCTCCAATTAACTCTCTATACTTCTATTTTACCCCCCCCCCGCAGAAAAGTCAAGCATTTTTAAGCTTCATTTAAGCCGTCTCCTCAGCTTTACTTTTTCAAGAGGTCATGCACAAAAAACAACCCCACAGTTTCCCATGGAGTTGTTTGTTTTATTCCGGAAACTGCTAACGGACAGTTCCGAAATCTATTTTACCACACTTTCACCAAGATTTCACCACCAAGGCGATTTTTCTTGGCTTCGCGCCCGGTCATCAAACCTTTCGAGGTCGACACAATCACCATCCCCCGCCCGGATTTCACCGTTGGCAATTCGTCCGCCGCCGAATACACGCGTCGGCCCGGTTTCGAAACTTTCGTAATCTCGTTAATCTTAGCGTTCGTCCCTGGCTCGTTAATCACGACCTTGAGCATTCCGCGCGGACTGCCCTCGACCACTTCATAACCCGAAACATAACCATTCTTCGCGAGAACTTCTACTACGCCCACTTTGAGCTTCGAAGTCGGCACGAGAATTTCATTTTTCCCAACCATCACCGCATTGCGAATTCGCGTTAGAAGGTCAGCGATTTGATCTGTAGATTGTAATGACATATCTCTCCTTTCTCCTACCAACTACTCTTTGTTACACCCGGAATCTCGCCTTTGCTTGCTTTTTCCCGGAAATTAATACGTGACAGCCCAAATCGGCGCATATACCCGCGCGGTCGCCCGTCGAGCATATCGCGGTTTTTCAGCCGAGTCGGCGAAGAGTTGCGTGGCAACTTTTGGAGCCCGTCCAAATCGCCCGCAGCTTTAAGTTCCGCTCGCTTGGCTTGGTATTTTTTATACATTTTTTGCCGTTTTTCATCACGAAGCACTGCAGATTTTTTCGCCATCTTACTTTGCCTCCTTCTCAAACGGCATTCCGAAGTGCTCTAACAATTTTAGACTTCCTTCCTTTGAGCCATTTTTAATAATAAACGTAACTTCGAGCCCGTGCAACACCGAAGCGTCCTCAAACGTAATCTCCGGGAACACCGTCTGCTCTTTGATACCTAAATTATAATTCCCCTGCTTGTCGAACTTTTTCGCCACGCCGTGAAAATCACGCACGTGCGGCAAAGCGACATTAATCAACCTATCGACAAACTCATACATTTTGTCGTTGCGAAGGGTCACGAGATAGCCAACCGGCGCGCCCATGCCTTTCCGAATTTTAAACGTCGCAATCGACTTTTTTGCGAGTCGAGAAGTTGGCGCCTGACCCGTAATCTTATTCAAAGTCAGCTCCACTGTCTCGGTAAAACGCTTGTCTTCGCGTTTTTTACCCACGCCCGACGAAACTACTACTTTGACGAGTTCCGGCACTTGGTTGATATTCTTCAGCCCGAGTTCCTCTTTCAGTTTCGCCTTTAACTCATTGTTGTAGAGAGCTTTCAAGCGTGGTTGTGCCGTTTTTGCGGCAGCCGTTTTCTTTTCCGCCATTATTTAGCTCCTTTCTTTGCGGTTTTGTCCGCGCTCTTTTTCGCGTCCGCTGTGTCTTTCGACTTTTTCTCAGCTTTCACAAATTTTGCGCTTTCAACCAATTTCAAATTCGACAAATCGATGCCAAGATGCACGGTTTTTTTGCCGCCCGCCGGGTTAAAATGAGTCTTTTTCATATGTCGTTCGACCACTTTTAGCCCTTCGAGCATAGCTTTACCGTTTTCTTTGTCGATTTTGACGATTTTCGCTTCTTTGCCTTTGTTATCGCCGGCAATCACCCGCACCTTGTCGTTTACTTTCAAATTCTGTGCCATTTAGAGTACCTCCGGTGCTAAGCTAATAATCTTCATAAACCCTTTGTCACGTAGTTCTCGTGGAATCGGCCCGAACACACGTGTTCCTTTCGGGTTTTTGTCGTCATTCACGAGTACCGCCGCATTTTCGTCAAAACGAATCGTCGAACCGTCTGGACGGCGAATCGGTTGACGGGTGCGCACGATGACTGCTCGCACAATCGCCTTTTTCTTCACGTTACCGTTCGGAGTTGCCTCTTTCACGGAGCAAGTCACGATATCGCCAACTCGCGCATAGCGCGCCCGCGTCCCACCGAGCACTCGGATTACCCCGAGTTCCTTTGCGCCGGAATTGTCCGCAACTTTTAATCTAGTTTCTTGTTGTATCATTATTTGTCCTCCCCAATTTCCGCGACATTCACGTCTTCCTTTAGCTCAACCGTGTCTCGTGCTTTTTCAATTACTTTTACCAAAGTGTAAGCCTTGGTTTTTGAAATCGGTCGCGACATCGCGATTTGAACCCGATCGCCAACTTTAGCTTCATTTTTGGCATCATGCGCGGTATATTTCCGCGTTTTCGTGTATTGTTTCCGGTAAAGCGGATGAGTTTCTCGACTTACAATCGAGACGGTAATGGTCTTATCACGCTTATCGGAGGTCACTGTCCCTATCAGAGTGTGTGCCATCTTAGAACTCCTCTTTCTTAATTATTTTACATTTCACCGGCAATTTGTGCGAAGCCAGCCTCAAAGCTTCCTTCGCCTTGTCTTCCGGCACGTCCGCGATTTCAAACATCACCGTTCCAGCTTTCACCTTTGCTACGTAGAATTGTGGTTCGCCTTTACCAGAACCCATTTTCACATCCAAAGGTTTCTTCGAAACCGGCGTATGCGGGAAAATGCGAATCCAGATTTTACCACCACGCTTTACATAGCGGGTAATTGCCTGACGAGCGGCCTCGATTTGGCGGGAAGTAACGCGCTCATTATCAAGCGACATTAGTCCATAATCACCAAACGCCACCGTATTACATCGCGTCGCGACGCCCCCGTTTTTACCTTTACGCACCTTGCGATGCGGAACTTTTTTCGGAATTAACAGTGCCATATTATTTCTCCCCCTTATAAATCCAAACTTTGACTCCTACGATACCCGCAATCGTTGGCGCATGATGACAATAAAAGTCAATATCTGCGCGCAAAGTATGCAAAGGCACCGAACCTTCGATGAATTTCTCGCGTCGCGACATCTCCGCGCCGTTCAACCGCCCAGCGACCTCGATACGCACGCCTTTCGCGCCTGCGTTCATCGATGACTGCAGCGCCATCTTTACCGCACGGCGGAAGTTCATCCGCTTGCCAAGTTGAAAACCAATGTTCTCCGCAACCAATTTCGCGTTCAGCTCTGGTTTTTTCACTTCTTCGACATTAATTCGAATCGGACCGCCCACGATCTTTTCGAGTTGTTTTTTGAGTTCATTGATGCCCGAACCTTGTTTGCCGATCACCGCGCCCGCTTTTGCGGTAGCAATCGTAATCGTCGTCAAGTTCGCGGAGCGTTCAATGTCAATTCGCGCAATCGTCGGTCGCGATTTAAATCGCTCTTCGATCACTTTGCGAATTTTGTCGTCTTCCACTAGCCAGAACCGGAAATTCTCCTTGCGGGTAAACCACTTCGAAGACCAGTTTCGGCTCAGTTGAAGGCGGTAAGAGATGGGATTAACCTTTTGACCCATATTACTTTTTCTCCTTCGCGTCCGCTTTTGCCGACTCTTTCGGCTCAGCGGTCTTTTTAACTTTCTCTTCGCCGGCGACCTCGACGAATATATTACTACTAATAATCTCGTAAGGCAGCGCCCGACCACGCGAAGCCGGCTTATATCGGCGCATTCTCGTTCCACTAGTCACGAAAATTCGCGAAATTCGCACAGTTTTCGGGTCGATCGACTTCCCCGAGTTATTTAACAAATTAGCATTGGCGGATTCCACCGCTTTCAAAACTGCTCGCGCAGCTCGGCGTGGTGTGTGTTCCAAAATTACTACTGCGTCCGCCACATATCGGTCTCGCACCAACCCCGCCACGATGTTCGTTTTGCGTGGTTGATTATCGATGCCCTTCGCATATGCGTGCGCAAAATACGTTTCAGCCATTTTTAACCCTTTCCTTTCGCAGCCTCAGCGGCTTTTTTACCACCATGGCGGCGGAATTTACGCGTTGGCGCAAACTCCCCGAGCTTATGACCAACCATATTTTCCGAGATATAAACCGGAACGTGAACTTTGCCGTTATGTACAGCAATCGTTCGCCCAACCATTTCCGGAGAAATCGTCGAACTACGCGCCCAAGTCTTAATCACGGTGCGGTCTTCGCTGGAGAGAGCAGCCACTTTTTTCGCGAGTTTGTAGTCTACGAATAGACCTTTCTTCAGACTCCTAGACATTACTTCCTCTTTCCTTCGTGGCGACTGCGCACGATCATTTTATTAGTTTTCTTATTATGACGAGTTCGATAACCCAGCGTCAACTGACCCCACGGAGTGCGTGGCGCTTTACCCGAACCGTGTCGACCACCATCACCACCACCGTGCGGGTGATCCGTCGCGTTCATCACGACGCCACGTACCGTCGGGCGAATACCCTTTCGGCGCCGGCGTCCTGCCGAACCAATCTTCACATTTTGGTGTTGCACGTTCGAAACCGTCCCAATCGACGCTTCACACTTCACCAACACCTTGCGGACTTCGCCAGATGGCATCTTCAAGGTCGCATATGCGCCTTCTTTTGCCATTAATTGCGCCGAAGCACCCGCCGCGCGCACCATTTGCGCACCTTTACCAGGCTTCAACTCAATCCCATACACAAAAGTACCAACTGGGATGTTTTCAAGCGGCATCCGGTTCGAAGTTTCCACCTCGATTTCCGCACCAGTCTTAAACGTCGTCCCCTTGGTCATTTTTGTGTCAGCGATGACATAATAATATACATTATTTTCGTCTTTCACCCGCGCGATCCGTGCGCTTCGATTCGGATCGTACTCAATTTCTTCCACGGTAAAGGTTAAATTTGCCGGTAATTTATAAGTAATGATCCGATAATGACGCTTCACGCCACCACCACGATGTCGAACCGTAATCCGACCTTTGTTGTTTCGCCCAGCCTGTTGCTTTTTGGCTGCGAGGAGCGACTTCATCGGCTTTTTAGTCGTGATTTGATCGTAATCCTCGGTTGTTTTCTGGCGTTGCGCCGGAGTTGTTGGGCGATATGCTTTAATTCCCATTATTTGTTCTCCTTACCTGCATTCTTGTCCGCCTTTTTCGCTTTTGCGTCTTTGGCTTCCTTTGCGCTGGTTTCGTTAGTTTTAACTTCTGGCTGTTCATCAAACACCCGAATCGAATTGCCTTCCGCGAGTTTTACATACGCGAATTTCTTGTCTTGGCGATGAGTAATCCCTGGAAAAGCGTGTTTACCTCGGCTAAACCGAGTTTTCTTACCCTTGCGAATCAGCGTTTTCACTTCTTCGACTTTCACGTTAAATTCATCTTCAACTTGTTTTGCAATTTGTTGTTTGCTCATTTCGCGTTTCACCGGAAAAACATACACTCGCTTAGTCTGCTCGTTGTAAGTTTTCTCCGTCGCTCGCGGTTCGAGCATTTTCTTTAACTCAATTTCCGCCATCTTATTTCTCCTCTCCGATTAACCATTTTTCAGTTTCCTTCAAGGCCTTTTCCGAAAATACGATTGCGTCCGCGTTCATAATATCAAACACATTGAGGTAAGTCGCGCGCACTAATTTCACATTCGGCAAGTTATTTGTCGAACGCAAAACTTCTGGCGTTTTTTCCGCCGCCACCGCAAGCACATTTTTACCTTCGAGTTTCAAATCTCGCAAAACTTTCACCGCGTCTTTGGTTTTGCCAGTGAGTTTCACTTCTTTTTCTAGCACTACTACCGCTTTTTCCGCATTTTTCATGCTGAGAGCTTGCCGCACAGCCAAAAGTTTCGCATTTTTCGCGATTTTCTTAGTAAAGTTTTCGTTACCGGTGCGCCCAAATGCCACACCACCATGTCGCCAAATCGGGTTTCGAGTCGAACCAAAGCGCGCCCGACCGGTGCCTTTTTGCTTCCACGGTTTCTTGCCGCCGCCCCGCACTTCGCCTCGCTTCAAAGTTTTTGCGTGCGAAGAGCGCGAGTTCGCAAGATAGGCATCATAAGCCAATTTCACCAATTCGTGATTTTCTACAGAGAGACCGAAAACATCTTTATTCAAAGTTGCCATATTATTCCTTTCCCTCCACGCTTACAATTCCTTTGTTCGGACCAGGCACTGCGCCTTTCAGTCCAATCAGATTTTTCGCCGCATCGACATAAGCCACGGTCAAATTTTTCACCGTTACTTGGTCGTGTCCCATCCGGCCCGGCATTTTCTTGCCTTTCCAGACTTTTTGCGGATACATCGAACCGATCGACCCAACCCGACGGATATTCCCCTTAAACCCGTGCGTATTGCGCGATTCGATAAAGTTGTGTCGTTTAACCGTCCCTGCAAAACCTTTACCCTTCGAAGTTCCAGTCACTGCAACCTTGTCGCCGAGTTTGAAACTTTCGACTGTAATTTTATCCCCAAGCTTTGTTTCCTCCGGAATCGCCTCAAGGCGAAATTCCCGCAGGACCTTAGGACTGTTATTTTCGCCGGCCTTTTTCGCGTGGCCAGCCACCGACTTGCTCAGATTCCGACCCTGACCAAAACCAACTTGCACCGCGTTATAACCGTCGCTTTCGACAGTTTTAATCTGAGTCACTGTGCAAGGGCCAGCTTCGAGGATTGTTACTGGGGTAACAACGCCATCTTCACCGATGATCTGAGTCATACCAATTTTGGTGCCGAGAATGACTTGCATCCTATTCCTTTCCGTTATTTTTTACACTCTTAAAACTAGATTACCAAGCCGGTTTTCTCGGTAGAGTGTTAAGAACCCCGAGAACCTTGCCTCTCATCTAGCTATTACGCCCATTATAGCACAAAACTTTTATCTTGCCAACCCCTTTTATCACCTAATTTTACCTCAAGACATCAAGCTCCGCCTTTTGCTCCCATTAAATCCCTTCTATCGCCTTGACCCTAGTCCCCCAAGTTTTGCCAAACGACCCTATCTCCCCATTATATCACATCTCTAAGAATTTGTCAATAAACCCCTCAATTTTACCATCTAGCACCGCTTCCGTATCTGTCTCCTCATATCCCGTCCGCGTGTCTTTCACTAATTTATACGGTTGCAACACATAGTTCCGTATCTGTTGCCCCCAGCCCGCCGACTCCCCCGCCCGCAGTTCGTTCAAAGACGCAGCGTGCTGCTCAAGTTGCATCTGCACCAACTTCCCCCGCAAAATCTCCATCGCTTTTTCACGGTTCTGAATCTGACTCCGCTCATTCTGAATCGCCACCACCGTATTTGTCGGCAAATGTGTAATCCGCACCGCCGAATCGGTCGTATTCACCCCCTGTCCGCCATGCCCACCAGACCGATACACATCCACCCGAATGTCTTTTTCGTCAATTTCCACCCCTGTTTCGGCAGTAATTTTCGGCAAAATCTCCACCAACGCAAACGACGTCTGGCGCAAATTATTTGCATTAAACGGCGACAGCCGCACTAACCGATGCACCCCGTGTTCCGATTTCAAAAAACCATAAGCATTTACCCCGGAAATCTCATACACCGCTGTTTTAATTCCCGCTTCCTCCCCTGTTGCGCGTTCGAGCAAAGACGCCTTAAACCCTTTCCGCTCGCAAAACCTAAGATACATTCGCTCAAGCATCTCCGCCCAGTCCATCGCCTCAGTTCCGCCCGCGCCCGCCGTAATCCGTAAAATCGCGTCTTTATCGTCATATTCGCCCCTAAACCGGAGAGTCTTTTTAAGCTCCAAAAAACCATTCTCCATCGCCGAAATCTGCCCCTCAAGTTCCGGTTTTAACTCCTCATCCGCAATTTCGAGCATCTCGGTCAAATCATCAATCTGCGTTTTCAAAAGTTCCCACGGCTGCACCTCGCCCGAAAGCTTAGCCAGTTCCTGATTTTTCTCCGTCGCCTTTTTCACATCTTTCCAAATTTCCGGCTCCGCCACCTCTGTTTCTAACCTCGCCACCGCCGCAACTTTCTCATCAATCTTCATTTTCGCATACAACTCGCCAAACTCAACCTTAAGCCCCGCCAACCTCTTTTCTAATTCCTGCATGTTCACATTATACCACGTTCCTTTTTTATCACAAAAGTGTTATGATATATAAATGAACATCTGGGATGAACTTAGAGCACCATTTTTAATCCTCGCACCCATGGAGGGCGTCACCGACGTTGTTTTCCGTCAGGTTATCGCCCACGCCGGCCGTCCCGACCTCTTTTTTACCGAATTTACTAATGTTTCGAGCTATGCTTCCGAAAAGGGGCGCTTTAATGCCCTTGAACGGGTCCAAGTCGCGCCTACCGACGCCCCAATTATCGCCCAAATCTGGGGCAAAAATCCCGCTCATTTTGCCGAATTTGCCGGCGCCCTGGAAGAGCTTGGTTTTTCTGGTGTGGATTTAAATTTTGGTTGCCCCGACAAGCATGTCAACAAAGCCGGTGGCGGCGCAGCCATGATTAAAACCCCTGAACTCGCCCGCGAATGTTTAAAAAATGCTCGCGAAGCGACGAATCTCCCGGTTTCGGTCAAAACTCGGCTCGGCTGGTCCTCTCTTGACGAATATCGCGACTGGCTCTCGTTTTTGCTCCGCGAACACCCCGCCGCCCTCACCGTTCACCTACGCACCCGAAAAGAAATGTCCAAAGTCCCCGCACACTTTGAGCTAATTCCTGAAATTGTCAACTTGCGCGCCGAAATTTCCCCCGAAACGCAGCTCATCATCAACGGCGACATTAAAAACCGCGCCCATGCACTCGCACTCCACGCCGAGCACCCCGAAGTCGACGGTTTCATGATCGGTCGCGGCGTTTTCGAAAACCCCTTCTGTTTCACCGACCACACCCCTACTCGCGAGGAACTTTTAAATCTTCTAAAATTACATTTAGATTTATTTGAGAAGCATGAGAATGGGTCTTTGAGGAGCACTTGCGACAACGGGAGCAATCTTCGAAGCGAGCCCTGTAACGCTCGCCCCTTGGGACGCGAATTGCCGAAGACAAACAGGCGCGAGCGAGAAGGCGACGAAAAGACCTATTCTCATGCTAGCTACGAACCATTAAAGCACTTTTTTAAAATTTATATTAACAATTTCCCGGGCGCAAAAGATTTGCGTGCCAAACTCATGGAAACTCATAGCGTAGATGAAGCGCGCGAACTTATTCCTTAAGCGCGAAGACCCGTTTTCTGAGGACCGTAAGCTTGGCCGAACGGCCTTGAGTGTGTCCGAAGAGAACGGGTCTCGCGCTTTTGTGTTATAATTATCTTATGAATATCGCACTACTCGGCTACGGCAAAGAAGGCCAGGCCGCCAAAAAATACTTTGAAACTAAATTTAAAAACGTCCAGTTCGACATTTTCGAGAATCTCACTCCTGCCGAATTTGCCAACAAAAATTATTCGTCCTATGATATAATTCTCCGCAGCCCCTCTATCCCACCTCTGAAACTCGACAATGAGACCACCTTGACCCGCTACTTTTTCGACCACTGCCCTTGCCCCATTATCGGCGTCACCGCGACCAAAGGCAAAGGCACGACCTGCTCTTTCATCAAAGCTTTACTGGACGCTGCGGGCAAAGACGCTTATCTTGTCGGCAACATCGGCACGCCAGCGATCGAAGTTCTCGATGAGCTTAAACCCACCTCTGTTGTAGTTTACGAAATGTCCAGTTTCCAACTCTGGGACCTTGAAAAATCACCACATGTCGCCGTCATCGGTCAAATCGAACCTGACCACTTAAACGTCCACAAAGATTACGCCGACTATCTCGCCGCCAAGGCCCACATCACCAAAAATCAAACCCCGAGCGATTTTCTAGTTTATTACCAAAACAACCCCGAAACCGTTAAAATCACCGAAACCTCAACAGCCCAAAAAATCGCCTATCCCTTCCCCGTCCCGACCGAAGTTAAAGACGCTGTCAAACTCCCCGGCAAGCACAATTTCGAAAACGCCCTGGCCGCCATTGCCGCCGTGGCTTGCTATAAAAATATATCACCAGATGAATATTTAACCACGAGCAAATCTGAAATTATTACCGGTCTAGCAAGTTTCAAAGGTCTGCCTCACCGCCTCGAATTCGTCCGCGAACTCGATAATATCAAATATTACGACGATAATTTCTCCACCGGCACTTCCTCGACTCGTGTCGCCGTAAATGCCTTTTCAAATGACAATCTCACGATCATCATCGGCGGTCGCGACAAAACCAATAACGCCGACCTCCCCGAAATCTACGAAATTCTCCGCGCTCCACAAATCAAGCACGTCGTCCTGATCGGCGAATCTGGCCACGAATTGTTTAAAAAATACCCCAACGACCCGCGTTTTGTTCTCTCTGAGTCCCTAGAAGAGGCCGTCCAGACCGCCAAAACCCTCGCCAAGAAAAACGCCCCTTCCATCGTCCTCATGTCCCCCGCCGCCGCCTCTTTCGACATGTTCAAAAACGTCTATGACCGTGGCGCCCAATATCAAGCCCTAGTCAAAAATCTCTGAACTAAAAGTTTAACCTCTGCTCTAGTTCCGAAATCAGCGCCTTTTCCACGCTCGATACCGCCGCAAAACCCCGAATTCCCGTCCCCGCAAACTCTCGCGCCAGCTCTACCATCTTAAACTTATCGATCGACTTAATCAACTCCGGAATGTCGTCATATTTTTGCACCGACCCGTTCGTAAAGAACCCTTCCGCATAATAATCCGCAATCTGCGACGGTGTTTGCGCCCCCATCTGGAATCGCCCCAGCGCATACGACTTCGCCGCCAAAAAATCCATGTCCAAAATCTCTCCATTCAGCGTTTTCATCAGCTCGGTTTGGATTAATTCAAACAGCGCCTCGGCATTTTCAACATTCACCTCCCCGTCAAAATCCCAATACGAATTCGTCGCATTCGACGCCACCGACGACCCCATCCCATACACCAGCCCCCGCTTCCTGGCCGCCCCGAAAATCTTGGAATTAGTCGTCCCGTTCAAGATATGGTTCAAACAATTCATCGCAAACACCTCGCTCGGTTCCAAATATCGTGGCGTCACTAGCGAAAATCCAAATGTGATATTCGACGCGTCTTTGCGCCGAATCGACACCGCCTCCGACGCATGTAAATCCGCTAGCGGAATCTCGAATTCTTGCCCCTCTTTGAGCTCCCAATTTTCTAGCATCCGCAAAATCTGTCGCCGTCGCCCGTGAATTTTCCCCGCAATAATAAACCGCATATTTTTCGCCGTGTGCGTTCGCCGATAATGTTCTCGAATGTCTTTTAGCTCGATATTCGGAATCGTTTTCAGCCGTTCCGGCAAATCCAAAATATCCTCCCCCACCGCCTGCTGCACCCGCGGCCACAGCAAGCGATAATAATCATTCATGTACCCCGTGAGTTCCGACCGCACGTTCGCTTTTTCAGCTTTCAATTCCTCCTCATTAAACTTCGGCTCCGCAATCGAAACCTGTTGCAACTCCATAATCCGTTCCCACTCAAAATCCGCGCACTCCGTCTCATAACACACCGAAATATCACTTGTCCACGCATTATGATATGCTCCATTTTTGGTAAATTCCGCCTCAAACGCCTGTTCATCTTTAAACTTCGCATTCGCCCCAAACGCCAGATGCTCCACGATATGCGGGATCTCATAAACTTCCTTACTTTTCGCATACAGCATCCCCGCCCGAAACTGAAACCTTGTCGCCATCACGCTCGAGCCAGGAATATCAATAAGCAGTCCCCGCGCCCCGTTTTTTAATTTTACCTCTTCAACTGAATGTTTCATCTCTTATCTTAGCCTTTTGCCTCGTCTCACACTTGACAATTCATCACGCTTGTGCTATAATAGAATTATCGGATTATTTCCGCTTCGATTTTGATTTCTTGCGTTTCGAAGCTTTTTTCTTGGTCGCTTTTTTCGTCGGCGCGGTCTTTTTCCCTGGTTTCGCCTCTTTGAATTCGTCGTCTAAGTTTTTCTCGCCTTTCGAAATCTCATTTACGCCTTTTTCGGTCTGACTTTCCGCCATCTTAGTTAGCTCTGACTCGTATTCTTCACCATCCGTCACATTGTCCTCCACCGCTTCCGCCGGCGTAATCGTCAATAGAATCCTCAGCACCTCTTCTCTCAAATTTCGTTGCAACCCATCAAAGAGCTTCTGCGACTCACTCCGGTATTCCACCAACGGGTCGCGCTGCCCCACCGACCGCCAATGAATTCCCTCGCGCAAATGTTGCATATTCTCCAGGTGTTGCATCCACAATGTATCTAGCACCTTCAGATACACTTCCCGCTCAATTTTGCGCATAATTTCCGCGCCAAACTTTTCTTCCTGTTCGTTGTAAGCTTCTTTCACCGCTTCGAGCGCCGTCTTTTCGCGGTCTTTCTCTTTGCGCATAATCCCGATACCGTGAATTAAATCGTCATCGAAATTAAACACCGCCTTAAAATCCGTATCGAAATTCTTATTTACCCGCGACGAAAACTCCGTCAGCATTTTCACTTCCTCACGCATCAACCTCTGGATTTCCGACTGAATATTCTCGCCCTTCAAAATCTTCCGCCGAATCGCATACACCACCTTGCGGTGCCGGTTAATCACGTTGTCATATTGCACCACATTCTTGCGCGAATCAAAGTTAAAACCTTCAATCCGCTTCTGCGCCGCCTCGAGCGTCCTCGAAATCGCCTTGGTTTGAATCGGCGTATCTTCGTCCACCCCTAATCTTGTCATCAGCATTTTTACTCGGTCGCCCTGGAAAATCCGCATCAAATCATCTTCGCAAGAGACGAAAAATTGCGTCGTCCCTGGGTCGCCCTGCCGGCCGCCTCGCCCACGAAGCTGGTTATCTACTCGCCGAGAATCGTGCCGTTCCGAACCAATCACGACTAGCCCGCCCAGTTCCTTCACACCTTCGCCGAGTTTAATATCCGTCCCCCGCCCCGCCATATTCGTCGCGAGCGTAATCGCACCCTTTTCGCCGGCTTTAGCAATAATCGCCGCCTCGCGCTCATTGTTTTTCGCATTCAAAATCTCGTACGGCAAGCCAAATTGCTCCAAATATCGCGCAATTTCCTCATTATTTGCAATCGAACCCGACCCGACCAGCACCGGTTGACCCTTTTCGTGATATTTTTTCACTTCTTCAGCGATTGCCTTCAATTTCCCCGCCTTGGTCTTATAGATCAAATCGTCTTTATCCACGCGCGCAATCGGCCTGTTCGGCGGAATCTGAATTACGTCTAGAGCATAAATCTGTTGGAACTCCTCCGCTTCGGTAAACGCCGTCCCCGTCATCCCCGACAATTTTTTATACAATCGGAAAAAGTTCTGGAACGAAATCGTCGCCAGCGTCATCGATTCTTGCTTCACCGCCACGCCTTCTTTCGCTTCGATCGCCTGATGCAAGCCCTCGTTATAGCGTCGCCCCTGCATCAATCGCCCCGTGTGCTCATCGACAATAATCACTTCGCCCGAATTTGTCACCACGTAATCTTTATCACGCTTAAACACGATTTCCGCCCGAATCGCCTGCTCCAAATGATACACCAGACGCGTATTTTTGGTCGAATACAGATTATCTACCCCTAAAATCTTCTGCACTTTGTCGATGCCGGCATCCGTCAGCGTCACCGACCGCCGTTTCTCATCAAACACATAATCTTCTGGTGTCAATCTCGCCGCCACCTTTGCAAATTGGTAATAACTTTCCGGATTATCACCCGCCGGCGCGCTAATAATCAGCGGCGTCCGCGCCTCATCAATCAAAATCGAGTCCACCTCGTCCACAATCGCAAAATTCAGCTCTCTTTGGCGCAAATATTGCACTTCGCTAGTCATATTATCGCGCAAATAATCAAACCCAAACTCATTATTCGTCCCATAAGTAATATCCGCCGCATAGGCTTCTTTACGAGTACAAGGCTTCAAATGCACAAACCGCTCGTCGGTATGTTCCTCGTTTTCGTATTCCGCATCATAAATATACGACGCATTATTCACAATCACCCCTACCGACAGCCCCAAAAAGTCATAAATCGGCCCGTTCCAGCCCGCGTCCCGTTGTGCTAAATAATCATTCACCGTCACCACATGCACTCCACGCCCAGTCAACCCGTTCAGGTACGCCGGCAACATCGCGACCAAAGTTTTACCTTCGCCGGTCTTCATTTCCGCCACCGCCCCCTCGTTTAGCACTATCCCCCCGATTAGTTGCACGTCATACGGACGTAGCCCCGACACCCGCTTGGCCGCTTCTCGCGCCACCGCAAACACCTCGGGCAAAATCTCGTCCAAAATCTTTTTATCATCCACCGGCGGGCGTTTTTTGCCGGTTTTATTAATCCCTTCCTCGGCCGTAGCAATTTTAAGTGCCTTCTGAATGCGCCCGCGAAAAACTTCCGACTGCTCTCTCAGCTTTTCGTCGCTCATTTTCGCATATTTTGGCTCTAACTTATTGATTTCTTGCGCCCGTTTCCATAATCGTCGCAAAATCTTTTTCTGTGCATCACCAAATACCCCCTGCAAAAATTTCGTTAACGCTGTTCGGTCAGCCAACTTATCAGTCGGTTTTTTCTCTTTTTTCGCCATAATACTCCAATCTCCCCCTATTGTATCATATTATTTACGCCGAATAAAGAGATTTTTCAAGCTTCGTTTTTGCCGATGCGGTTGCGCCTCTAGCTTAAATCGTCGAATCTGCCCCGCGAGCTTCGCCTCGACCAAATCCACCCCCGCAAAAATATTCGAACATTCATCTTTCGCCGTAATCACCTTCCCGCCCGGAATTTCTAGCGTCGCCGTCAATTCAAAGCGGTCATTTTTGCTCTTATTTTCCTTCGCCACCACCACTTTCAAAATCACATCTTTTTTCGACCCCCGTGGCAAGTATCTATCCAATTTCCCCAGTCGTTTCTCGACATATTTATTCAGCGCGTCATCGACCTTGTAGTCTTTTCCACTAGTGCTAATATTTTCAATCATATTCCTCCTTTAAATTTCTTCTTTCCCGCCCAGATACGGTCTCAGGACCTCTGGCACCTTTAATTTTCCATCTGGCGTGGCAAAATTCTCAATCATCACCACCAGTGCCCGCGCTAGCGGAATCGCCGTCCCGTTCAAAGTATGCACGAATTCCACCGTTCCGTCTTTACGACGCACCCGCACATTACATGCCCGCGCCTGGAAATCCGTACAGTTTGAACAAGAAGTGATTTCTTGATATTTTTGGTTCACCGGAGACCAGTATTCCATATCATACTTTTTCGCCGCCGGCGCCCCTAGATCACCCGCTGCAATATTAATAATATGATACGGCACCCCCAGCCCCTGCCAAATTTCTTCCTCAATCGCCAGAATTTTCTCGTGAATTTCTTTGCTCTGCTCTGGCAAGCAAAACGCATACATCTCTAGTTTATTAAACTGATGCACCCGGAACAGCCCCCGAGTAT
Source organism: bacterium (assembly GCA_963626095.1). Taxonomy (GTDB): domain Bacteria; phylum Patescibacteriota; class Saccharimonadia; order Saccharimonadales; family Saccharimonadaceae; genus Nanosyncoccus. The sequence continues at coordinate 971 of CAVFVK010000011.1, read as the reverse complement.
ATTTCCCATAAGTCCCCGCCTCTTTCCTAAAGCACGCCGAATACCCCGCATAAAACAAAGGCAATTTATCCTCGTCAATAATTTCGTCCATGTGGTAGCCCGTCAGCGGCATCTCCGCCGTCGCAATCATCGCAAGGTCCTCGCCCTCGATATAATATTCATCCGACTGCTCCGACGACCGCGGATTAAACCCACACCCTTCCAGCACTTTCGACGACACCATATCCGGCACGGTCATAAACGTAAAGCCGTGCTCTAACACTTTCGACAGTCCGTATTGCAGCAACGCATTCTCGAGCAGCGCCAACCCGTCTTTGAGATAATAAAACTTCGCCCCAGCAACTTTTGCCCCGCGCTCAAAATCCACCCAGTCTCGACCGGTCGCATAATCCAAGTGGTCCACCCCCGTTTCGTGCGGTTCGCCCCACTTTTTCACCTCTTTCGAACATTCTTCGCCCCCAAGTGGTACGTCCTCGAAAATCACATTCGGGACCTTCTTTAGACCATTATAGCACTCTTTCTCGATTTTGTCAAGCTCGCCCTCGAGTTCGGCCAGCTCTTCTTTAACCTTTTTTCCCTGTTTTATCAACTCTTCCGCCGGTTTTCCGCCCTTCATTTTCGCCGCAATTTCGTTCCGTTCCCGCCTCAGCTCCTCAACTTTTTGCAGTTTTTCTTTTCGCCCATCATCCAGTCGCAAAATCTCGCGAATGTCGATTTGGTACCCCTTTTCCTTGGCTGATTTCTCGACCAGCTCCAAGTTCTCACGAATAAACTTCACATCTAACATACCTCGATTATACCACATTATTGGTTGAAAATATTTTTTGATATTGCAAGAGTAATTAAAAATAATACAAGTGTAGTTAAAAATACTTTTTTCGGACACACTCAAGGCCGTTCGGCCAAGCTTACGGTCCTCAAAAAGCATTTTTAACTACCTCAACTTCAAGTTATTAAAAATTTAGCTATAC
>CAVFVK010000010.1:0-22083 GCA_963626095.1 bacterium | reverse complement strand
GCGCGGATTGCGAGTTCGATTGAGCAGGCGCTGGAGATGGGGCAGGGGATAATTCAGCTCTTAAGGGTCACCGATAACACGACGGCGGTGGGTGAAACGCGCATTGGGGCGGGGAATACGGAGATTTTGACTTATTCGCAGCGGTATGCGTGTCCGGACCACCCGGATGAGTTAATTCCGGAACTGACGCCGAGGCTGTTTAGTTTTAATGCGCCGGAGGGGGCGTGTCCGACCTGTACGGGGCTGGGGACGCGGATGGAAATTGATCCGGAACTGGTGTTTAATAATAATTTGACGATTGCGGAGGGGGGAATTCGGCCGTTTAATCGGATTGGGCAGGATTCGTGGTGGCTGAAACGGTTGGCCGGAGTGGGGGTAAAACACGGGTTTAATATTCAGACGCCGATTGGGGAGTTGTCTGAGGAAGTGAAACATCTGATTTTGTATGGGACGGGGGATGAGAAATATGAGATGAAAATTGCGGGGTCGGGGAAATTTGCTGAGGGGACGGTGTATCAGACGACTTATGAGGGGGTAATTCCGACTTTGGAACGGCGGTATCATGACCCGAAAACGTCGGAGTTTATGAAGCATGATATTGAGCGGTTTATGCGAGTGCGGAAATGTCAGACTTGTCATGGGGCGAGGTTGAAGCCGGCGGTGCTGGCGGTGACGGTGCATGACCTCAATATCGTAGATATGTGTAATTTGGATGTGGACGCGACGCTGGAGGTTTTGGCGCAGGATCTGGGCTTTTCGGAGTCGGAAAACTTGATTGCAGCGCCGATTTTGAAGGAAATTCGGGAGCGGGTGAAGTTTATGCAGGATGTCGGGCTGGGATATTTGGAACTCGGGCGGGCGGCGAACACGCTGTCTGGCGGTGAGGCGCAGAGGATTAGGCTGGCGACGCAGATTGGGTCGGGGCTGCAGGGGGTGCTGTATGTGCTGGACGAGCCGTCGATTGGGCTGCATCAGCGGGATAATGATAAGCTGATTAAAACTTTGAAACATTTGAGGGATTTAAAGAATACGGTGCTGGTGGTGGAACATGATGAGGATACGATGCTGGCGGCGGATTATATTATTGATATTGGGCCGGGGGCGGGGCTGTCGGGCGGAAAACTTGTGGCGGCGGGGACGCCGGAAGAAGTGATGCAAAATCCGAATTCGCTGACGGGGAAATATCTGTCGGGAGAATTATCTATTCAGGTGCCGAAAAAACGGCGAAAAATCCGGAAAGGGCAGGAACTTGTGGTGGTGGGGGCTAGAGAGAACAATTTGAAAAATATTGATGTGCATTTTCCGCTTGGGGTGATGACGGTGGTGTCGGGAGTGTCGGGGAGTGGAAAATCGACGCTAGTGAATAATATTTTGGCGAATGAACTGTTGGCGCGGCTGCACCGGGCGCAGACGGTGGCGGGGGCGCATGAGAAAATTGAGGGGATTGAGAAGATTAATAAGGCGATCGTGATTGACCAAAGTCCGATTGGGCGAACGCCGAGAAGTAACCCGGCGACTTATACTGGGGTGTTTGCGCAAATTCGAGAACTGTTTGCGTCGCAGCCGGAGGCGGAAGTGCGGGGGTATAAGGCCGGGCGGTTTTCGTTTAATGTGAAAGGCGGGCGGTGTGAGCATTGTCAGGGCGACGGGGTGAATAAAATTGAGATGCACTTTTTGCCGGATGTGTATGTGAAGTGTCCGGCGTGCCAGGGGCGGAGGTATAATCGGGAGGCGCTCGAGATTAAGTATAAGGGGAAAGATATTTCACAGGTGCTGGAGATGACGATTGATGAGGCGGTGGAGTTTTTTGGGAATATTCCGTCGATTGCGCCGAAACTCAAGACTATTCAAGAGGTGGGACTGGGGTATATTAAGCTTGGGCAGCCGGCGACAACGTTTAGTGGCGGGGAGGCGCAGAGGATTAAGCTTGCGACGGAATTGGCGCGGCGCTCGACGGGGAAAACTTTGTATATTTTGGATGAGCCGACGACGGGGCTACATACGGATGATGTGAAACGGTTGTTGACGATTTTGGGGCGACTGGTGGACCACGGGAATTCGATGATTATTATTGAACACAATTTGCAGGTGATTAAGTCGGCGGACTGGGTGATTGATATGGGGCCGGAGGGGGGCGCGAAAGGGGGAATGGTGGTCGCGGAGGGGACGCCGGAGGAACTTGCGAAAAAGGCGAAAACGCCGACGGGGGAGTATTTGAGGAAGTATTTGTAGTGGTTTGGAAGAATGAACAAGTTAGTAAGGGGGAAACAGAGAAGATTTTGGAGGTTTTGAGGAAGGTGTTGGGGATGTCCGCTGATGTTTTTGGGGCTTTGGGGGCTTTTGGGGCGGTTGGCAATGCGGATAGTGTGGCTAATAGGGCAGTGGCTGGGGACGTGGTGGAGATGGGGTGCTATAAAGGGGACACGTCGCTACTACTCGCGGAGGTGTTGAGGGAATATAACAGGGGTGGGGGTTGTGGAAAACCTGTGGAAAACTTTGCCGAGAAAAAGTTGTGGATTTATGACTCGTTTGAGGGGCTGCCGGAGAAAACAAAGGCGGATAAGTCGGTTTTAGGGGAGGATTTTCGGCAGGGGGAGTTGTCCACGACCAAAAGGGCGGTGAAAGAGCGGTTTTTAAGAGCGGGGCTGCCTGTGCCGGTGATAAAAAAAGCGTGGTTTGCCGATTTAGCAGAGGCGGATTTGCCGGAGAGGATTAGTTTGGCGTTTTTGGACGGGGATTTGTATGAGTCGATTAGGGATTGTTTGAAGTTGGTGGTGCCGAAAATGGCGCAGGGCGGGGTGATTTTGGTGCATGATTATCAAAATCCGGCTTTGCCAGGGGTGAAAAAGGCGGTGGAGGAGGTGTTTTCGGAGGTGGGGGTGGTTGAGAGTTTGGCGGTAATCTGGGTGTAGGTTAGTGGTTTTTGGGGTGGCTTTGGGGTTTTATGGAGTTTTTGAGGGGATTTTGGCGAGGGTTTTGTGTGATATAATAGGGGTATGAAACAGAAAAAAACGGGAGAGATGGTAACGGTAAACCGGCGGGCGCGGTATGATTATGCGTTGGGGGACGAGCTGGAGGTCGGGATGGTGTTGTCGGGGGACGAGGTGCGGTCGATTCGGGACCATCATGTGCAGTTAAAAGGCTCGTTTGTGACGGTGAAAGACGGGGAATTGTGGCTGAATAATATGACGCTAGGGGCGGAAACGGCGAAAAATGTGAAATTGCTGGCGACGAAAAAGCAGATTGCGGCTTTGGTGCGGGAAAAAGTGGCCGGCTCGACGATTGTGCCGGTGAAACTGCTGGGCGGGAAGCGGTTTATTAAGCTGGTGATTGCGGTGGGGCGAGGGAAAAAGAAGTACGACAAGAGAGAAACGATTAAGCAGCGAGATATTGAGCGGGGGAGATTTTGATGCGGATTTTTTCGTGGAATGTGAATGGGATTAGGGCGGTGCTTCGAAAAGGGGCGTTGCAGGAGTTTTTGGAGGCGGAAAAGCCGGAAGTGGTGTGTTTGCAGGAAATTAAGGCGAAACCAGAGCAGGTGGAAGAGGATTTTAAGGGGTATAAGGTGTTTTGGAACCCAGCGAAACGGTCGGGGTATTCGGGGACGGCGATTTTGGTGGCGGAGGAGAATTGGGATGAGCATCAGGTGGTGCGACGGTTGGCGTGGGAAGATGAACTGGCGACAGAGGAGGGGCGGACGCTGATTTTGGAGTTTGAGAAGTTCTTTTTGGTGGATGTGTATACGCCGAATGCGAAGCCGGATTTGTCGAGACTAGAATTAAGAGAGAAAAAGTGGGATCCGGAGTTTCTAAAGATGCTGAAAAAATTGGAACAGGAGAAGCCGGTGGTGACTTGTGGGGATTTTAACGCGGCGCATACAGAGATAGATTTGGCGCGACCGAAGGAAAATGCGAAAAATGCGGGTTTTACGAAAGAGGAGCGTCAAGGGGTGACGAATTTGATCGAAAGTGGGTTTGTGGATACTTTTCGGTATTTGCATCCGGGGGAACAGAGGTATTCGTGGTGGAGCCATTGGGGGAAGGCGCGGGAGCGGAATGTGGGGTGGCGGATTGATTACTTTTTTGTGTCGGCTGGGCTGGTGGGGAAGCTGGTCGGGGCGGAGATTTATGAGAAATATCAGGGGTCGGACCATTGTCCAGTGGGGATTGAGCTTAAGGCGTGAGTTTTAGAGAGTTATGGGGCTAAGATTTGTGGTGTAAGGAGTTAAAATTTGAGATTTGAGATGTGAGATTTAGGGCTAAAAATGGAAAAAAGGAGGAAAAATGGAGTTTTTTGAGAAAGTTGAGAAGCTAAGGGAGGACCTGGGCTGGAATATTCCGGAGCAAAAAAGGGGCAAAATAGGGGTGATTGGGGGAAGTAAGGGGAATTTTCGGGCGGTGGTGAAAACGGCGGAGTTTGTGATGGCAAAATATCCGGTGGAAGAGGCGAAAATGGTGGTGCCGGAGAGTTTGAAAGGGGTGTTGCCGGATTTGCCGAATGTGGAATTTATTGGGGCGACGGAATCGGGGGCGCTAGGGGATGAAAAGACGCTAGGGGAGGCGTTTTCGAGGCTAGATTATAATTTGGTGATTGGGGATTTGTCGAAAAACGCGAAAACGGGGCAGATTTTGGCGAAAATTTTGGCAGAGGTGGAAATGTCGACGCTAATTACGCGAGATACGGTGGATTTGGTGGCGGAAACAGGGGCGGAGGGGATGCTGATGAACGAAAAAATAGTGATTTTGGCGTCGCTGGTACAGATGCAAAAGTTGCTCCGGAGCGTGTTTTATCCGAAAATGTTGACTTTGTCGCAGTCGTTGGTGCAGGTGGCGGAGATTTTGCATAAATTTACGCTGAGTTATCCGGTGAAAATTGTGACTTTGCATAGTGGGCAGATTTTGGTGGCGGACGGGGGCGTGGTGAAGGCGGTGCCGATTGAAAAGACGGGTTTTTCGCCGATGACGCTGTGGAACGGGGAACTGGCAGCGAAAATTGGGGTGCTGAACCTTTATAATCCCGGCAATTTTGTAGGCGCTACTTTGACGGCGATTTTGGGGTAGAATTTTGGTTGGAAAGCTGGTGTTCGAGCTCGACGGCGTCGCGAGAAATGTTGTTTCTGCGTTGGCGGAGGAAAAACCAGATGAAAAGGAATATTGAACAGCCAAAGGCAAAAAGGGCGATTTTTACAGTGGTGGGCCAAGTGGTGGCGAAGAGAATGAAAGCGTTGGTAATACCGAGGGCAATAGTGTAAAGATAGCGCCTAGCGAGGATGATTTTTTTGGCGAGGGGGAAATTGCGACGGGTAAGGGAGTTTTTGGTGCAGTTGTCGGGGTGACCGAGGAATTTGCCGTAAACGAGGAGTTCGATGGCGCCACAGATGAGAGTGTAGAAAATGATGATGGTGAGACCGGCGACGAGGTTGACCTGGAAAGTGAGGAAGGCGACTTGGGCGGCGGCGAGGAGAACGTCCGAAACCATGTCGAATTGGACGGCGTAGCGACGGTATTTTGGAGTTTTGTCCTTGGGGAAAGGCCATTTGCGGGCGCAGGTGCCGTCAAAAGTGTCGGTAAGCTCGGCGACTAGAAAAATAATGAAGGCGTTTTCGGCGGGAGAGCCGATGAAAGCCAAAATTAGGAGGATGCTCGCTAAAATGAAGCGAGAAAGAGTTAAAAGGTCAGCTAAATATCTCATTTTTTAATTATATCACTAAAAATTTGTTCGAGCTCTTTGATTCTGGTAGAGGCGAGGATTTCGGAGCGGTGATGTTGCATTATTTCTGACATTTTGGCGATATTTTCGGGAGCATTTAAGAGACGAGCGAGGGAAGCGGCCATTTGTTTTGGCGAGGGGTCGGGAGCGAGGACAAAACTGCCTTTGGGGACGACTTCTTGCATATCGGGGTCGCAGATGAAAACAGGGGTATTGTAGGCTTCGGCTTCGATTAAAGTCATGCCGAAAGTGTCGAAATTATAAGAGACGAGGACGTCGAGATGGGCGGTTTGTAAGGATTTTTGAATGGTTTCGAAAGAGGCGTTGCCGTGGAAAATAACAGGGAGATGATGACGACGGACGAAGCGTTTGGCGCGGAAAAAGTCGCCGCCGCCGCCGTAGACGTCAAGAGAGAAGTTTTGATTGGTTTGGTTAAGGAGATTTAGGGCGCGGAGGAAGGGCATGATGCGTTTTTCGGCGGAAACGCGAGAATGCCAGATGATGCGGAGGGTTTGACCCTGTTTTAGGGTTTTTAGGGGTGGATTTTCGGGGAATTTGGCGTCGGGATAGGCATTTTTTAGGACTTTGATTTCGGTTTTGACGCCGTAGTGGGTGAGTTTATCCTTGAAATGGGTGGAGGGGGAAAGGACGAGATCGGCGAAGTTGGCGTGGTTAACCATAAGAGTCCACATTTTGGCTTTGGCGAGGTTGTTAGCGAGGTAATGGTCGCGAGAGACGGTGGTTTTATGGGGTAAATACCAAGAATGGATGAAATTTAGGGCATAGGCAACAAGGGTGCGTAGACCAAAGGGGATGAGGTTGGTTTCGCCCATGTCTTCGCGGCCGTGCATGACCTGAACAGAGGGGATTTTGAGGGTTTTGGCGAGGCGGAGGGCAGCGATAGAACAGCCGGCTTCGTAGTGGACGTAAAAAATGTCGAAAGTTTTGAGCTCGGGGTGGTTTTTGAGGAGCCAGCGTTCGATGATGTTAGGGCGGCGAGAAACAGGGGTGAGACCGCGAAAAAAGAGTTTACAACTGGGGACGAGGAAGATGTTTTGCTCAGCGAGTTTGGCGAGTTCGGTCTTAGAACGGGGGAAGCCGGTGCTGAAAATGTAAACGGTGTGGCCGAGAGCCTCGAGGGCGGTTTTTTGGGCACTCACGGAACTCACAATTCCGCCGGTGAGGTCGAGATAACAATCAGAAAAGAAAGCGATTTTCATACTTTTATTATAACATTGTAGTATAATAAAAGCATGGATGCGGTGGGAAAAAATAAAAATCAGGGGTGGTCGAAAACGGAAAAAGCAATCATAAAGGCGTTGATGGGAGAGGAGGTGGTACAGGAAACAACAGGGGGAAAACGGCGAGGGGTGTTGCCCCGGGTAGGAGAATTAGTGAGACGAGCGCAAATTTCGCGCTCGTCTTTTTATCGGCATCATCGGACGACACCAGAGATAATTGTGGATTATAATCAGGTGATTATGCGGGTGTATCGGCGAGATATTAAAAGGCGGGTGGCAGTGCGTCAGGGGACGGGGATGAGGGGGCTGTATCTTGGGATGATGCTGTTTGTGCTGAAAAATAAGTTGGTGTTTGGGATTTTGTTTAAGTATGAGGGGGCGAAGGTGGTGGAACAGATGATTTTGTTGTCTAAGGCGCGGATTGAGCAGGTGTGTCAGCTGCCGAGGCATTCGGAAAAGGTAATGAAAATCTATGCGAAAGAGGTGGCGGGGGTGTTTGAGATGTGGGGACGGCTGGAATTTGCGGAAAAAGAGGCGGAGCGGGTGTTTCATGAGATTATGTATCTGACGAATACGATAGGGGTGAGGTTGGGGGAGTTGGGGGTGAAAAAATAAGGTTTTGGGGCTAGGGGTGAAAAGCAAAGCTTTAGGGGTGGTAAATATAGGGAGGCGAGGGGAAACTTAAGGAAAAATAAGAAAATTGGCACTCGGGGGTTGACAGTGCTAATTTTTGCGCTATAATAGAGGTAGAAAAGGAGAAAATTATGTCACTCAAACCATTAAAAGATCGAATTGTAGCTAAAGTTGAAAAGCCAGCGGAGAAAACGGCGGCGGGGATTTTGCTGGGGGAGGCGAAAGAGAAGCCGGCGTATGCGGTGGTTGAGTCGGTGGGGCCAGAGGTCAAAGCCGTGAAAAAAGGCGATAAAATCGTGTATAAGGAGTATTCCACCACGGAAATTAAGGTGGATGGAACGGAATATATTATTGTGAAGGAAGAGGACGTTCTGGCGACTTTATAGAGGTAAAGTTGTGGAAAACCTGTGGAAAACTTTTGAAAATTCGTGAAATCAAAGCCTAGAAATTAAAGAAAATTATTAAAAAGGAGAAATTATGGCAAAGAAAATTTATTATGAAGCGGAAGCGCGGGAAAAGGTGCTGTCGGGGGCGAAACAGCTGTATGATGCGGTGAAGGTGACGTTTGGACCGAAGGGTAAAAACGTGATAATTGAGAAGGAATACGGCGCGCCGGTGATTACGCACGATGGGGTGACGGTCGCAGAGGCGGTGGATTTGCCGTCTAAGGACGAGACGCTTGGGGAAGCGGTGGGGGCGAAGTTGATTAAGACGGCGGCGCAGAAGCTGAATAAGGTCGCGGGGGATGGGACGACGACGGTGACGGTGCTGACCTATAATATTTTAGCGGAGGCGAATAAACTGATTGCTGCCGGGATGAACCCGATGGAACTACGCAAGGGAATTGAGCAAGCGGGGGCGGAGATTGTTGCGGGGATTGAAAAGTCGGCGGAGAAAATTGAGGGGTCGTCGGATAAGGTGGCGGAAGTTGCGACGATTTCGGCGGGGGATGCGGAAATCGGTAAGCTGATTGCGGAAGTGATTGCAAAAATCGGTAAAGATGGCGTAGTGACGGTTGAAGCGGGGCAAGGTCTCGAGATGGAAGAGGAAATTGTCGAGGGCTTCTCGTATGACAAGGGATATGCGTCGCCGTTTTTTGTGACTGACGTGAACCGACAAGAGGCGATTTTTGAGAAGCCGCTAGTGTTGATTGCTGAGCGGAAGATTTCGGCGGCGAGCGATATTTTGCCGTTGCTCGAGAAAGTGGCGCAGAGCGGAAAGAAAGATTTGGTGATTGTAGCGGAAGAAGTGTCGGGGGAGGCGTTGTCGCTGCTAGTTTTGAATAAATTGAAAGGTGTGTTTAATTCGCTAGTTTTGAAGGCGCCGTCGTTTGGCGACCGACGCAAAGAAATCATGGAAGATATGGCGATTTTGACAGATGCGACTGTGGTTTCGGAAGAGAAGGGGCTGAAGCTCGAAGAAGTGGGGCTTGAGGTGCTCGGCTCGGCGGCGAAAGTGATTGCGACCAAAGATGAGACGACAGTGATTAAGGGGGCGGGCGACGCGAAGGCGATTAGCGATCGGATTGAGCTGATTATGAATCAGGCTAAGAATGCGAAGAGTGATTATGAACGCGAAGAGTTCGAGAAGCGGGCAGCGGCGCTGTCGGGGAAGGTGGCGGTGATTAAGGTCGGTGGCGCAACGGAGACGGAAATTGATGAAAAGAAGTTCCGGGTTGATGATGCGGTGGCGGCGACGAAAGCGGCGCTTTCGGAAGGGATTGTGACTGGTGGTGGGGTGACGCTAGTGAATCTTGCGGCTGGGCTTTCGGATGCGGACGCGGGGGCGCGAATCGTGAAGCAAGCGCTCAAGGCACCGTTTGTGCATATTATGGAGAATGCGGGGCTGAATGCGCAGGCTTTACTGGCAGAGGTGGAAGCGGCGAAACCTGGGTTTGGCGTGAATGTGATGGAGCCGGAGAAGGGCGTGGTTGACCTGAAAAAGGCAGGGGTGATTGACCCGGCGAAGGTGACGAAGGAAGCAGTGAAAAACGCGACGTCGATTGCGGCGACGGCGATGACGATGGGGGCGCTGATTTGCGAAATCCCAGAGGAAAAGTCGGCACAAGGCGGTGATATGGGAGGGATGTATTAGAACCGGCGAGTAAAGACTTTTAGCGCAGAAAATCCCCCTTATAAGGGGGATTTTTACATCTTGTCGATAGACTGGACGAGATAGAGCAGGGCGTTGGCACGCTCGGTTTCGTCGGCAATTTCGGACGCGCTTTGATAGGCATTTTTAAGAGTAGAAAAGTCTTTTAGATCTTCGAAAATGTCGCGATAAATGGCGAATTTTTGAGTCGGGTCGAGGTCGACGTGGTCGAGTAAAGGGGCTAAATCGCGCAAGGCGGCGGTTTTGACTTCTTTGACGTCGGGGTTGGTATTTTCAGGGGTGGTTAGAGGCGCTGGTTCGCTGGCTGGGGTTTCGGGTTGAGTAGCCTGGGTCTCGGGTTGAGTTGTTGAAGCGGCGGGGGTTAGCCCTGGGGTAGGTGGAGTAGCTGTCTCAAGGTTTGGGGCGGTTGTTGCTCCGGTCATTTCGGCTGGGTTTTCGGCTGGTTTGACCTGGAACGGTGTTGGTTCGGGAATGTCAAGAGTAGGGATAGAGATGGGGTCGATAGGCGCGATAGGCTCGGCCGCAGGGGCGACCATTTCGATGTGAGCCTCGGGCATCGGCGCGGGAGTAGGAAAAGGCCCGACCGGCTCGCCAAGCTCGCCAGTGTCGCCTTCGGGAATAGAAGACGGGGCGGCTACGGGATCAGAAAAAACCGGATCGGTATTAGTCGTGTTGGTAATATTGTCGATTGCGCGCTGCAAATCGTTGTCGAAATTTTGATCAAAAGTTTGATTCTGGTCCATTTTTGCCCACCTATTCATAGTTAATACTTATGTTTATGATAGCACGAGTTGGCTAAATTCGCAAGAAGTTTATGATTTTATCGAGAAAATCGAGTTTGACTTCTTCCATGGGGAGGCGAGCGCCGAGTGCGTCGACGATGGCTTCGCCGCTGCCGCCAGGGAAATAGACTTTGACGCTGAAACTGAGGCGTTTTTTAGGGATTAGGACGGCGGAGAAGTGGTTGGCTTCTTTTAAGATGCCGAAAGCACGAAAATCTTCGTATTTGTGGAGTTTTTGACCTTCGATGAGGCCGTCTTTGGTGAGTTGGTAGTCGATTTTGCGGGGAGGGCGGAGATTGGAGGTCAAAAGAGTGATGTCGCAAAGAATGACCACGATGAGGAAGGTCCACCAGCCCTGCCAGACGGAAATCGCGCAAAGGGCGAGGCTGACGAGAATGAGACCGACATACCACCAAGTGTTGCGACCGGGGACGATATATTCCTCGGCTTGCCAAGAGACGTCTTGAACTGCTTGTGCCATGAACTCATTATAACACAATTTTCGCCTAAGTGGCGAGAAATATGGTAAAATAATAGTAACGGAGGGTTACCCAAGTGGCTGAAGGGGACGGTTTGCTAAATCGTTAGGCTGGGGCGACCTGGCGCGGGAGTTCGAATCTCCCACCCTCCGCCAGAACCGACACGGAAGAATTTATTCTTACGGGGCGGTTCTGAAGGAGGGGCAGGTGATTTTTTATCTCCTACTCCGCCAAAAGTTAAAAATATGGTATAATTTAGGTATGAAAAAGTTTGCAAAATATTTACTACCGGTATTAATTTTAGGAGTGGTGGCGATTTTGGGGACGTTGCTCTTTACGGGGCAGGTTTCAGCGTTGACCCTGCAGGAAGGCGCGGAGGCGGCGCGGTGCGACGGTTGTCCAGAGAATTTATTCGGGGATACTGGCGTGTTTAAGACCATTACAAATACTGTGTTATATATTGTGGGCGTTGTGGCGGTGATTATGTTGATTATTGGGGGGATTAAATATGTGACTTCGGGCGGCGACGCAAAAAAGGTGACGGATGCGAAAAATACGGTGTTGTATGCGATTATTGGGTTAATTATTGCGTTTCTCGCGTTTGCGATTGTGAACTTTGTGATTTCGGCGTTGCCGTCTTCGGATAACAAGGCGACGGAACAGTCGCTAGTTAAAACGATTGCTGGCTAGGGGATTTTGAAAGAGGGGGGTAATTGAAGGGTTAGAGTGTTAGCTAAGAGAAGTGACTGCTAGGACGGCGAGTTTAAGGTTTTTTAGGCTAATGCCGGCTTGTTTGGCGATTTTGGCGGCGGCGAGCATGGAAGCGCCGGTGGTCCAGACGTCGTCTAGGAGAACATAGGCGGCTGTTTGGTCAATTTTGAGTTTAGGGTTTAGGGCGTAGGCGGAAGTGGCTTGAGAACGACGCGTGGCGGCGTCGGCGCCGACTTGGACGGTGTTTTGGCGGCGAATAAGCAGTTGTTTGACCGTGCAGTCAGGGCGCAGTCTGGCGAGGTGTCTCGCGATTAAGAGGGTGTGGTCGAGACCGCGGGCGCGGACGTGTTTTTTGATGGTGGGAAGGGGAACGAGGACGAGTTTTTGATTGTTGTCGGGGAGTTCGGTGAGGAGGATGGTGTTTAAAATCTCGGCGAGAGACCCAGCGAGAGCGCGGACGGAGTTGAATTTGAGGTCGCTAACGAGCTGGCCGATTAAATCTTGACGAGAGCCGACGATAAAGATACCTGGGAGGTCTGGGCAGTGTGGGCAACTGGGAGTAGATTTTTTGGTTTTGCAAAGTGGACAGAAATTAAAGTGGCTTTTTAGAATGTTATTTTTACAACAGTCGCATAGAACAGTCCCTAGCTTGCCACACCCCCGACAGGAGTGGGGCGCGAGGAGGTCTAAAAGGCTAGGAAATGTTGTATTTTTTACAATAATAGCCATAATCCTCTTGATTTTATCACGAAAGAGGTGTAAAATACAAGCATAACAATATAAGTGTGGAGGTAATAATGGCTCGTACAAACAGTGACGATTTGCTGATGGAAGACGATCTCGCTGCTGCGTTCTTGGGTGGAGACGATGAGCTCACCGCGCCGGTGACTACGGAAGAACCTATAGCTTCTGAGAATATAACTGAGGATGAAATTAGCGAACCGACCGAAGATGAGTGGGATAATACCGACGACTTTCCTGGGCAACTCGCTGTAGATGTCTATGAAACCGCCGATAAACTAGTGGTGAAAGCGCGAACTGCGGGGATTTCGAAATCCGACCTAGATGTGAGCATTTCTGACAACATTTTGACGATTTCTGGGGTGTTGTCGGGAGGCGAAGATGAGCAAACAACAAGGTGGCATATTCAGGAATGCTATTGGGGTGAGTTTTCGCGAACGATTGCACTGCCGGTGCAAGTGCGCGAGGATGACAATAGTGTAAAGGCAGAGCTGAAGGACGGCGTGCTGACGATTACTTTTGAGAAGGAAAAGACGGAAGCGCCGAAAAAGATTAATATTCAATAGAATTTATTGAATTGTCACTTAAAAATACCCTTTTGTAAGGGTATTTTTAATGAGATAAATAATCAGCGCGTTTTGGCTAATATTATAATTAGCCGATAATGTTCGCGATGACAAAGTTGACGATAGCAAAAGACAAAACACAAATTGCGAGGCCGATTAAGCCGTAGAGAATGGTCTTTTTGCCTTTTTCGACCTTGCCGGAATCGCCGTTTGAGGTCATGTAGTTGACACCACCGATAATCATGACGACGACGCAGGCGATGCCGAGTACCGCGATGACGTTTTCGAGAATGGTGACGATACTGCTGGTGAGATTGTTTTCGGTGCCGACTTGGTCGACTTTGGCTGCAAAATTAGTGAGAAGAGTTTTCAATGTAGACCAACCTTTCGTGTTTAGCTATTAGAAATAATGTTACTGATGACAAAATTGACGATAGCGAAGGATAAGACGCAGACGATGAGACCGATTAGACCGTAAAGGATAGTGTCTTTGGCTTTTTTGACTTTGCCGGAATCGCCAGAGGAGGTCATGTAGTTGACGCCACCGATAATCATGACCACAACACAGACGATGCCGAGTGCGCCAACGATACCGTTAAGAATAGTGGTAATGGATTCGTTGAGAGGGGTGTCCCCGTTGTCGATATATTTTCCAGGGTCGCCGACGGCAAGTTTGGTGATGAGATCTTTCATAAATTTTTCCTTTTGATTAATTTAGTTTTATTGTATAACGTTTTTTTAGAAAAAGCAATACTAAAGTTTAAGAGGGGATGATAGAGATGACCCAGTTGACGATAGCGAAGGCAAGGGCGCAAATGGCGATGCCGATAGAAGCATAGAGGATAGTGTCTTTGGCTTTTTTGACTTTGCCGGCGTCGCCAGAGGAGGTGATATATTGAACACCACCGATGATGACGAAGACAACGGCGACAAGACCGACGATGCCGATGATAGAGTTCAAAATAGTGACGAGTAGGGTTTGGAAGTCGGAAGAGTTATATCCTGGACAGCCGGCAGCTTTTTTGGCCGTTTCGGAGGCGGTACTATTGCAAATATTAGTAGTATCGGCGAATGCGGGCAGGGAACTGGTTATGCCGAAGCCGACCATGCCAGCGACGAGCGATAAAGTTAATAAAATGGTTTTAGATAATTTCATGGACCTCCTTTTTTAAAGTCGTTTCGTTAATGTTTTCGATAAGATAGGCACTATTGCCGGCTTTGGTGTTAGCGTCGCGGATAATATTGGAAACGAAGGCGGTGATGACCTCGGCGAGAGCGACGATGGCGAGGCCGATAAGGGCGTAGAGAATCATGCTTTTGGCTTTTTGGAGTTTGCCGGAATCGCCAGAGGAGGTGATATAGGCGATGCCACCGTAAACGACGAAAATGGCAGCGACGGCGCCAGCGATGCCGATAACCCATTGGATAAGGTTGATGACCATTTGGTTGGTGTCGACACAGGAGCTAGTGGCCGAACAATCGTTAATATTTTTGGACCCGACGAGGGCGACACGGATGGCCCCCATGATGATATTGGCGGACATGACGATGGCGAGACCGATGAAGGCGCGGGCGAGAGTTTTTTTGCCGGTGGCGACTTTGCCGGAATCTCCGCCAGAGAAGATATAGAGATAACCACCGTAGATGACGTAGCCGATGACGAGGTAGGCGGCGAGAATGGTAATGTCGGTGAGGACGTTGGCGACGATGGTCCAGATGCCGGCTTTAAGGGAAGTTTCGTCGGTGATGGAGACATTACAATCCCAGGAAACTAGGCCGAGAAAACCGCGGTCACAGGCGCCACCTGTAAAACTGGCGTCGTTGTCGGCGGCAGAGACCGAAGCTATAGGAGTGAGCGCTAGCGCCGAAATAATGGTGATAATAGCCAGGAGTTTTTTGAATAGAGTGTGCATATTTAATGATTTCTTTAATTTATATATATAATAACATACAACGTGAAGAAAACCAAGAAAATCTGAGTTATGGGTAGGGTTGGTTTTGACATAGGCGAAAAGAGTATTAAAACTATTGACAAAAAAGCTTATGTGTGCTATAATCGAATTACGCCTAAAGGGAGGCGTTTTTATGTGTATGGTCAGCAAAAATAAGCTAAAAATGAGTTTGAAAAAAGCCCTGGTTGGTTTGTTTTTGGTGATGATAACAGGGGTGGGAGCGATAATGCCGGCGATGATGACGACGGGGGAAGTGCATGCGGATCCGGTAGATACGACCGATACGACGACTGAAACGACGACGATAACCGAGACGTCGACGAGCATTAGCGATTTAACGACGGACGGTTGTAAGTCGAGCTTAGGGGAGATTGGCTGGTATGCGTGTCCGATTACGAAGAAGGTGACTGAGGCGACGGACTGGTTGTATGAGAAAATTCAGGGGATTTTGGCGGTGGACCCGATTGAAGCGGATTCGCCGATTCACACGATTTGGGATTATTGTCGGGGGCTGACGAACATTGTCTTTATTATATTCTTGCTAGTAGTGATTTATTCACAAATTACTGGGGTGGGGATTTCGAACTACGGGATTAAAAAGGTGCTGCCAAAGATGATTGTGGTGGCGATTTTGGTAAATTTGAGTTTTTTGATTTGTCAAGTATTGGTGGACGCGTCGAATATAATTGGGGCGAGCCTGAGGGGGGTGTTTACTTCGGTGGAAGAGGCGGCGATTACGGCGGCGAATGGTGACACGGCGGTGAGTGCGACAGAGGCGGCGATTGCGGAGTCGGATATGTATTCGGCGATTGTGACTGGCTCGACGCTGACGGTGCTGGGCGGGGTGGTGGCGTTTGAAACGGGGGCGATTTGGATGTTGATTCCGATGGCGCTAGGGGCGATTGTGGCAGTAGTGACGGGGCTGATTACGATTGCGCTGCGACAAGCGGTGGTGGCACTTCTGGTGATGATTTCGCCGCTAGCGATGGTGGCATATATGTTGCCGAACACGGAAAAATTATTTCAGAAGTGGAAAAAGCTGTTGCAGCAGATGTTGGTGTTTTACCCGATGTTTTCGCTACTGTTTGGAGCGTCGTCGCTCGCAGGGTTTGCGATTATTGCGAGTGCAACGGACGGATTTGGGGTGCTGCTGGGGACGGCGGTGCAAATTTTTCCGCTGTTTTTCTCGTGGAAGATGATGAAAATGTCGGGGACGTTCCTCGGGAATATCAATACGCGGATGCAGACGCTGGCGGCGGGGCCGTTGGCGAAAAATCGGGCGTGGGCGAGTTCGCACCGAGACAATACGCGGGCAAAAATGTTGGCTTCGGGACGGGCGATGACACCTTCGCTGAGACTGATGCAGTTTGTGTCTAATCGCAAGGTGGCGAGAGAAGCGGAGACGGCGGAAAATGCGGAGCTTGCGAAAAACAGGGGTCTGGCATATCGGGCGGGGCGAAATTACGATAAGAATGGCGTGCCTACAAGGCGGGGTGAGCGGGCGTATCTAAATCAGGCGAGGGCGTTAGAATATCAACAGGCGATTGAGCGAGACAAGAATAATATGGACAAGGGGCTAGGTCAGCTTGCGGCGGTGAATACACACGGCAGTGCCGCGAAGAAGGCACGGCTGGAGCAACTGGATAACCGGATTGTGCGAGCTTCGGATAAGCTGAAGATTGAGCAGGCGCGGGGTGAAAAAATCACTTACGAAAATGCGGAAGGCTTCCATAATAGGATGGATGCGGCGATTAATGCGCATTTTGATGACCTGCATGCTGGTGAAAAAACTTATCGTCAACACGAGATGAGCGAGGCGGACCGGGCGAGTGCGCGGGCGAGATATGCGGCGGCGAATCAAATTATGGAGGGGAATTTGGCGGATATTCAATTTGCGGCGGCGAATGCTGCGCACGGATATGATACGCAAAAGAAAATTATTGAGACTAAGATGCAGAAGTATTTTGACATGACGCCACCGTCTAAGGATTTGGAGTATAGGTTGACGGAGATGACGAAGTCTGCCAATGCAGCGGCACAGATAGATTCGATTTTGCCGGGGCTTAAGATCATGAATCAGCGAGGTGATACGGATGAAGTACGAAGACAAATTGAGAATATATTAAATAGTGGTGATGGTATTCAACTGGGGACGCATGCGTCACAGTCGCTGGCGTCGTTCTTGATGTTTGATGTAAAAGATAGCGACCCGTTTTTGCGACGATTTGGTAAATACATTAATTTGGAAACCGCGCAAGTATATAACAAGAATAAACGGCAAAATGCAAGGTTGTCGCTTGATGAATATGTGACTGGTGAATATGAGGATTGGGATGCTGAGCATAATAAGGTAATTAGGAAGTCTAAGAAGGGCATGATAACGCTAATGGAAGGTACGCCACTTGATAATCTTGAACGGACGGCATTTGCTAACGTGGATGAAATGCTTAGAAACGCTTATACTACTGATGGCAAGCTGGATATACATAAATATTTGGCGAGGCGGGAAAAGTTAGAGCAAGCGATGGCGCCGGCGTTTATTTCAGCTAGCTTGAAGTATTCTTCGGGCAGTGAACAATTAAAAAATGCTGTGTCGTTTCTGACTGGGTACGATGGAAACGTTCCAAAATGGAAAAATAAGGAAGATCCATTATATGGAAGCGAAGAGGCGGAGAGGTATTTCCGGCGAAAGACCATGGAATATTTGAAGAATCAAACCCCGGTACAGATTTTTGGATTAAGATCGGATTACCATGATGCACTGTTGGAACACTTAGCCAAAGAATATGAAGAAACTGATACAACTGGTTGGAGTAAAGAGGCAATTGAAGAGAGAAATGAATATATGCGACAACTTGCGGAAATTCAGACGCGGTATGGTGATTTGCCGGCTGAAGAAGCGCAGAGAAAGCGTGAGGCAGATAAACAGACACTTAAGGACAAGATGGCGGGGGCGGAGTTTAGGCAGGTCTTGGAGTCCAAAGGTATGCTTGGCCAGATTTACACCACACGAAAATCTGGTGCGGCGAACGGTGCGAAGCACTGGGTGCGTGGATGGCTTGAGCTTGATAACGAAGTTAAGGTTAATAAATATTTAGGGAAAATGAATGCCGAACAGAAACGAAAACAGAAAGAGGAAGATAGGCTAAAAAGGCAACGGGCCGAGGCGGATGCGCATGATGATAATGCGGGGATATCTGGCGGATTTGACGATACTGATAGAGCTTCTCTAAGTGCATATGTTGAGCAGTTGCGGGACTCTTCGAGAGGAATGGATGGAGAAGGTTTTTATGAGGAGTCGGTAGAATTAATCCGAGAGAAACTGCAGGGTATGAGTGAATTGATTTTGAAAAAGTATGAAGATTTTTATAAGTCTTTTGATGGTGGGGCTGATATGCAAACGTTAGCAGAAAAACTTATTGACTTAGTGAATGACCCTGAGAATTATTAGTAGTTAGATAAGATACTGGGGTGGCAAAATAAAAAATTTTAGGGGAGGGGATTTTTGGAAATAATTATGCTATAATAAAAGAATATGGCGCAGTATAAGGTCCCGCAGGACGTTGAGGCCGATGATAAACTTTTAGGCCCGTTTAGCTTTCGGCAATTTGTGTATTTGCTGGTGGCGGGGGTTTTGATTGCGATTGCGGTGGGGTTGTATCAGTTGTTTCCGCTACTGGTGATTATTCCGGTGCCGCCGATTTTGCTGTTTGCGGCCTTGGCATTGCCACTTAAAAAGGACCAGCCGATGGAGACCTATCTTGCGGCGGTGGCGTCGTATTATTTGAAGCCGAGAAATCGGGTGTGGATGGCGGGGCAAAAGGGGACGACGATTACGATTATGGCGCCGAAGGTGGTGGACGATAATCGGACGCGAGACATTACTGGGGAGGAGGCGACGCACCGGTTGTCGTTTCTTGCGGACATTGTGGACACGGAGGGATATGCGATTAAGGGTGGGGCGATGACGAAAAATCATGTGAATGCGGAGCTGGCGGCGGAGGCGACAACGGTGGAAGATATGTTTGAGGCGAGTTCGCCGGCGCTGAGTCGGGCGATTTCGCAAGATGAAAACACGAGGCATAGTGAAGTGATTGAAAAAATGAAGGCTGAGATTGCAAAAGCAGAGAATATAAACGCGACAGCGGTGGTGCAACCGAGAAATGTTGTGACGGAACCGGCGGCAAAGGTTTTGGCGCAGGCGGTGCCGAAAATTCCGGTGGAAAAAGTTGTGGAAAAGTCCGCAAAAAGCGAGACAAAACCGGCGAGTCCTAGTATAATAGAATTAGCAAGTAATCCTGATTATTCTGTGGCGACGATTGCGAAAGAGGCAAACCGAATAAAGGAAAGGGAAGAGGGCGAAGTGTTTATTTCGCTACACTAAAAGATGAATCCACAACAATATAACCAACCACAAATGATTATACCCGGTCAACAACCGATGCAGCCGACGGGGCAGCCAATGGCACAACCGATGGCGCAGCCGGTGCAGATTTTGCCGGGGCAACCAACGGCGCAGCCGGTGGGGCAAGCGGGACAAATGGGACAACAGCCGGCGCAGCCGATGGGGCAAATTCCGACAGCACAGGCGCAACCGCTGGGTGCGGCGGCGATGCAAGCCCAACAAATGGCGCCAGTTTCGCCAAACAAGGAAAATCCACAATCTACGCAGGCGACGCTACTGATTTCTGAGCTAAGAGACAACGTGGTGATTATGAAAGACGGGTCGTTTAGGGCGGTGGTCGCGTGTAAATCGGTGAACTTTGATTTGATGAGCGAGATGGAACGCGAGAGTGTGGAATATTCGTATCAGAATTTTTTGAATTCGCTGAAGTTTACGACGCAGATTTTGATTCGGAGCCAGAGAGTGGATATTGGGCCGTATATTGAACGGCTTTCTGAGATTCGGCGCAATAATGATAATATGCTGCTCGGGGTACTGATGGATGACTATATTAACTTTATTGATATTTTGTCGCAAGAGGCGAACATTATGGATAAGTCGTTCTTTATTGTGATTCCGTATTACACTTCGGCGGAGGTTGAGAAGAGTTTGCAGGAGACGAAGAACTTTTTCAAGACGTTTGCGCGGTCTAAAACGATGGAAGTGACGCGGATTGACCGAGCGACGTATGATAAGGCGCTGTCTGAGTTGACGAACCGAGTGGATTCGGTGATGTCTGGGCTGTTTCAGATTGGGATTCAATCGGTGAGGCTGAATACGAAGGAATTGGCGGAGCTGTATTATAACTTTAATAATCCGGACACGGCGGTGCGGGAGCCGTTGGTGGATTTTTCGAAATTGGCGACGATATATGTAAAAAGAGGTGAAAATCCAAACAAAGGAGCGCAAAATGGCTAAGAAAAAGAAATTGACAGCGGCGGAAATTGCGGCACAAAATGAGGCGATGGAGAGCGCGGAAATTCAGCGGGCATTTGAACAGGGGACGAATACGTTAAGGGATTTGATTTCGCCGAGTGCGATTGAAATTCATTCGGATTATTTTCGGTTGGGGAATAAATATGGGCGGACGCTGTATATTTATGGGTATCCGCGGTCGATTTACACGGGGTGGTTGTCGCCGATTATCAATATTGACGAAGTGATCGATGTGTCGATGTATATTTATCCGGTGGAGTCGGCGGTGGTGATGAAAAATTTGCGCACCAAGGCGACCCAGCTTGAGGCGTCGATGAATTTGAATATGGAAAAGGGCAAGGTGCGGGACCCGGAACTTGAGGCGGCGCTGGCTGATACGGAAGAATTGCGGGACCAATTGCAGGTCGGGGCGGAAAAGTTTTTCCGGTTTGGGCTGTATATTACGCTGTGGGCGGATTCGCTGGACGAAATGAAATTTGTGCAACAAAAAATTGAGACGATTTTTGGGCAACAGATGGTGTTTTCGAAAGTGGCGAACACACAACAAGAACAGGGGCTGAATTCGGTGATGCCACAGTGTATGGATCAGTTACAGATTCGGCGAAATATGAATACGGGCGCGATTTCGACGTCGTTTCCGTTTACGAGCGCGGATTTGACACAGGATAAGGGGATTTTGTACGGCATTAATATGCACAATAATGGGTTGGTGATTTTTGATAGGTTTTCGCTGGAAAATGCGAATATGGTGGTGTTTGCGAAGTCGGGCGCGGGGAAATCGTTTACGGTGAAACTTGAGGCGTTGCGTTCGATGATGACGGGGGCGGAAATTTTGATTATTGACCCGGAAAATGAGTATCAGAAGTTGTGCGATGCGGTGGGCGGGTCGTATATTCGGTTGTCGTTGAATTCGGATGTGAGGATTAACCCGTTTGATTTGCCGAAAGTGGTGGACGGGGAGGACGCGAATGATGCGTTGCGGGCGAATTTGGTGACTTTGCACGGGTTGTTTAGGTTGATGTTGGGCGGCAGCACTTCGGTGGGGAGTGGAGCGGTGGGGCTGTCGGCGAGCGAGGAGGCGGACCTAGACCAGGCGCTGATTGATACTTATGCGCGAGTGGGGATTACGTCGGACCCGTTGACGCATCAGTCGACACCGCCGACGATTGCGAATTTGTATGATACTTTGCTGCATATGGGTGGAAATGGGCCGTCTTTGGCGCAGCGATTACGAAAATATACGACTGGAACGTTTGCGGGGATTTTTTCGCAACAGTCAAACATTGATATTAATAACCAGATGGTGGTGTTTAATATTCGGGATTTGGAGGACGAACTTCGGCCGGTGGCGATGTATATTGTGCTGTCGCATATTTGGAACATCGTGCGGGCGGAGCAGAAAAAACGGTTGTTGATTGTGGATGAGGCGTGGCAACTGATGCAATACGAAGATTCGGCGAACTTTTTGTTCTCGCTTGCGAAGCGGGCGCGGAAATATTATTTGGGACTGACGACGATTACGCAGGACGTGGAAGATTTTATGGGGACGAAAATGGGGCGCGCAATTGTGGGGAATTCGTCGATGCAGTTATTATTAAAGCAGTCGGTGTCGGCGGTGGATGTGCTGTCGGATGTGTTTAAACTGACCGAGGAAGAAAAACGGCGGTTGGCGAATTTTCCGGTGGGGCAAGGGCTGTTCTTTGCGGGGTCTAACCACGTACATATTCAGATTATTGCTTCGGAAACCGAAGAGGGGCTGATTACTACAAATCCGAGC
>CAVFVK010000009.1:0-23378 GCA_963626095.1 bacterium | reverse complement strand
TACGCCCCGCAACTCGCCGTGCCGTACCCCGCGGCGAGAGCCCCCGCGTTCGGCTGATACGGCGTATAGCGATATAGCGCGCTCGTCGCCAAATTCTTCACATTCACCCACGACCCCCCACACGCCGCGTTCGGATTATACTGAATATAGTTATTCCCTAGCGGATAGTTCGTCCAACCCCCGTCCAGCACTGCCCTAAACAGCGCCGCCGCATTTCGCACCTG
Organism: bacterium; assembly: GCA_963626095.1. Taxonomy (GTDB): domain Bacteria; phylum Patescibacteriota; class Saccharimonadia; order Saccharimonadales; family Saccharimonadaceae; genus Nanosyncoccus. Next base: position 23,154 of record CAVFVK010000009.1, on the reverse strand, counting down.
ATTCTTAAACCCATAATATTTTTCCGAACATGCCGCCGTATCTGGGCACCCATATCCCGTCGCCTTACGATAGTCGCCACTATTCGGAATCGGGTCCGTAATCAGCCCCGTTTCCTTCTGTAAAAGCACGATTAACACCTTCGGATTAATCTTAAAATCCTGCGCCGCCTGCCAAATAATATGCGCCGCCGTCTCCCCCGAGCCAATCACCTCACCGTCGCCAAATTTTTCCTCGGACAAGCACACAAAATGCCCATTTTCCCAATGCCACGTGTAATTTTTATTCTGCGACAGTGCCACATAATAATTATAATTCGTATTCGCACAAGAATTTTTCGCAGTCAAAAACGCCTGAATCTCCGCCTCGGTCATCGAATTATAATTCCCCATCTGATAATCCGAAATAATATACCCCGGATCAAAATTCGCCAGGCTCGCCGCCTCTACCTCTGTTTTATTACTAAACCTCTGCGCCAAAAACGTAAACAAAAACACCGCCACAAACACCCCCAGCGCCACGAACCAAATCTGTTTACTGTGTCTCACCCTCATCAAATTTCCACCTCCCCGCTGATTACGCCACTGCGCCCACCAGCGCTTATGTTAATATTAATTTCTATTTTTCCCGCCCCTGTCGCGCCATTCGCGCCTAAGCTTTCTACCGGAATATCAAACCCCTCACAACTCGACGTCGACGCACTCCCGACAATCCCCGCCGTGCTACTATATATCACTGCTCCGTTTTTTCGTAGGCTCAGCTCGCACGTCCCCGTCGTCAAATACTGGTCAATACTCACCCTTACCATCAACTTTTCCCCACTCACCCCCGCATACGTCACTACCCCCGACAGCCCCGCCTCGGTATTCGGGTCCTCCCCCTCATATTGCACCACCTTTTCTTTCTCCACCCCAGTACTCACAGTCTCCGCCGGCTCAGCCTCTTTTTCCACCTCCGCCGTTTCGGTTTTTTCAGTCTTTTCTACTACCGTCGTTTTTTTAGTTTCCCCGCCGTCAGTATTATTATTCCGCCAGAACCACACTCCCCCGCCCACAATCGCCGCGAGCACCAAAATCCCCGTCCCCCACCATAACCATTTTTTATTATTTTTGCGTTTTTGTGCCGTCATGATAGTTCTCCTTATCCCATTATAGCATAAGCACAAAATTATAGCAAAAAGCTTATTTTTTATATTATCACCAAAATCTGCGTCAAGAGGAAAATCCAAATTTTCAGCCGAATTCTTGGATTTCATTCCAAATATTCGGCCGAATTCTTGGATTTTTCAACCCAAATCCAACCCCAAAATCTCCGCCGCTCTCATCAAAACCTTTTTGTCTTCCTCGCTCGCCGTCATTATTTTCTCTCGAAATAACCCCACGGTCTCTTCGTGTTTATAATCCAAAATCTCCAGCGACCGCGCCGCCCCTGGCACTTTTTTCAGCGCTCCTCTCATTACTAAATTATCTACATGCTCCGCCACCGCCGACACCGACGACAGTCCCAGCCATGTCATAATTTCCCGATACGACGGCGAAAATCCCCGCTCCTCTGTAAACTCCTGTATAAATTCCAACACCGCCAATTGTTTTTTTGTTAACTTAACCGCCATTATGTTATAATTATAAACAATGGATAAAAATAAATCAATTGATGGGCTTGAATCTCGTCGCTCTAAAAAAGCGACCACTCTCAAAAATACCGCTAGTTCAAAAACTTCCACCTCTAAATCCGCACCTAAATCTGCTATTACTAAACCTTCATCCAAAACTTCCACCACAAAATCTGCCGCCACCGCCCTTAAAAACTCCCTTTCCGAATACCAAGCCGAAATTTCCGCCAAAACTCCCGCTTCCAAAGCTTATAAAACTTCCAAAACCTCTCAAACACTCAAAACATCTCAAACCACCGAGACTACTAAACTCCAAAAACCCACTCCTCTCGCCAGCACCGAAGATTTTTTAAAACCCGTCCAAGCTTTTGATTTCGACGAACAAAGTGGCGAACTTAAAGCCGCCGCGTCCCCTATCACTGCTACCAAAACCTCCAAAAATCCCACTCCAACTATCAACCAAAAAGGCAAAACTATGAAAACTCCCAAAAAACCCACCAGCAAAAAACGCAAAATCATTCTCGGCATTATCATCACTATTCTTAGCCTAATTCTTATCGCCGGCACCATTTTTGTCCTCTGGGGCAACGACATTATTGCCAAAATCACCGGCGGCCAAGGCAACGTGTTCGACATCATTTTCACCGACGACCAATACGAGCCTCTAAAAACCGACGCCAACGGTCGTACCAACATTCTCGCCCTCGGAACCAGCGGTTATAATATGGACGGCGACGAAGGTAACGGCACCCACGACGGCGCCCAACTCACAGATTCTATTATGGTCATCAGCCTAAACCAAGACACCGGCGACATCGCCATGCTTTCCCTCCCTCGCGACTTAAAAGCCTCCCCGACCTGCACCGCCACCGGCAAAATCAACGAGGTTTATTGGTGTAACAATATTAACGGCGACGACGAAGCCGCTGGCGCCACCGCCCTCATGACCGAAGTCGGCAACATCCTCGGCATGGATTTTCAGTATTACGCCCACTTAAACTGGGGCTCGCTTGTTTCCATTGTCGACACCCTCGGCGGCATCACTATTACTCTCGACGAAGATATCGAAGATTATTATTACACCAAAGCCGTCTACCAAGCCGGTATCGAATACACCATCAACGGCGAGGAGGCGCTCGGTCTCGCTCGCGCCCGTCACGGCACCACTAGCGGCGATTTCTCCCGTGGCGCTTCCCAACAAAAAATTCTCATCGGTATCAAAAACAAAGTCTTTGAAAAAGATTTATCCATCACCGATTTACTCAGTCTCGCCGGCACTCTCGGCGATAACCTCCGCACCAACTTTTCTATCGACGAAATGAAAACCCTTGCCCACCTCACCTCCGAATTCGATTTCGATTCCATGCGCCAAATTTCTCTCCTCGCGCCCGAACGTCTCATGACCACCGGCATGATCAACGGCATTTCTTACGTCTTACCTTCTGCCGGCGTCGGCAACTACACCGCCATTCAAAACTACATCGCTAAAATGTTATCGAACGACCCGAAAGTTTACGAAGACGCTTCCATTCTTGTCCTAAACGGCACCGACACCGCCGGTCTCGCCTCTTCTGAGCGCACTTCGCTCAAAGAAGACAATTATCTGAATATCGACGTCGACGACGCCCCCGCCGGCGCCTACACCACAGAATACACCCTTTACGCCTTAACCGACGACAAACCAAACACCAAAAAATCTCTCGAAGAAAAATACAGTCTTACCGCCAAATCCGCCGACGAACTCCCCGCCGGCATCTCCACCGCCTACGACTTCGTCCTCATCCTCGGCACCCCCACCAAAACCGAATAATAACCCCCTTACATTTTCCCTAAAAACCTGATATACTATCCTTAATACACAGTAAGGGAGTTTATCTATGTTTATCAAGAAAATAGCCAAGTTGTTTGGTTTATTAACTTTATCATTATTATTTTGCTCGATTTTGACCCCTACCGTCTTTGCCGAGAACAGTACTGAAAACACTACCAAACCATCAATTTCCCTCGGTACTAATGGTTTCAACACTTGGAGCGAAGATTACGGTTATGACTATATTTATTACGGTACCTGGAATAACGCACCCATTAAATGGCGCGTACTAGACACTAAAACCAACACCGATATTCCTGGCTTGTTTCTATTATCCGAGGAACTTCTTGCCGACAACCTCGAAACTTCCTATACTTATCAAGGAGGTAAAACCCAAGCCTGGTGTAAAGATTTCGCCGGCGTAGAAGGCGCCGACGAAAATCTTCCAGACGCTTTCACTACCCTAGAACTCGATACCATCATGGCAACCACCAAAAGTGATGTCGAATATCATTATGGAGAGAATTATGGTTGGATCAACAACGAAACCCTAGCTCAAGAGAATATCCTAAACGGCGATAAAGTTTTTCTTCCCTCCACCGAAGAAATGGGCATTAAAACTTATGGTTTTGAAAGCGTCCGCTCCGATTCCTATAAAAATAATAAAAATAGAATCGCTTATTATAACGGCGAAATTAAAAATTACTGGCTCCGCTCCGCTTATAAAGGCAACTATGGCATTGTTATGGCTATAGATACAACAGGTTGGAGAACCTCAGCCGGCATTAATAGTAATAGCTACAGAGACACTTGGCCTACCGCTCTCGGCGCCCGCCCCGCCTTTAATCTTGAACTTAGTTCTATTCTCTATACTTCTACGATTAGTACCGACGCGTCAAGCATAGAAACTGGTCTAACCGCAGTGGAAAATCAATCCACACACGAACAAAGACTCACCGTCATCGATAAAGCCCGTTCCTTCGACGCCACTCTGAACTTCATTTCCCTCTCCACTCTCTATGGTGGCAATGTTTCAATTAATTATTCTGGAGCCGAAACCGGCGAAAACGAATATCTTTCTGCTATGCTCACCGATGAAAACGAAAATGTTTTATATTACGGTCGTCTCAAAAATCTTACTAGTGAAGATAGCACCTCCGGCCAATTTTCTATTTCTCTACCTTCCGACCTCACCGACGGCAAATATCTTCTGAAAATCTTTAATGAGCACTACACAGACGGATACACTACCAACTATGCCAGCAGCACCATCGATTTAACTCTATCTATCGTTAATGGCGTTGGTATTCTAAATAGTTTTAAAGGTAATTTAATTATCGTCCCAATCCTTAAAATTAACGAAAACAATTATTGGTGCGTTTCTTACGATAATGGTACTACCTGGATTTCTTTAGGTATCAAAGCTACCGGCGAACAAGGCGAAAAAGGTAATACAGGCGAAAAGGGCGATCAAGGAGAAAAAGGCGAGAAAGGCGACACCGGAGCGCAAGGTGAAAAAGGTGATACGGGTGAGAAAGGAGATAAGGGAGATACTGGAAAACAAGGCGAAACCGGCGCTACTGGTGCTCAGGGCAAAACTGGGATAAAAGGTGATAAGGGCGAAAAAGGAGACACTGGCGACGCTGGTGAACAAGGAGCCCAAGGTACCACCGGCGCCAAAGGCGACAAAGGAGAAAAAGGTGACCAAGGCGCAGCCGGCATCAACGGTTTAACTCCTTTTATTGGAAATAACGGCAACTGGTGGGTCGGCGATACCGACACTGGCGTCAAAGCCACTGCAGAAATCCCAATTTCAGATAATCACCTCGTTCCGGCCGTCGCTACCATCGGAACTATCGCTGGTATTAGTTTACTTAGTAATATCGGGTTATTTATCTATCTCTTCAAATACAAAAAATAACTCCCATCAAAAATCCCCTAAGTTATTTCAGGGGATTTTTTGAATAACACTCTCCTTAAGCTACTTTCTTAATGATCAACTTCCGCTCTCGCCCTTCCCCCTCGGAGTGCGTTTCGATATCCGAATAATCCGCTGCGACCTTATGCACTACTCGCCGGTCCGCCGCGTTTAAATCTATCGTCATCGGCTCACCACTTTCACGCACCTTCGCAATCCAACCTTCCGCCTTCTCCGCAATTCTATCTGCCCGTTGCCGTTTATAATTCGCCACGTCCACATTCACCCGCGTCACTTCCCCACCTTTTGCTACCAGTGCCATCGACACAACATGTTGCAAAGCCCTTAAATTATCCGCATTTCGCCCAATTAGTAGCGAATTTAGCGACGTAGACGGCACCGAGAGTTGTATCACCTCGTCGTCAATCGTCGACGTTACCGCCGCCACATTGATCCCAAAAAAGCTCAGCAGGTCTTCCAAATACCGCGCTGCAAACCTTACGGATTCATCTTTATTCATATTATCTCCTTTTCTTTTTAATATCCTTTGCGGAGATGCGCGTAATTTTGGTTCCTGTTTTTTTATTTTCCACCACTTCAGCCTCTTTAATCCCCCTTAGCTCCTTCAGCACCGCTCGGTCCGTCACCGCATCAATCTCGTCATTCACTTTGCCCAGCACCACTTTTTGTTGCACCACCGTAATCACATTACTCAAGAAATAATAAAACGACAACGCCCCATTCAAATTAAACATAATCATAAACATCATAAACGGCATCATCCACGACATCTGCCTCGTCGTCATCTGGCTCACATCTGACTCATCCAACTCCCGCCCCGCCTTCGCCTCGTTCACCAAATCCCTAAACGACTTTTTCTTTTCCGACTTCCCCGATGCCATTTGTTGTTTAGTTGAGAAATATTGCACCATAGACGCCGCCACCGTACATAATAATATAAACAGCGCCGACCATGAGAAATTCCCACTCAGCGCATCGCTCGCTTTCACATCTAGATTAATCAACCAAAACAACTGCGGATGGAAATCATACGCCATTTTTTCCTCCGCCGGAATTTCCTCATTCGTTAAATCCGCCAGATAAACCTTTTGTTTTTCTTTAATTTCACTAATCTCGCTCCCCTCCCAAGCCACAATTTCATACGCCCGGTTTTCCAAATTATCCTGCACCAGAGGCGTCGCCACCACCCGAATCGCCGAAAACACCGCAATAAACACCGGCAACTGTATAATCAGCGTCAAAATCGACGCAAACGGCTTCACATTATACCGTTTATATAGATCCATCGTCTGTAGCGACTCCAGTTGCTTATTTCCTTTACAATTTTTCTTAATTTCCGTCAATTTCGGCTGCAATTTTCGGATTAACCGCGTCTGGTTCAACTGTTTTTTCATTAGCGGCCACATCAACAGTTTCACCAAAATCGTCAAAATAATAATCGCTAAACCAAAATCATGCACCAAATTAAAAATCAAAAACAGAATATTTACAATCGGTCGCACAATAATAATATCAATAAACTGAAACGGTCCGCCCGCAAAAATCGAGCCGACCACAAAAATTCCAAAAATCCCCCAGTAAATCCACTTCCTAATACTCTTAGTGTCCATTCTCTCCATTATATCATATTTTTACTCTCAAAGACGAGCTCGCCGAGCATTTTCTCAAGTTCCGAAAATTTCATCTCCCCCACCTTTTTGTCATACACCACAAAAATATAATCACGCTTCAGGGGTATATGTTCCCAATTCACCCGAATCGCCTCATAAATCCGCCGCCGAATCAAATTTCGCCCCACCGCCGTCTTCTCCACTTTTTTAGATACTACCACCGCCACCCGCGTAAACCCCTTCGTATTATCACAAAAAACCAAAGACATCTTCGGTCGACGAACAGTCTTACCTTTTTTATACACATATTTCACCCCACCTCGGGAGTGAAACCGAAATTTTTTATTCAACATAATTATATTTTACCAAATAAGCCCCCTTAGGGGCCTATTTTATGCAGTTAATTTTGCTCGCCCTTTAAGTCGTCGCAATTTCAAAACCTTACGTCCAGATTTACTTCCATTTCGCTTCATAAATCCGTGTTCTACTTTACGATGCAACTTGTGTGGCTGATATGTTCGCTTTGGCATATTATTCCTTAATTTTTAGTTATTTTCAAATTCTTTATATAGTATACCTCATTTTTCCACATTTTTCAAGAAGTTTTCCACATCTTTTTATGGGTTTTATTTTTTATGTGCAAAACTCCCTATCTGTTTTTCTTCCTCCATTTTACAACACAAAAAATCTTTTTCACAACCTGTGGAAAACTTTTTCATTCCGTGATATAATACCCTCTAAAGGAGGTCCCACTAACAATGTATGACGCATGGAAAAATGCCTTAGCTAAAATCGAGCAGCAACTTTCCCCTGCCAATTTTTCCACTTGGTTTCAAGGTACTTCCCTCCTCTCCGCTAAAGACGGCCACGTTAAAATCGGCGTCAAAAACACTTTCTACGTCAAACAACTTCGCAACCGTTATTATAACTTAATTCTCGACGCCTTAAAAGACAGCCAGCCCGACATTATCGACATCGAATTCGAAGTCAAACCACCCGCTAAAACCAAAATCCGCCCACGCGAGGTTACTGCCGACGTCACTAAGCTATCTACTCACGCGCCCCACACCCCTCACACCACCATGAGTCGCACCAACCCCACTCTCTCGACCGGCTTAAACCAAAAATATACTCTTGACAGTTTTATTGTTGGTTCCAACAACGACCTTGCCGCTTCTGCCGCCCGCAGCATTATCGACTCTCCCGGCGACCGTTATAATCCATTCTTTCTCTACGGCGGTCCAGGGCTCGGTAAAACTCACCTCGTCCAAGCCATCGGCAATGAATTATTCCGTCGCAACCCCAATTATAAAATCCTCTACACTCCTATTTCCGATTTTTACTCCGATTTTATCGACGCCGTCCGCAACGGCAAGGGTAAAGATTTTAACCAAAAATTCCGCACTCTTGACTGTCTTATTATTGACGATTTTCAATTTATCGTCGGCAAGGAAAAATCCCAAGAAGAATTTTTCAACATTTTTAACGCCCTTTATCAGTTAAATAAGCAAATTATCGTCACTAGCGACCGTCTCCCGTCACAAATCAAGTCCGTCGACGAACGCCTAGCTTCTCGTCTTGCCCAGGCTGGTGCTTTTGACCTTCAATTACCCAAATTCGAAGACAAATGCGCCATTCTCCGCGCCAAAGCCGACCTCATGGGTGCCGAAATTGAACCCGAAGCTATCGAATACATCGCCGAAAACGTCAATACCAACATCCGCGACCTCGAAGGCGAATTCTCCACCATCCTCCTTATGTCCGAAGTTCGCGGCATGACCCCCTTAGAACTCATCCAGAACGGTGCTGTTTCAGTCAACCGCTCATCCAAGCTCCGCCCCGCCACCCCAAAACAAGTCGTCGAAAAAGTCGCCAAATATTATAACCTTTCCGCTAAAGAACTCTGCAGTAAATCCCGCGTCGCTAACATCAAAAACGCCCGTCAAGTTGCCATGTTTATCTTGAATAAAGAACTCGGCTCTTCCACTAATAAAATCGCTCTCGAAGTTGGCGTCAAAGACCATACCACCGTCATGCACGGCATTAAAAAAATTGAACAGGACTTAAAACTTAATTTTGCCCTCCGCGATCAAATCGAAGAAATCAAGGAAAAAATTTATGGCCTCTAATCAACACCCCTACCCGTGCAAAACTATGTGCAAATCTCCGTGTAAATCCACCCCAAAACTCCGTGCAATTTTTCGTGCAAAACTCTTTTTCCAGAAAAACCCGTGTATAAAATATTTATTCTCCACCATCTTTCCCCAACTTTCTCACCGACTTTTTAACAACCCCTCCATATCTGTAAAACCACCCACTTTTCCACTTTTGCACAGCCCCTACTATCACAACTACAAAATTAATTTAATAGAAAGGAACTAAATGAAAATCCAAGTCACTCAAGAAAAACTCGCCAAAGCCTTAAATAATGTTAGTCGAGTAGCTATCGGTAAAACCCCCTTACCTATTCTTAATAACGTTTTAATCCGAGTTGATGAAGGTAAAGTCTCCCTTATCACCACCAACCTAGACATGGCAGTAATCGATTTTCTCCCAGTCTCCAGTTCAGAAGACGGTGTTGTTACTGTCCCTGCTAAACTTTTAGCCGAATTCATTTCTAATCTTCCCCGTGGCGAACAAGTCGAGCTCTCTAGCAAAGACACTAAAGTCACCATTTCTGCCGGCAAATATTCTTCCACTATTAACGGTACCATCGCTGACGATTTTCCAGAACTCCCCGAAATCGACGAAACCAAAGCCGTCACTTATCAACTCGGGGTTGATGAATTCAAAACCGGTATCAGCCAGGTTTTAATCGCGAGTTCTAACGACTTAACTCGCCCCGCTCTCACCGGTGTATTCTTTAATACCGACGGCGACAAACTCGTTATCGCTGCCACTGATGGCTATCGTCTCGCTACTCGCCAACTTATCGACAAAGTCGAAAGCGAAATCAAAGCTATCGTCCCCTCGAGCTCGCTCCAGGAAGTTCTGCGTTCTATTACTGATGATATCGAAGTTATCGAAATCACCTTTAACGAAGATCTTGTCCGTTTCCGCCTTGGCGAAATCGAAATCATCTCTAAGCTTATCGACGCCAGCTACCCCGAATACCAAAAACTCATCCCTAAAGATTCTAAAATCCACTTAAATATTAAGCGCGACGAAATTATCCGTGTCACCAAACTCGCCGCCCTCTTTTCCCGCTCCTCTAACGGAGTTATCGTCTGCGAAACTATCTCTCCCGACACTTTTTCCGTCCATTCCGTCGCTAATGAATTCGGCGAAAATAATTCCAGTATCGAAGTTGAAGTTAGCGAAGATCAAAAAGTCGGAGTCAATTCCCGCTTTTTCCTCGACGCGCTCAATTCCTTCGACACCGGCGAAATTGTTTTCGAATTCACCAACCAAGACCTACCTGTCGTACTCAAGAATAAAAAAGATGATAAATATATTCATCTCGTAATGCCAATCAAAATTTAATGATTATAAAAGACGTCAAATTAACTAATTTTCGCAATCACGCCAACTATTTTTTAGAATGTCAGGACGAAACTTCGCTCATTCTCGGTGAAAATGGCTGCGGTAAAACCTCGGTACTCGAAGCGATTTATATCTTAACCCGCGGTAAAAGTTTTCGCGCCACCGACGCCGAAATCTTAAAGCGCGGCGAGACTTTTTATCGGATTGAGCTAGATTATCTTAACGGCGACCAAACTATCGCGACTTTTGACGGCACGGATAAATTTTTTCACATTGCGAATAAAAAAACTAAACGCCTGCCCCAAAAACAAAAATACCCCGTCATTTTATTTCTCCCCTCTGATTTGAACTTAATTAGCCACTCCCCCGGCCGTCGCCGTGATTATTTTGATAATTTATTTTCCGATCTCGACGAAACCTATGCCGAGAGCTTATCTAAATACAAAAAGACCCTCAAACAGCGCAACGAAACTCTCAAAAAAGAAACTCTTAACCCCTCCGAACTTTTTTCCTGGAATATCTTATTGTCTCGGTTTGGCTCTAAACTCGCTAGCCTTCGCGCCGAGTATATTAATAAAATTAATTCCCTTCTCCCCGAAACCTATCATTCTATCGCTCAAAACGACGACCAAGTCGCTATTATTTACGAAAGTGAAGCCCTAAATCTAACCGAAAATAAATATTTTAACCAGCTCGAACAAAATTTTAAAAAAGATATTTATCTTGGACATACTTCTTTCGGCATCCATCGTGATGAATATTTGTTCGAATTTAATCATAAACCCGCCGACGGTTCCGCTTCGCGCGGCGAAACCCGTTCTATTATCCTTGCCCTAAAATTCATCGAAGCCAGACTTATCGAAGAGTTTTTAAGTCAAAAACCTCTAATTTTGCTCGACGACGTCTTTTCCGAACTCGACGAAACCCGTCGCGAGTGCCTCGTTCAAAATTTTAAACACCACCAAGTTATCATCACTAGCGTTGAGCGGTTTGATTATAACTCTCAATAAACGCCACGACCGGATTTTCCGCTCCCTCAAACCCAAAAATATTGGTATAAGCCGTTGCCGAATCGGCGTATTGCCGAAGCGATTCTGTCGCTCGGGCTAGCGATACATACCTCTGTGCATATTTATATTTCGACCAACTCGCATTACTGCTTGAATTCACGTATTCCGCCCCAGTCGCAATCCGTTTGTTTGTTTCATTTGCCCCGAGAAAACTTTTAATCATCCCCACAAAATCCGACAAAAACCCTACCGACGACGAACCGCTCTCGAGTGAACTCAAAATCCCGCCATCCATCACTCCGTCCGGTGTCGTCCGTTCGTTATTATACAAAATAAAATCCGCCAGCACCGAACCAGAATTTACCGTCCTCGTTCCCGATGATGACAAAGTGGTATTTTGATTTACAAAATTAATAAACTCCGCATCATTAAACGTGTCATTTAGTGTCGAGGTGTCAAACGTCGCGATTTTCGAACAATGCGTCGTCCCTACCGCGCCTAGCACCGTTTGATAAGTCTCGCAATCACCAAATTCCGACAAAAATCCTTCCGTCTCGTCCGCATAAGTTGTTGGCAACAAACTCATAATCGCCGAAGTCGTCAAACTAGACATCACCGTCGCATTCTTAAATAACGAATTTTTCATCCCCATACTCGCCACCGCTATTTTATACACAATCGAACCCAAGAATGTGTTTTTTGAAGTAATATCGAACGGGCTTCGATTTATCCGGTCCACTTCCGCATCCATCGCTAGCACCGCCGAGGTCAGCCTCGCATAATTTGTCACCGCTGCCGCGTCCCCCGCCGTCGCTCCGCTCGCCTTTGCTAATTCTTTTCCCACATTCACCGCACCCTCTACCAAAAACTCACCAGCGCTCACCCCCGAAATCGTGCTATAAGAATTATTTACTAGTGAACTATCTACGGTTTTATTTACCGAACTCAGAACTTCCGTCGACGACCCCGCCGTATTTAAATTCAAAAATCGCCCAATCGAACCCTTCACCCCAGTACTCGTCGATGCTACTGTTCCCGAAATTGCACTACTCGCCCCCGTAGTCCCCAATTTATTTTCCACCGTTTTTAAAATCCGTTCTGACGAATAATTTTGGGTAATATCTGTATCCACTTCCCCGCCCGCCAAAATCGAATACAAACTCGGCGACTCTAGCGCCGTCCCCTTAATCGTAATTGTCTCCCCCGTTTTTACATCCACCACCTCCGATTCACTCTCTTCGTATAAATAATTCATCGCCTCATTTATTCTCGACTCGTTCCCCTCGCCAGCCTTCATTTTACTAATATTTTCCATAAATGTCAGGAAAAATAGCGACGAACGTTGTTCTTTCGAAATTGTGTCCGCAACCTTTAAAGTGTCTGCCGAATTTAAAGTCGCCTCTGTTGACGACCCCGCCTTATTTACCGCGCTCACCCCACTAATAAACTCCCCCGCGCTCGCACCGGACTTACTCGTCTGCCCCGCATCAACGTATTGAACATTATCTTCCTCATCTTTTTCCGTCCCGACATTATTCACGCTAATACTACTCCCGCTCCCAATCATCGATTCCATCGTCTCATCAAATTCCGCATCGTCCGTATAATTATTCCGCGTTGTGCCAATTTTTTTGAACACTTTTTTTGCCGAGTCATCATAATAATACGCCGCCCGCGAATAAGTCGCCCGATTAAACGCATTATAAAGATTGGCGTCCGTGCTGACTTCCGTAATAAAATTGTTCGCCGTGATAGTTTTATTATTTCCGGTCAAAATTATACTTCCGTCCTCGACCTTCCCCACCGTATAACCGCTCTGCTCTAATATTGCCACCGTGTTTTCTGGCAAATCCCCGCTTTGCATCGCCTGTTGAAATACTAATTTTTTACTCTCCACCGCGTCCGCATATTGTACATCGGTCTCTTCAATCAATCTCTCCGAAATCGCCGACGGAATCATATTTCCCGAACTAAAAAACACCGCCACCACAACCAGTATTAGCGTCAAAAACCCCACCGCCCCAAAAGATTTCGCCTTACTTTTGATTTTCGCCTTCTGTTTTTTACCCGTTACGTGCGAAATAATTTGCGTGTTTTCTAGCGCCGAGTTTTCACTCGCCTGCAAGATTTGTTCGGCCTTCATAATATTCAAATTATAACATATTCTATGGTATAATCAAAGAGTGATTACTGTTGAAAAATTCATTCCCGGAGGCATGAGCCTCGGTACCGCCGACGACGGGCGCAAGATTTTCTTTTGGAACGCTTTGCCTGGCGAAAATGTTTTGAGCTACCAAATTACCAAACAAAAATCGCATTATTCCGAAGCTATCGCCGCCGAAATTGAAAATTATTCTCCCTATCGCGTCGCACCCAAAGATGCTTGTTTTCTCGCGACTTCCCCGTGGCAAATTTTAGATTTTAATTATGAACTCGAGCAAAAGCAACAACTCGTCGTCGAACTTTTTCGTGAGCACGATATCAAAATCACCACTCCCGAAATCATCACCGACCACCACGAATATTTCTATCGCAATAAAATGGAATATTCTCTCTATTATAATCACGCTCTCGAAACCATCCAACCCGCTTTTCACGTGCGTGGTTCGCACCAAAAACTTCCTATCACCAGCTCCTCAATCGAACGCCCCGAAATTTTTCAGCGTGCCACCGAAATTATCAATGAATTAAACCAAAACGGCGACGAAGCTCGCAGATACCAGTCTCTTTTGCTCCGTTGCAATCAAGCCGGCGAAGTCTCTGGCGGACTTCTCGAAAAGAAAAAACCGCATCCCGCGTTCGAGCCCCTAACCGATGTGATTTTAGGTCAAACTTATTCTTATTCCCCGAACGGCTTTTTTCAAATCAATCTCCCAGTTTACGAACTAGCGCTTGCGGAAATCAAAAAACATATCACTTCTGCCGATGTACTGGATTTATATTCCGGCGTTGGTACCATCGGTCTTTCCGTCGCTCGCGACAAAAATCTCACCTTGGTCGAGGTCGACAATTCCGCCTTCGCTGAACTGATTAACAATTCTTATAATTTAAGCAATGTTCTCTCGATTTTGTCTAAGTCCGAAGAAGTTTTAACTCACGTCCGCGAGGGGCAAACCGTAATTTTAGATCCTCCTCGCGCCGGCTGCGACGCCAAGCTAATCCAAAAACTTCTCGAAATAAAACCTATCAAAATTATTTATTTGTCCTGCAACCCCGCCACCCAGGCTCGCGACATTAAACTTCTCCTCGAAAAATACCAAATCGAGACGGTAAAAACCTTTAATTTCTTCCCCCGCACCCCGCATATCGAAAATCTTGTCATTTTGTCACCAAAATCCCCTTTAATTTCTCTCTAGTTCGTGCTAAACTTAAATTAACGGAAAGGTGGCCGAGTGGTTGAAGGCGCACGCTTGGAAAGCGTGTAATGGGGTAACCCATTCGCAGGTTCGAATCCTGTCCTTTCCGCCAAATTTCCCGTAGAATAGCTTGCTATTCTACGGGAAATTTGAAGGAATGGACTAGGATAACTAATCCTGTCCTTTCCGCGGACAACCCCCTGTCCTTTCCACAATAAACAACTATTTTGTATATGAGCGAAAACACCCTAATTGAACTAAAAGGCATTACTAAACGGTATGGCTTCGGCGATGCCGAAACTTTTGCGCTCAAAGATTTTGACCTTACTATTAAACGCGGTGAATTTATCATGATTATGGGCCCGTCCGGCTGTGGTAAGTCCACTCTGCTTGACATTATCGGCCTCCTAGACCGCGCCACCCGTGGCGAATACCTCTTAGACGGCGAAAACGTCGCCAAAATCCCTTCCCTGCGCCAAGCTAAACTTCGTGCCGAAAAAATCGGCTTCATTTTTCAAGATTTTAATCTCATCGAAAATCTAACCGTTATCGACAATGTCGCTCTTCCGCTAGTTTATACCGGTCGTCGTCGCACCGCCTGCCTAAAACAAGCTTCGGATATTCTAAGTAGATTCAACCTTAGCGAGCGCGAATATTATTACCCCTACCAACTTTCCGGCGGCCAAAAACAGCGCGTCGCCACCGCTCGCGCTATCGTCAACCGCCCCGAAATTATCCTCGCCGACGAGCCGACCGGCAGTCTTGATTCTCGCTCTTCTCAGTTAGTGATGGAAGAGCTAAAAACCATCCACAACGAAGGCAACACTATTATTATGGTGACCCACAACCCAGCTCTTACTTCTTACGCTACTCGCGTCATCCATATGCTCGACGGTCATATCGACACCGATATTAAAACCGTTGCCGACCAAAATCTCCCTCAACCAATCGAAGTTAAAGTCAAACGTCGCAAAAAATCCGATTTCTCTTCCCTAGAATCCCCAGCCCCCAAAAAGACCAAACGCAAAAAATCTAAAAAATCCAAGTCCAACCGGAGGAAAAAATAATGGCTTTACTTCTTCGCACTCACTATAAACTCGCCCGCACGGCCTTAAAAGCCAATCGTACCCGTTCGTTTTTGACCTGTCTTGGCATCGCTATTGGTGTCGCGAGCATTATTCTTATTTTCTCGCTCATAGGCAGTATTTCTAACCTGATTAAATCCGAGACTTCCGCGCTCGGCGATGAACTCATTGTCGTTCGCCCAACTTCCGACAAAGGCGTAGTCACTAATATTATCGAAGAATTCACCTCCGCCAATTCTTTCCAAAACTCCAGCCTTAGTCTAGACGACATCAAAACGATTTCGAGCATCAACAACATCACCGCCGTCGCTCCTGTCGCCATCTCGACCCACACCGTTTCTTCTGATAAAAACACCTTCGCCTCCGTCGCGATTCTCGGTACCAACTCTGACTTTATCAAAATCGAACCTTTGACTTTGCGCTTCGGCTCCTTTTTAACCGACCATACCGTCACCGAAAAATCCATAGCAACCGAAACCACTGAAAAATCCACCACCGCCGAAAAATCCAGCCAAACTCTCACCCGCTCTGTCGTCCTTGGTCGCACCCTTTCGCTAAGTCTTTTTAACACCATCAGTAGCACCGTCGGGCAAACTGTCACTATTCTCGGCGAAAAATTCATGGTCGTCGGCGTCCTCGACGAAGTCGACAAATCCATCAATTTCAACAACGTCGATTTCGACAATGCCATCATCATGGACGCCAGCGCTCTTGCCACCCTTGCCGGCGGAATACAAGTTCAGCAAATTAATATTAAAGCCGCCAATACCGACGCCCTGCCCGAAGTCTCCGCCGAAATCAAATCCGCCCTTTCCGCTCAAAAATCCGGCGACCAAAATTTTTCCGTTGCCTACGGCGACGATATCACTCATCCTTCCAGCACTCTTTTCAGTATCGTCTCCGGCATGCTTACTCTCGTTGGTAGCATTTCGCTTCTAGTCGGCGGTATCGGCATCATGAACATTATGCTCGTCTCCGTCTCTGAACGTACCCACGAAATCGGCGTGCGCAAAGCCGTCGGCGCCTCTAATCAAAACATTCTCATGCAGTTTTTATTGGAAGCTCTCCTCTTATCCTTCTCCGGCGGTTTTATCGGTCTCCTGCTCGCCTACTTCCTCGCATTCCTCATCTCCTCTTTCACCCCCTTCGCCCCTTTCATCAGTTGGGAAATCATTTTAATCACTTTTCTCACCGCTCTCACCGTCGGCATCATTTTCGGCATGTATCCAGCCCTCAAAGCCGCCTCCAAAAATCCGATTGATTCTCTCAAACGCTATCGCTAGTGATATAATAGTCTCATGAAACAATTACTCGAAAAACTCCCCTTCTATAACGAAGCGGTCTTGCCTTATCACTTTTTGCAATCCGTAGCCGCCGGTATCAAATATCATTTTCCGGCAAAAAACCTTCGTGTCATTGCCGTCACTGGCACCAACGGCAAAACCACCACTTGCTTCATGCTCTGGAAAATGTTAAATTCCGCCGGTCGTAAAGCCGGGCTGATTACCACCGTTGCCTGGGGCGGCGTCGGCGAAAATCCCAAAACCGACTCTTCCGACACTAGTCTTAATCCTAAAACCCTGCACTACACTTCCGCCCACATGACTACCCCCGACGTTTTCACTTTAAACCAGCGTATTTCCGAAATTAAAAAAAGTGGCGCCGAGTTTTTAATTCTCGAAGTCACTTCCCACGCCCTCGCCGAATTTCGCACTCTCGGCATCCCGGTCGAAATCGCCGTCTTTACCAATCTCACCCACGAGCATCTCGATTATCACAAAACTTTCGCCCGTTACCGCGCCGCCAAAGGCAAATTATTCAAAAAAGCTAAGTTTAGTATCTTTAATGCCGACGACCCAGCCACCAAATTCTATAAAACACTTACGTCAAATTATTCGTCCTATGGTATAAAAAACGGTCAAAATCGTCCCGAAAATATCGAACTACAGGTCTCGGGTGTCAAATATTTATATCATGACATGAATATTGAAACCAAAATTCCTGGCGAGTTTAATGTCTATAATTCCCTCGCTGCAGCCGTTGTTGGCGAAAAAGTCGGGCTAGAACCGGCGGAAATCACACAAGGTCTCAAATCTCTGGACAGCGTCGAAGGTCGCATGAATATTATCGATGAAGGCCAGCCCTTTACCGTCATTGTTGACTACGCTCACGCCCCCGACGCTCTCGAAAAAGTTTTTGAAAGCGTTAAAACACACCCCGGTCGGATTATTTCCGTTCACGGTGGTGCCGGTCGTCGCGACCCCTCGACCCGCCCCATTCGCGGTCGCATTCTCGCCAAGCATTCCGATATTGTCATTATTACCGAAGATGACTCTCGCGACGAAGACCCCGAAGCCATCGCCGCGGCGTTTATCGAAGGCGCTAAAAAAGAAGGCAAAATCCTCGGCAAGGACTTATTTCAAGAATTAGATCGCAAAAAAGCCATCGCTCTAGCCCTAGACACCGCCAAAAAAGGCGACCTCGTTTTAATTCTCGGCAAAGGCCACGAAAAAACCATTCTCCGCGCCGACGGCCCTCATAATTTTGAAGATATCAAAGTCACTCGCGAACTCCTAAAAGCAAAACTTAAGAAATAAATTTTCTGCAACTCCTTAAAGGTAAAATCTAAAATTTAGGCACGTGCCTAAAAACCTTTTCTGGCTCGCCTTTAAACTAACCTGCCCTATCCCAAAGAAACTACCCCACCCTAAAACCAAAATCTAAACCCATAAGTTTGTAAACCCTAAAACCAAAGTTCGAACCCCCTAACCAAACCCCTATGCCGGGTTATATTCCGCAATCCCATCCGCAATTTTTTCGTTCGAAATCTTTAGCCCCTTCGCAATCGCCGCCGCACAAGCCATATACGACACCGCCGTCTCCCCTGGCACGAACGTCGCGAGCGTCATAATCTCCGACGCCACCGACACCGTCGCCTCCGTTCCCTTGCTATACAACTTCGAATTCAAAATTTTCACATCCGCCGAACTCTGTCCAAACGTCAGCGTCTCGCTTGTCCCCTTAAACTCCTTAAAAGTATCGTAATTTAAATCATCATGATTTAGCACCACGATCTCTGGCTTCATATCAAACAAAGTTTTCTCATTTTCCAAATATTCGTCTGGTGATATATCGTTTAGCCCCGCCGTCACAAAATTTGTCATCGCCGCCACCGTCACTGGTAGTCCATAAAACACATTATCACGTAGCCCCTCCGCCGGCACAGTCACCACCACATAATTCGCCCCCGCTTTCCACGCATCTGACAAAAACTTGTGCAACATTCCAATCTTAAACGGCTGATCGCTTGCCAGCACCGCCACTTGTTCGCCAGAAGCCTTTAAAATCTCATGCACATAATGCGCCACGGTCGTTTTTCCGGTCGTCCCTGTAATCGCAATCAGTTTCATGTCTTTCATCGGGTTGCCGTAATAAGACTTCAAAATCTTCGCCTTCAGTTTTTGCGACCCAGCTTTAAACCCACCGGTTTTGGTTTTTTCTTGGTTAGATTTTTCCCGTTTCGCCATCATATCTTTATTATACCACCTACTCTAGCAACTTACAAACCAAACTTACAATCAACTGTTTTTCTTTCGGTTCACTCTCGGCAATCAGCAGTGCAATTGCCGTCAGCGCCCGGTCGCTAATTTTCGTCTCACCTTTTTCGGTCAAATGACAATCGTTCAAAGTCAAAAACAGCACAAACAGTAGCGCCCCAATCCGCTTATTTCCGTCATAAAACGGATGGTCCTTAATCACAAAATACAGCAAATTCGCCGCCTTTTCCGGCACACTCGGATACAGTTCCCGTCCGTCAAAACTCTGAAAAATCGCCGTCAGACTCCCCTCAAACATTCCGCCTCGCTTTTTACCAAACAGCTTATTCCCTGCCACATTTTGCTTCAGTTGCGCCACCGCCCGCTCACACATTTCCACCGTGAGCTCCTTTTGCCCCTGTTTTTTATTCAAAAATCGCAGGTCAATATGCCCATCGTCATATTCCTGCAGAGTTTTAAAACTCCCCGCATATTTCGAAATCACCTCGAGTACTCCGTTCGCCTCGCCCGCGTCTAGCATTTTCGTCGTCGTCAGCCGCCTCACTAGCGCCATCATTTCCTCGACCTCATGCAACCTTTTTGCGTCTTTTTTCGCCTGCAGATTTTCGAGCCGCCGCTCATTTACTGCCACCCCATCCACCGCGTATCGCTTTAATACCGAGGTCGCCCAAATCCGAAACTGCGTCGCCTTTTTCGAACTCACCCGATACCCGACCGAAATAATCATGTCTAAATTGTAAGCTTTCACCTTACGTTCAATCTTCCGCCCACCCTCCATCTGCACTTGCAACATCTCTTTCCAGGTCGGATTTTGAACCAATGCATTTTTTGCACTAGTTGGATTTTTAGCGTTAGTCTGGTTCTGAATTGCCGAGTTTGCGCCAGCGACCGGATTTTCGACGAGTTCTCCTTCTCTATAAATATTTCTAATATGCCGACTAATCACAGTTCTATCCACTCCAAACACCTGTGCCATCTGCGCCTGCGTCGCCCACAAAGTCTCCTCGCGCGCATCCACATCAAAAACCACCTCCCCCTTCAATCCCTCATAAATCTCGATCCGCTTTTCCTCTTCCATTCGGCCGACCTCCGTTTATCTCATTATAGCACAAAAAATCCCCCATTCGGGGACGTATCTACAAAATGGCGGAAGCGAGAGGATTCGCATCGAGCGTCAGCGAGATCCGATATCCTGCTTTTTGTGCGTTCCGTCAGGAACGTGGCGGAAGCGAGAGGATTCGCATCGAGCGTCAGCGAGATCCGATATCCTGCTTTTTGTGCGTTCCGTCAGGAACGTGGCGGAAGCGAGAGGATTCGAACCTCCGAGACCCGCAAGGGCCCACACGATTTCGAGTCGTGCGCCTTCAACCACTCGGCCACGCTTCCACTTCCTATCTTATCATAAAACCCACATATTTTCAACCAGCCTGCACTGATATGTCAACGCTTTTTATAGTAACTTTTTAAGAGACATCGGTTCTCCGTGAAATAACATAGTTGTTTCGCGTGCCGACCATATCTATCACCTTCGACCCCGAAGCCCCTTGAAACGCGCGCTAGGGGTCTTTAAACACGTTTTTCATGCGCCCCTGTTGATGCGATAACTTTATCTGGACATTTGTCGCTCATCGTAGTAAAATGCATATTATGCGACCGAAGAAGAAAGGTAAAATTACCCCTAATGGCGTCTCGCTTGAAAAGCATGAGAACGAGACCATTGTTTTCTTCACTGAACTTGGTTTTGATATTGAGCTAATCCCACCGTCAAATAGCCCTAAAGCTAAAACTCCTGATTTTATGATGGCTGGAGCAGCGTGGGAGATGAAAGCCTCACAAGGCAAAAGTAGAACTTCTCTAGAACATATCGTTAAGAGAGCCACTAAACAATCTGAAAATATCATTATTGATTTAACCCGTTCCAAAGTAACGGAAGATGTCGCAATTAAAGAGATTGAGAGGTGTTTTAGACAGACCAACTCTTGTCGCAAACTTAAAATCATCACAAAAAGCCATAATTTGCTTGAATTTAAGAAGTAGGCGTGTTATACTTTAAGTATTGAGGGCGACCTTGCGCCGGAGGTGCGAGGCCAAGCCCTCTTTTTTTGACTCGCTCATATTCTAAAGAAAAAAGCGCCGAAATCAATCGGCGCAGAGGTGGCTATTGCCACTAGGGATGATAGAACCTGTCTTTGGCGACAAAAACCGCCTATCACCGTCAACGACTAAACAAATTCGGGCACAATCTCCGAGCTCTCTACAGAGCCACTTCGGCAATACTAGACGATTTTTATCGTCAATCTTTTGCGGTATTCCGAAAGCAGGATTCTTGTCGGCCGGAATGACCTCGATTTGTTCAGTCCCGACATCGACAGCTAGGATCACGTTCTCCACTTTCTCGGCCCCAAAGAGACCGCTCACATTAACCCGTCCGCTCTTGTCGACGTCATTTACAGAAATAATGTACATAGTTATTCCCCCTTTGTAAAATAAATAGACTACTCTTCTAATTGTATCATATTACGCTATAAATGTCAATAGCACCATCCCAACCCCCCCTAAACCTAAGACACAATTCAAATACAAAAACGCAAAAAAGCCCCTGCGGTAGGAGCCTATTGCCCCGCGCAGGAACTTCTATGTTATCAATGGTATGCCCGACAGGATTTGAACCTACGACCTTTTGCTCCGCAAGCAAACGCTCTATCCAGCTGAGCTACGGGCACACGTGTGGATGTTTCGAAAAATCTCACATCCACCTAGAAATTAAATGAGCATCACCCACAGGTGACATTCCTATTATACCATATTTTCTTAAGATGTGGTAAAAATCATGTTATAATAAAACCATGCAATGGGACCTCGCCACGAATATTATTCTCGCTGCATCGCTTGCGACGCTGGCGATTTTCGCTTTCCTGGCACTTTTCCAATGGGTTCAGCGCAAATCTCTCAAAAAAGTCGATCGCCCGCTCACGCTTATGCTTATCCCCCTGATATTCATGGTCATAACTTATTTCATTTTCGACAAAGTTCTCATCTTAAACACCCGCCCTGACGGCTCCGGTGAACCGAGTTTCCCTTCAACCCACGTCATGGTCGTCGCTACGATTTTTGCCCTTGTCGCAATTATTCTCCCGAATTATCTCAAATCCAAAACCGCCTACGTCCTCCTCGATATTTTAATGCTGGCGCTTACCGTCCTCGTTTCTATTGGTCGTATTTTTGCGAATAAACATTGGGATTCCGATGTCATCGGTGCCTTGATTTTTGCCGCAATTTTCGCGCTAATTTATTATTTAACCATAAGGAGAACCAAACATGAGTAGCATTTTCACCAAAATCATCAACGGCGAAATCCCCTGTTATAAAATCTACGAGGACGACAAAACTTTCGCTTTTCTCGACATCAACCCCGAAACCAAAGGCCACACCCTCGTTATCCCAAAAACCGAGATCGACAAAATCTACGACCTAGAAGACACGGACTACGAGGCTCTGATGCGCACCGTGAAAAAACTCTCCAAACATATGGAGCAAGTCCTCGGCACTCGCATCCTCTGGAAAGTTGTCGGCACCGACGTCCCTCACGCCCACGTCCACCTCGAACCGCTCGACGAAACTTGGTTTTACGGCCGCCATCTCGAACTCACCGAAGACGAATTCAAACAACTCCAACAAACTCTCAAACTCGAAG
>CAVFVK010000008.1:0-26307 GCA_963626095.1 bacterium | reverse complement strand
TCAACTTCTTCTTCTCGACCTCGTGCCCACACCGCCAACAACAACCATTCTCCACCTGCTCATTCGCAAGCACCGTCTTATCCACCGGACACCACCACTGATACGACTCTTTCTGATACGCTAGTCCCCTCTTAAACAACTGCAAAAAACACCACTGCGTCCACTTATAATATTCCGGATCGCTAGTATTCACCTCTCGTTCCCAATCAATCGCATACCCGAGCCGCTTCGCCTGCTTTTTGAAGTTCGCCACGTTCGCTGCCGTCGCTTTTTGCGGCGAAGTGCCAGTTTTAATCGCATAATTTTCCGCCGGCAACCCAAACGTATCATACCCAAACGGCCGCATCACGTTCAGCCGCTGTTGCTCATAAAACCGCGTCAACACATCCACAATCGTAAAATTCCGCACATGCCCCACATGTAGCCCCGCCCCCGACGGATACGGGAACATCTCCGCAATATACATTTTCGGCACCCCCTCTTTCATCTCAGCCCGAAACGGCTTCTCCTTTTCCCATTTTTCTTGCCATTTTTGTTCAATTTTCAGCGGTTCGTATCTATTCATAAACCATATTATACCAGAAAACCCCATTTTTTAAAACCCGCTCTCTAAATCCACCTTTCAACCGCAACATAAAAAATCCCCAAAATCTGCAAAGCTTTTTACTTGGGACATTCAACTTATTCCTTATCCGGAAAAATTATCATTAGCGGATCATTTTGTCGTCTGCCAGAATAAACCTGCGCCCGTTCTAACATATTAGGCGTGTAAACCATGATTGAGTTTTCATCCCACTGCCTTAGAAAAGCCCCCACGGTGGCTTCGCTTGAAGCGATTACTTTTGAACGTTCCAATATTTGTTCGTCGGTCCACCCAAATAGTTGATAAAATTTTTTGCCTCGCTCCACAATCCGCCTCATAATTTTTTCATTTACCGGCAACGGTTCAATTATGATCCCTTTGTATCCAATAATTTCTCTTAGCTCCGGAAAAAGTTCGCTAAGTAGATAAAAATCAATCTCTTCCGGCACATATTTTTTAAAATTTTCAATATTAGTCATCAAATCTGCCAACATCAAAATCGTTTTATCAGGTTGTTCTAGTGCTATATCAAAAAATATCGCTTTCGGTCTTTCGCACCGAAATCCCATTTTTAAAGTTTGTTGATAAATTGTTTGTAGCGATTTAAGCCCACTTTTAGTGGTATTACCGACGTCGTCCGTCCTAAAACCAGCTTCGCCTTCCCCTTTTATATACGATGGGCAAAATAATGAGTAAAATCGGATCGGTTTCCTGGACGTAAGTAGCCTACAAATTTTTTCGCTAGTTTTCTTATTCCGCCAGCCAGTAATTTCAATTGCTTGTAAAAATCTAAACCACCGCATAACATCGTAATCAAAATCGCTCATTTTAGCGACCATTTTTAGCTCTTCAAAATACTCTTTAGAAATTTTTTCACCACCCAAAAATTCATTAATCCTTTCGGGCAAATTATTCATCTCTCACCTCCGGCATTTTGGCCCCAAAAGCAACATGCTTTAACTGCGGCACATTTTGCTCTCTACAAAGCTCCCGATATTTATCGTCCCACGACAACCGAAAAGCTTGCTTTAATTCCAACCCAAGCTTTTCCACCCAAGTCGCCACGATTTTCTCCGGTTTCTCAGCCGACTTTTTAGCCTCAATTTCTAGCGCCACCCCAAACGGATACTCATCTACCGCAATTTCCACTTCCGCATTTTCAAAAATCGTGCGATAGCGCTCATAGCTCTCTACTGGCTCAAGGTGTAACACTTTTTCGGCTAGAAAAATAAAATTTTCGATTTCATCGGGCTTAATTGTCAGTTCGACCTCCTCTTCCTGATTAATCTCGCCCCTATGCGTTTCCGGCAACCGCCGTTTCCAGCTCAATTTATATTTTTCACTATTTTCGCCCCGCGTTTCCCTTAGCCGAAACCTGCCGTCGACCGATTTTTGATAAAAACTAAACTCTGCGCACGGATGTTCGTATTGAATTGTCTTTTCAAAATTTCGCCCCGAAGAACTCAGTTCTTTAGAAGCCTGCAACTTCTGCAAAATAGTTTTTAGTTTGCTATTTGGAAAATAAAATCTCACTTCGTATTCCATTATTTTACTCCGTTTAATAGTTGATAAATTTCGAGTTCTTCCTCGATTGCGATATTTGCGTCTGCGAATCGCAAATTATAATTCGTAAAATTCTCGTCCTCGTAATCGCTATTAGAAATAACCTCATTCAAAGGATTACGCTTTATCGCCGACGACAGTTGTCTCACGAAATTCTGAATATTTTCTTTATCGCCATAAATATCCATAATTCGGTTTTCGATATTCGGAATCTTTTTAATATAAAGATTTATTCCAGGGATTTGTTTTTCGGAAACCATCGTAATCATCTCGACGTGTTTTACATAATCGTAGGCATTATTTTCGAAAAACGATCGAAGTTTCGAAAGACTAATTTCACATTGCATAATTTGACGGTTATCATCGCTAAAAGTTTTCTGCTCAACATGCACTTGGCCTTTAATGAAAATTCCGCTCTCAGTCTTCGTCTCTAAAACTTTACTGGTTCGAATCCTAACCGAATGGCTGTCCATTTTACCTTCAAAATAATATAAATTCTCAAGCGATATTCTGTCAAAAACATTAAATCCATAAATTTTCTTCAGCGCCTGAAAAATACTGCTATTCACCTTGCACGAAAAATTATTTTGAATTTTAACTAAAGCCCCATCCACGATATAACGTTTCTTTTCACCGCAAATTATATTTTCAAAAACATCCAAAAATCGCTTTTTCATTCTGACAGGGAGTTTATAAGTTTTGTCATTTTCGATTTTGTCAACAATTCCAACTATCGTCGACAAGGCTCGGCCATTGTATTGTCTATTTTCAATTAGCTCAATCGCTTTTTCGATAGTTTTTCCATCAAAACTGTGCGTATTATTTAATATCTTGATTAAAAACTCAGATAAATTGTCCGCGTTAATCTCGGTTTTTCGATACTCGCTCATTTTTTCGATTTTCAGCCCTGCCTTTTTCAAAGCGTTGATTTTCTAATTATTTTCCGATAATAAAACGAAACGATTTTTATCAAGTTGTAGATCAGTTAAAATGGTTTTTATTAAATCATATTTTCTCGAGTCGCAAAAACTCTTATTTCCAGTTAAAATTTTTTGTGCCTCATCCCGACTTTTTTCGCCAACATACTTGCCCTCTTGGTCGCGCCCAGAAACTTGCAGCTCCAATTCCGCTAATTTATAGTGCAGTCCCCAACCTTGTCCTTCTTGTGGCAAATGTATAAAAATTCCATCTCCGTGTTGCACAATAGTCTGTATAGACTCGCGTCTTTGAGCCTCGCAATCACAATGCGAATCACCGTAAACCCCGAGCAAACATTCACTTTGAATTCGTAGAAAAATTTCTTTATTCGACTCATATAGAGTTTTCAACAAATTTAAAAAATCCACCGATTGGTGCGGTGGATTTAAAGATAGTTTGTTCGATTTTAAAATTAATAGGACATTTTCTCCGGTAAGCCCAAAATGAGAAATTTCATCTTGGCTCGCTTTATAACAAATCGAAAGCGCAGGACCACTAAATAAGGTATTATGTTCTTGAAAATAAAAAGTATACTTATGATTCACGATATTTTCCTTAAAATTACCTGGTGGAGTCGACTGGCTTCACACCAATTTCTGCCGCCGAGCGGCCGTTTTAAATACATATAACTACGACCCCATTAACATGATGGTATCACTTTTAATATTATCTGTCAAATTTTTAGATTACTTATCCTACCAAAATCCAAAAATCACTTCCAAGACGCCCATCTGTCACTATTTTTCAAAAACCAACCTATCCCACCACCTTCCGATAAATATTCTCAAACTTGTCCAGCGTCCGCTCAAAATCATGCTCTCCCGCAATTTCCAGCGACTTTTTGCTAAATTTTTCCCGCAAATCGCGGTCCATCAAAATCCTTTCCAGCGCGTCCGAAATTGCCGAAATTTCCCGCTCCCGCCCCTGTTTTTTACTCTCATTTTTGCGCGGTGAGATATCAATTAAAAACCCATTTTGTCCGTCCCGGCAAACCTCCGCCACCGCCCCACGATTTACCGCCACCAGTGGCAGCCCCGACGCCGCCGCCTCGACCAGCACTATCCCCTGCGTTTCAATCTCCGACGCCGTCGCAAACACCCACCCCTGTTGATAAATCTGATATAATTCAGACGATAATACTTTGCCCAAAAATTTTACGCTTTTTTCTAGCCCCAACTCCCATGCCAGCTCTTCTAGTCGCGCCCGATCCACCCCATCCCCTGCTATCAAAAGCTCCGCCTCTGGCACTTTTTTCAAAACTTCTCGAAATACTCGCACTACTAACTCCACTTTTTTCTCTGGGTCAATCCGCCCCACATACACCACCGTCGGTTGCTTTGCCTTTTCGCCCGGCCGAAACTGCGACAAATCCACTCCATTCGAAACCGCAGCCACCGGAATCACCGACCCATCTTTACGCACCAGCTGTCCCGCCAAACCACCCCCAAACAACTCCTTAATCGCCAGTTCCGTCGGCATCGTCACGAAATCACTTTTCCGATGCCTCGCCCGAAAATACCCCGACAACCCCTTTTCTACACCCCGTTTTAGCACCTCTGGCATTTTCAGCGAATTCGTCAACACCTCCGGCCGATTATGCTCCGTCGTCACCACCGGCACCCCCATTTTTCGCGCCTGCGCCACCACCGCCACCCCAATCGGGTCCGCCACCTGCACATGCACCACATCCGGCCGAAAATCCGCCAGAGTCCGCTTCACTTCTCGCCCCGGCAAAACCGACACCCTCAGCCCATGTTTATAAAACACCCTCGGCACACTCACCCCTTTAATTTTTCTCTTGGCCGGCACTTTGTGGATCTGGTCCGGATACACTCGCGCATTCACCGACTTCACAAAACAAACTTTCACCCCATCTTCGACCCGTGTCGAAGCCTTACCAGTTCGCGACGGACAAATCACCACCACTTCATGCCCCCGCCGCGCCAATCCGACCGCTAAATTATGCGCAAACACCGCCACCCCGTTAATCATCGGATAATACACCGCGGTCGCAATTACAATTTTCATAGACTTTTCGCTTTGTCCATTTGCGGATCTTTCATCGCGTTGATATCTTCGTAGGTCCGCTCCACTTCCACATCGGGAGTAATCCCCTCGCCATTAATCGACCGGTCTTTCGGCGTATACCATTCCGCCGTTGTCACCTTTAGCACCGTTCCGCCCGACAAATCATACAATTGTTGCACCACGCCCTTGCCATAAGTTTTCTCCCCCACCACCGTCGCCTTGCCATAATCCTGCAATGCCCCCGCCACAATCTCTGACGCCGACGCCGTCGAACCGTTTACCAGTACCACCGTTTTCATATCGGCAAGCGTCGCCTTTCCGGAACTCGATTTTTCCTCCGAATTGCCAAAATGTCGCGATTTTTGGAGCAAAATCACATCATTATCAATCCACAAACTCAGCAAATCTTTCGCCGCCGACACATATCCGCCCCCATTTCCGCGCAAATCCAAAATCACTTTCTTCACCCCTTTTCCGGCAAATTCTTTCGCAAACCCTTGCACCATCGTCCCCGTGTCCGAATCAAACCGCGTCACCGTTATAATCGCCGTCGACCCAGAATATTCCACATACGCCGATACATTATTAATCTCTTCGCGCTTCATCGTAAACGACTTTTCTTCGCCATCACGCACCACCGTCACCGTCACTTCCGACCCAGCTTCGCCGCGCACTTTTTTCGCAATTTCCTCCGTCGACAAACTATACACTTCCTCACCGTCCACTTTATACAAAATATCACCCGCAAGAATCCCCGCTTTGCGCGCCGGATTATCCGGTAAAGTCCTTAGAACTCGCACATACCCATCACGCAAGCCCATTTCCACCCCAATCCCAGCGCCAACATTCCCGTGCAGATCATCATAAAAATCCTCCGCCTCTTCTGTATTCATATACACCGTATATTTATCGCCGAGCGCCTCGGTCAAACCCTTTTTCGCGCCCTCAATCACTTCCGATTCCGCAATTTCGCCATTATACGACGCCGCCAACTTGTTATAGACCTCATCCAGCGCCGACCAATTCACACTCGAAGTCGTATTCGTCGTCAGCCCCAAATACGGCCCAAATCCCGCAAACCAATTATTCCAATTTGCACCTAAAACACCCCCGAGTACCGCCATTACCGCGCCAATAATAATCGCGTTGCCTAAACTTACCTTCTTTTCCATAAGCCTATTATATCACAAATCAAAAGTGAATATAATTATATCGCCCAACTTCGCCCGCCGAAATTGTCCGCGCCCCAAAGTCGCCGTAATGTGAATTCCCCGAATATAAATATGTCGCGTAAGAGTTGTTATATTCCGTCACATTAATCGAACCGTCCGCATTCACACTTTCCACCCAAAACACATGCCCATACGGATATCCATCCACCTGACCAATCGTCCCCGCCGCCGGCGTATTATCTACCCGATACCCAGCCGCCCGCGCACGGTCATCCCACGAATACGCATTGCCCCACGCTAGCGCCACCCCATACCACTCATACGCTTTCCAACCCGCATAACTCACACATTCACACACATACCCACCAATTTTCCAACCATTATATGACGTAATGTAATAATCCTGCTTACCCGGACAATCCGCTTGCCACGGATAAGTATTCACACCCGAATATTTACCACCATTAAAATTATTTGCATTTTGTGCCATCCACGCTTGGTACGCTTTCTGATAATTTTCGCGCTCTTCTTTCGCCACCGCTTCGTACGCATCCATATCATTTTGATATTTTGCCACCAAATTACTCAGTTCCTGCCTTTTCGCCACCAATTCTTCACGTGCTTGTTGTTGTTCAGTCAGCTTCGCCTCGACTTGTGCCTTGTCTTCCTCGAGCGTCGCCTTTTCCTCTTTAATTTTTGCCGCCTGCGAACTAATCTGCTCCCTAGCCACTTCTTCACGCGTCGCCTTTTCCGCTAAGTCCGAAATCGAACTCGCTCCCGCCAGAATCCGAATCGGCTCTGCGTCCGACTCAAAATGCATATTCACCAACAGTTCTGCCAACGCCTCTTGGTCGCTAGCGATTTTTTGCTCAGTTTTTTGAATTTTTGCTTTTAGCTCTTCAATCGCCGTTTCCGATTCCTCAATTTCCGCTTCTTTGCTCGAAATTTCTAGCTCAATATCACTCACTTTACGCTGATACGCATTCGCCGCACTCGACGCCGACTGTGCCTTTTGGCTCGCCTCGAGTTCTTTCGCCTTCGCTTCTCGGCAATCCGCCGTATTGCACGCCTCGGCGTCCTCATTATTTAATTTTAAGCTAAAAAACGGCACTGCCAAAAGCGCCACCAAGCACCAACTTAGAAGTTTTTTGTTTTTTGTTTTCATGCTTATATTATAACATAAGCACTTTCAAAAATGCAACTTTTAACTGCAACTTTTTAGCCTTTGTCAAAAAGTTTTTCCAAATATTGCCTTTTTTAGAGTTCCAAGGCGCTCCCCAGCAACTTTTTTAAGTCTTTTTCAGATATTTTTGTACCGCGAGCCCCGCCGAAATCCGGCCAATCACCGCCCCCACTGCAATAAACACAATAAACACTAGCACCAATTGATTCGATTCCAAAATGCTACTAATCTGCGACACATCAACACCATAATTCGCCAGCCTCGGCGACATAAACTGAAACCCGAAATACGACAACGCCGCCGCCACTAGTCCGGCCAGCACGCCACAAATCTCCGCCTCCACCAAAAACGGCCCACGAATAAACCCTTTGTCCGCTCCCACCAACTTCATCATGTAAATCTCCTCTCGGCGCGAAAACACCGCCATCCGAATGGTCGAAAAAATCACTAGCACCGACACCACCAAAAACACCACCGCAAGAATTATCCCGCCCGTCCGCGCAATGCGCGCCCACGACGTAATCGTGTTAATCTCCGCCCGATTCACATCATACGTCGGCGCTTTTTCCTTGTCCGTGTTCGCCACAAACGTCTCATTTTGCTCTACGATTTTTTTAATGCTCTCCAAATTATCCACATTATACACTTTCACCCGCATCGTCGATTGCATTTTTGCAATCATCATTTCGGTAATTTCATCATCCAAAATCCCAATAATCTCATCACTCTCCTCATTTTCTTTCAAAAACTTTTCGTATTCTTCTTCCGAAGTCGAGGTCTCGACAGACTTAATATTTTTGTCCTCACTAATAATCTCAGTTAGCTCCGTCAAAGTCTCTGTCGACGTATTCGGCTTAAAATAAATCGTGATATCGATTTTGTCTTTCATCATCTCCGCTGTATTGGTCAAAATCACGCTCGCCACCACCGTCACAAACAAAATTATCAGCGTTACCGCCATCACCACCGTCGCCGCCGTCGACAGCCAAATATTTCGCCCAAACCCGGTCGTGCCGTATTTTACAATCCGCACTTTATCGCGCACCGCATGCCGTGTGCGGTTTTTCTGCATCGTTTTCAGACTTTTTTTCGAAATCCGCTTTAATTTCTGCTCTTTTTCCAACTTTTCGCCCGTCATTTAAATCACTTTCCTTTTTATTCCTTCTAAACCAGTTTTCGGCCTTAACGCATGCCCCGGCGTTTGCACTTGTCGGAGCGACCGTTTTTCTACCGGCGTCTCGTCCAACTTGTAAATCCCGCCTGTTTTCTGATCATTCACAATTTTGCCGTGCTTCAAAGTCACCACCCGCTTTTGTAAAGTATTCACAATATTTTCATTATGTGTCGTCACCAAAATCGTCGTCCCAAAATCATTGATTTTCTTCAGCAGTTGCATAATTTCCTCAGTAGTCAATTTGTCCAGATTCGCCGTCGGCTCGTCCGCAATCAAAATCTTAGGCTGCCGCGCCACGCTCCGCGCAATCGACACCCGTTGTTGTTGTCCGCCCGACAGCTGATGCGGAAACTTTTTCGCTTGGTCAGACAAATCCACTAACTCCAACACTTTCGGCACCGTACGCCGAATCTCTTTTCCGCTCATACCGGCAATTTCTAGCGCAAACGCCACATTTTCGTACACTGTCCGCCGCGGTAGCAACTTAAAATCCTGAAACACCACCCCTAGTCGTCGCCGATAGCCCGGAATGTGTCGTTTTTTCACATAATCTAAATCAATCCCGCCGATAATAATCTTCCCCGAGTCCGGAATTTCTTCCTTAGTGATCATTTTCATCAGCGTCGACTTGCCCGCACCCGATTTTCCAACCAAGAACACAAACTCATTCGGCTCGATATGCAAAGATACGCCGTCAAGCGCCGGCTCCGCATCCCCCGCATACTTCTTCGTCACCGAATCAAGCAATATCATAATTCGATTATAGCATAACTATTTTAATATGCCAAATGGAATGTCATTTTTTTGGCGGTTTGCCCCTCGGCCTGATAAATCACACCCGGCGTGATTTTTGCTTCCGGATATTTCGCCTTTAATTCCGCCAAAACTTCCGCATAAGTTTTATCCGTCTCGATCGTTACGTCTTCGTGTTTAAGTTTTCTAAATTCTAACTTTTTCTCATGCGTTTTTTTCGCCATCAATACGTCCAAATCAATTTCAAAACCCGCAAGATACGGCGCCAGCTTAAACTCGTGTCGCACCGAATTCTTAAACTCACCAATCGCACCGAGATATTCGCCATCCACCAAAATCTCCGCCGATCGCTTCGGCTCGAACGGTGCCCGCTCCGCCAGCGTATCTACGTCCGCGTTCGCACTAACTTTCATGCCCACATTCGCACTAGTCCCCGCGCCAGCATTTACACTAGCTTCCGCGCCCGCATCCTTGCTTGCCTTTGCCAAAGCACCCCCCATCGGCACAAGCTCCGGTTCAATATTAAACTCTCTTAAAAGTTCCGCCACATATTTCTTCGCCGCATAAAACGCCGTCCCCGCGTTCTTGCGTTCCGCAATCACAAACCCTAACTTATTTCGCCCCGCCGGCACATTCTCATCATTCATTCCCCACTTTTTCGAAAACACCTGGTTCATCTCAAAAATCGCGAATTTCTCCACCGGCAATTTCTCATTAAGATAAGTTTTCTCGAGCAAACTCGGCACTACCGACTGCCTAACGTATTGCAGTTCCGGCGAAATCGAATTCACAATTTTATACGACTGCTCCGCATCCTGCCCAACTTTTTCGAGCAACTTCCCCGACACGAAACTATAAGTCAACACTTCGTTCGCACCAAATCGCGCCAAACTTTCCCGAACTTGTTTCTTCAAACCAAACAGTTCATTTTTCTCCGCCGTCCTATGTTTCGGCAAAGTCGGCTCAATATTATCGTATCCCAAAAGTCGCCCCACCTCTTCAATTATATCTTCCTTAATATGAATATCTGTGCGCCAATCTGGACTTTTAATTGTTAAGTTCTTGTTTGCTGCCTTCTCTTTTTCGTCCGCTCCCACTTCAGCATCTATCGCACTTTTTACTTTCGTCCCAACTTTTGCTTCGTCACCATTCTTATCTTCCACTTCAATCTCAAAACCCACATTTGCTAAAGTTTTCACAATCAGCTCCGGCGTATATTCCGTCCCGAGCAAGCCGTTAATTTCATCTGTTGTAATTTTTACAACAGATGTTTCAGCTGGTTTCGGATAAGTGTCCGTAACACCAACAACTCTAAATCCATCGGAAAGCATTTCCGTGCAAATCTCTGCCACCGCGAGTGTCTGCGCTGCTGGTTGCCCCTTTGTAAACCGCGTAATCGCTTCCGAAAAAACTCCGTGCGCCATTTGAGTTTTGCGCAAATTATACAGCGAAAAAGTTGCCGATTCCAAAATAATTTTTCGCGTATTTTCGTCAATCGCCGTCGCTTTTCCACCCATCGCCCCCGCAAGCGCCACCGGTTTTTCGCCAGCACAAATCACGATATCGTTTTCATTAAGTTCTACTTCTTTTTCGTCTAGCAGCACGATTTTTTCACCAATATTCGCCCGTCGCACTATAATTTCCGGCTCGCCCCCACAAACCTGCGCGAACTTATCATAGTCAAACGCGTGCAAAGGTTGCCCAGTAAGCAACATTACAAAATTCGTCACGTCCACAATCGGGTCCACCGGTCGCATCCCAGCCTTCGACAGCATCGTATCTACCCACGTTAAATATTTTTTCTCGATTTCGCCATGTTTTTCCAACACCACTGCCGTATAGCGCGGACAAACTTCCTTATCGACTGATACTTTAACAACATTTAGATTATCGAGGGGCTCAAGAATAGTTTTTCGAGGGGATCCGGAGGCTGCTGCCGAGGAAAAGGGGCCGAGCCCCGTGAAGACGGGCGCGAGGAACCCGCCCCGAGAAAGACTATTCTTGAGCCCTTGGCCCGAAAAACTTGAAACTGATTTTTCTCGGGGCGCGTCTACGACCCCTGTCGCCACAGGGGTCGTGGCGCTAGTCCTCGCCTTGCCAGGCTCCGGGTCCCCTCGAAAAACAGTTTCCAAGTTTTTTAGTAAATCACAATCAAATTTTATCCCGAGTATTCCAGCCACCTCGCGAGCAAATCCAATAATCCCAAACGTATCCGGCCGATGCGTGAGCGACTTATTTTCGATTTCCAAAATCAAATCATTCAAATCGAACACGTCCGCAAGCAAATCCCCAGGTTTTGCCATAGCCGGATCGATTTCCACAATCCCCGAATGGTCATCGCCAAAATCCAACTCATCCGCCCCAGCCAGCATCCCGCTCGACTCATACCCGCGCAATTTTCGCTTACCAATCACAAACGGCGCATCTTCATGTACGCTCGCCGGCACCACCGCCCCTGGCGCAATCCACGCCGCGAGCATCCCCGTGCGTACATTCGGCGCCCCACACACAACCCGTACCAGCTCCTCGCCACCATTATTAATCTGGCACAACGACAAATGCGTCTCCGGAATTTTCTCACAACTCTCGACTTTCGCCACAAAAATCTTGTCGTATTTATGCGTCTCATCAATCACTCCCTCGACTTCCACCAACCGCGCGCCAATCAACCGAATCAATTCCTCGTCCGCGACCGTCTCCGGAATGTTCACATATTTTTTCAACCAATTCAAACTAATTTTCATTTTCTAAAACTCCCTCAAGAAATTAAGATTGCCACTTTCGAAATGCCTTACATCATCTAATCCATATCTTAGCATCACCAATCGGTCAATCCCCCCGCCCCACGCAAATCCATGATACTTTTCCGGATCAATTCCCGCCATTTTTAATACATTTGGATGAATCATTCCGCACCCAAGCATCTCCAAAAAGTCGCCTTTTTTCCCACCCAGCGTCTTAGGTTTTTCAATCATAAACTCAAGCGACGGCTCTGTAAACGGAAAATATCCCGGCTGAGTCCGAATATTTAACTTTTGCTCGTAATATTTTTCAAAAAACTCACGCAAAATCCCCAGCATATCCCCCATCGTACAATCTTGCGACACATACACGCCCTCGCACTGATAAAAAGTATGCTCGTGCGTTGCATCCACATCCTCATTACGAAACACTCGCCCCGGCACCACCACCGCAATCTCGCCGCCTTTTTCCAATTCGCCCCGATATTTTTTCAACACTCGGTGCTGCATTGTCGAAGTATGCGCCGGCGGAATTAAACCTTCCTCCGTCCGAAAAGTATCATAACCATCTCGCGCCGGATGCTCCTTCGGAAAATTCAACGCATCAAACATATGGAATTCATCGTCCAACTGCCTAGATTCGACCGCCGTAAAGCCCATTAACTGATAAATCTCCACCACGCGGTCTAATTCCGTCATCAGCGGATGTTTCGAACCCATCAAAGTCGAGTACAACTCCGGCATCTCTTCGTTCACCCCCGACCACGCCGTAGTGTCTAGCGGCTCCACCGCCTCATTCAACGCTTCTTTTTCTGTCACTTCAATCCGCGCCAAAATCTCCGCCCGCCTAGCGTTAATTTGTTTACCAAACTCCGCTCGCTCACCGGCCGGCAGTTCGCGAATTTTCCCCGCTTCGGCATTAATCTGCTTCAGCTCCCGCTTTAACTCCTCAATTTTTTCCATATATTATATATTATACCGCAAAACTACGATTTCGTATATCTGCATATATAATATTCTCTGGCAAATTCACATCCCCCGCCAGTATATATTCATTATCCATCAAAATCGGCTCACTCGCATTCGGGTCGGTTGCGCCATCAAACGCATATCGCTCACTCGGGTCGTATTCGTTCACGTATTCATAATACGCAATCACATCCAGCAAATCCGACACCGTCTCTTTTTCCATCCCCGAATACCGTGCTAACACTCCCTCATACGAATTATCTACCGGATTTTGCTCGTAATATTCGTCCAAATACTCCGCCACCGCTGACTTTTCGATAATCCCCATCGACTCCGCCAGCGATTGATCCTCGACAAACCGTTGGTACACCCTATACTCATTATTCCACTCGTCGCTATCATTCGCCACACAGTTTTCACCGCTCACATACCCCAGGTTCGCGCTCGTCTTCACGCTTTCTACAACGTCAATAATATCCCCAAACACCGGAATCGCCCCAATCGCACCATTTCCCGCATTATCCACTACCGAACTACCAGAATTAACCGACGTGCCATTATTGATTTCATTCACAATATTTTGGTCCGCATACCCAAAATCCGATTCCCGCGTCCCACAGTATTTAATATATTTAGCCAGCTCTGTGTTGTCATTAACCTTTACGTTCACCACTTTTTCCTCTTCCGTATCCGCGAGCTTCATCGTATTATCGCCAAGTTCCGCCACCGCAAAAGTCACATTATTCAAATCCTCCGCCGCCACTTCCTGACCTTCGCTATCTACCACCGCAACTTGCCCGCCCGCATACAATTGAGCAATCACGTCATACGGATCCGTATTTATTGTCGACATATCCGTCACGATATATGGATTACAAAACGCATCCCCAATCGCTCCAATCGAAGCTAGATACGGGCAAGTTTCCGCGTATTCCTCCATACTCGGCAAACTTTCCGAAATCGTTTTCGTCACCGCCGACACTTTTGGCGTCAGCGACACAACGGACGAACTCATCACCGTCGATGCCGAGGTTAGCGAACTCATCAGTCCCGACGAATTAGTCAGCGACATCATCTGCGTCAAAATCGTCCCCATAAACGTATTTTTAGACGTAATATCAAACGGACTTAGCGTCAAACGCTCCTCTTTTGCGTCCTGCGCAATCACTTCCGCCTGCGCCACGGCGTATTGCTGATATTTCTCTACCGTCCCCAGCGACCCGCCGTTGGCCCGGTGCGCACTACCCATATATCTTAACGCTCCCGAAGTTAGCGCATTGCCGAGGTCCTCACCGCCTAGCGTAGACACTAAATCTCGCTCCAATATACTCGACACCACCGGAGTCAATGTCGCAATTATTCCGCCTAGTATCACTCCCACCCCCACACTTATTCCAAGCGAAATCAATGTGTCTGTTACTAGCCCAGCACATCCGACTGACGAAGCCCCAAAAGTAAACACCGCCCCAATCAACCCGGCAACGCACACCGCAATTTCGACCCCGTCAGCTACTGCGTCCACCACCGCCACCGCCCCCTTAGCAAAAGTACAAGACTGAAAGGTCGTCATCGAAACTCCAATTCCACCCAAAATCCGTTTCATCGACGACGACAAATTAAAACTTTGTGCACTCGCGTCGCTAGTGCTAACCTTTCCATTACCATACAGCGCGCTCACTCCCGCCGACTCCATCGCCGACTTAACCGTAGTTGTCTCTTTAGACGTAAGCGAAGCCATACCATTCTCGGTTACCTCGGTAGAATTACCGTTCTGGACCCACTCTCTATTCGTATTGCTCTTTTTATCGTTCAGGCTCGTCGCCAGTTCATTGATCGGCGCCTCATCTCCATACCCCGCCTTGGTTTTGTCTACCGTTTCCGTATACGAAGTTACTAAATTAATAATCTGAAGCGCCTCCGCCGCCGACACTAACAAACTCACCGCCCCCACTACATTCATCACCGCACACCCCGCATTCAGCGTCTGCGAAAACTTAGTCTTAATTTTATTTAATTTATCCGAAACATTTGTTCCTTTAACTGATTCTATCGTCGCTTCGTCCTTCAGCTTTGGGTTATTTCCATCTCCCTCCGTTGCCGGTACGTCATTGCCGTTAGCGTCTTTTACCGTATCCTGTTCCCTAGACGCCAAATCAATCTCCCCATTATTACCTTTTATCCTACCATTCAACGTCTCCTTGACCACCTTTAACCCGTCCCCGCCCGCTTCGGTCTTTTTAGTCTTATAATTATTCCACAAATTCCGCGTCAAATTATTATTCGATAAAAACTTATCCACATTTTTACCAAACCAGTTCGCAAATTGCCCTCGCCAGGTCATCGACCCCGAGTTATAGGCATGAAAAAACTCCGTATCATTCGCGTACAGCGTCTTAAAATCCACCGCCTCCGCCTTATATTTTACCCCCGTCTCCGCATCCACTTCGGGAATTGTTACCTTTGTTTTTGCGTCCGCCGTCACAATCTGAATTTCACCATCACTATTTTTATATTTCAGAACTTTTTTACCCGTCCCGTTAAAATCGTTATCCACCTCAATGCCCTGAGTCTTTAGTTCCGCCGCTTGCTTACTCGAAATTTTGAACTTCGACCCAAAAATCGTCGCGCCCCCAATCGGGTCTTTCACCCGCCCGCTCGACATCTGCGCCTGGAAAAATCGCGTCGACCGCACATTCGTCGACACATGCATCGAATTAAACGATTCCTGAAACTGCGCCACCAGCGAAAACGGCTGAAACAATTGCGTCCCCGCCATAATTCCGCCCGCCCCAAAAGTCAGCGCAATACATAGTCCAATCGTTGCCCCTCTTTTTTTCAAAAAACCTTTAAATTTACCCTGACCCTTGCCGCCGGTCTTGCCCTTCATTAAACTATTACCCCCGCCTTTGTATAACCCCGCCGGCTGTGTTTCCTCGGTTTTTGCCCCCGCAGCGCCCCCATTGGGACGATATAATCCTCCGCTCGCCGCCTCTTCCGCCGACCCTAGCTTCGTCGCCGCCGATTTATTTGGATCAAACCGCTCGGCGTCCTTTTTCTCTTGTGCAAGCATCGCTGGATTATACTTGTCATCACCATTCTCCATAATATATATTATAAAGCAATTTCAAATAAACACAACCGATTTTAATAAATCTTAATCGTACATAATCAAATCTTAATCAATCGTAATAGAACCTTAATCGATCATAATATTATATGAACACAATCGAAATCATCGAAATTATCGCCAGCACAATCAGCACCAGCCATACCCAGCCAAACCGTCCGGTCTTTTGCGTATCTTTCAAATATTCCGAATCCTCTGCGAAATCCGGATCGTCGCCCCTGTCCGCCTCCGCCACTGCTCGCGCGCGCAAATCCGCATTAATCCGCTTGGCTAGTTCATTGTTTTTGTCATCTTCTTTGTTTACAATTACTCCCATATTTTTCCTAAATAAGTTATTTTTTCCATTATAACATAAAAAGTGTGCTATAATAAATCTAATTATTATTAATGGAGGAAAATAGATGGCGACCAAAAAGTCGAAATCGTCGAACAAGTCTGACAAGACCGTCTCGACCAAATCTAAAACTGCCGAGAAGCCCGTTGTCAAAACGGAAACCGCGACAGTCAAAACCACTGCGAAAAAATCCTGCCTGTCTGGATTCTTCGCCAAAAAATACGATGAGAAAGAAAGCATTCTCACCATTTTCAAAAACCCTAAATTCTACGGCGCACTGCTCGGCGAAGTTATCGGCACCCTGCTCATCGCTTTGCTTTTGTTCGCTTTGATGCTTATGGGGCTGCCCAACATCGCAACCTACGCTTTCGCAGTCATCGCGACTCTTATCGCAGTTTATGCCTTTTCGGGCGCCTGCCTTAACCCGATCATCACCGTCGGCATGATGGCTTCGCGCCGAATGTCGGTTATTCGCGGCGTAATGTACATCATCGCCGAAATCGTCGGTGCTTGGCTCGGCTGGCTCATCTTTAACGGTTTCCACCTAGCTGGTGGCGAATCCGCCTACGATGTTCCGGCTATTTCCGCACTCGCCGAAAACGGCTTCTGGCCGGCAGCGATGGTTGAATTACTCGGTGCGATTGTCATTGCGTTCTTCTTTGCTCGCGCATTGAAATACAAACGCAGCGTATTCACCTACGGTGCAGTTATCACTGGCGGTATCGTGCTAGCAATCTTAATCGGTTATGTTGTCTCGGCAGCCTTCCTGGGGCTTAGCAACAACTTCATTATGAACCCAGCTGCAGCCTTGATGCTCCAAATTTTCCCCACTTCTGGTGAAAACTTTGGCGAAATCCTCGGTGGCATCTGCCAAGCCCTCTCACTCTACGCAATCATCCCGATGATTGGTGGCGTCCTCGGCTTCTACCTGTCCGACTTTGCCGGCAAACTCTCGGCGGAAGAGTAAAACTCCCGCCAAACAAAAAAATAGCCCCGCCCGGGGCTATTTTTGTTGCTGATAGACCAAATTGTTCCAAAGGGGGCACGCCTGCTCTTTGAGGACCGTAAGCTCGGCCGAATAGCCTTGAGTGTGTCCGAAAAGAGTAGGCGTGCCTCCAAAAGATTATTTTTTTGGAAACAATGGCTCTTTAGGCGGCTCAATTGAACAAGCGGTAAAAATCTGCCGGATATTTGCCGCTGCTCGTGGGATAAATGGCGAAAGCAGAGTCGCAACTTCAAGTAGTTCCACAACTAAGTTATTCAAGCATGTAGAAAGTTTTTCCATTTCGCCATTTTTCGCAAGCGCCCACGGCTTTTCATCATCAATTTTCTTATTAATCCCCTGCACCTTTTCCCAGGTGTAATCAAACGCTTTCGAAAACTGAAAACTATCCATTAACTTAACGTATTCTTTATCCAACCCTGACGCACAACAGCCATTCTCATCCGCCGCACCCCCCTTACCGTCCCCGACCTCAATCTCCACCCCATTTTTCGCCACCAACGTCGCAAGCCGCTGCACCAAATTTCCCAAATCATTCGCAAGCTCCGTATTATATGCCCGCTCAAACCGCTCCCACGTAAAATCCGCATCCGCAAACGTATCCACATGACGCAAAAAGAAATATCGAAACGCATCCACGCCATATTCGTCAATCACTTTCTCTGGCGACACCACATTGCCGATCGACTTACTCATCTTTTGCCCGTCCGCCAAAATCATTCCGTGCGACACCAACGTCTTCGGCAAAGCTAGCCCCAGCCCTAGCAGCATCGCCGGCCAAATAATCGCATGAAATCTCAAAATATCTTTACCCACAAACTGCGCCGTCGCCGGCCACCACTCACTAAAATCACTCGCGTCTGGATATCCAATCACCGTCAAGTAATTTGCCAACGCATCCATCCATACATACATCACCTGTGACTCATCATCCGGCACCGCTACGCCCCATTCGAGTTGCGTTCGCGGCCTAGAAATCGACACATCCGGCGTTTCCTCAAGTAATCTTAAAATCTCTTTCTTCCTAAAGAGAGGCAAAACTTGCATTTCGTCATTTTCAATCGCCAAAGTTATACTTTTCTTAAAATCCGAAATCCGAAAATAATAATTTTCTTCCGACAATTCTTCGTATGGCTTTTGATGATCCGGACAAATTCCATTATTTTCCGCGTATTCTTTTTGTGTCACAAACCGCTCACAACCCGTACAGTACCAACCTTCATATTTTGCCTTATAAATATGTTTTTCTAGTCGTCGCCAAATTTCTTGCACTCGTCGCTCATGCTCCGAATCGGTTGTGCGCACAAAATCCGTATATTCAACATCCAATTTCCGAATAAAATCCTTAAACGCCGCCGCTTTTTCGTCCACAAATTCCTGCGGGGTCAAACCTTGTTCCTCCGCTTTCTGCGCAATCTTGCTCCCATGTTCGTCCGTCCCCGCCTGAAACCTCACCTCATCACCCCGCAATTTATAATACCGCGCGCACACGTCCGCCAAACAATAATCCATCGCATGCCCAATGTGCGGATCACCGTTCATATATGGAATTGCTGTTGTTATATACTTTTTTGCCATATCTTATATTATATAATAGCGCCCTTAAAAAAGCAATTTTTGCACGCAAAAACCGACGCGAAAGACAACGCAAAACCGCCATAAAAACCAACTCAAAAAAGCCAACACAAAAAATGCGCCAACAAAGACGCATTTTTTAAAACTTCCTGGCGCTTTTATTCGCAGCTATATCCCAATTCCGTCCAGTTCGTTTTATTGCCACCAAGATTTAAATCGATTCCGCCCTCTTTATCGACCGGCAATTCATATTCCGCCGCCGACTCCGCCGTCAGCTTTTCCGCCAACACTTCGGAGCTTTTCTCCTCCGACGGATCCGTCGAATCTGTATACAGCACTACTTCTGTTCTACTTACCTGGACTAACGCATCATTCTCGTCATAGGTGCCTTCCATATTCACCGTCCCGCTTGCCGCGTTCGCATAATTTGCGAGTTCCGACGCCGTCATCGCGCGATAACATTTTACGGTCATCGCCGTCGCCCCGTCCGTCGTCTCATCCGCAGCATCATCAGCGTCTTTTCTCTCTTCCTCGTCGTCATCCACGTCTACCACGGTCGGCGTGTTTGCCGTGCTTGCACTACCCGTATTACCGCTGGTTAGTTGCATTACCAACATCACCACAAGCACCGCCACAATCGCGAGCGCCACCACAATCAAGGTAATCAACACCGGCTTGCTCGATTTTTTCGCCGGGGCTTTTGCCGGAGCTAGATTCTGTGCCGCCGGGTCGGGTTGCGTTGCTGGATCATTAAACGCCACATTCGGCGTACGTCGTTCGTTCATAAATCCACCGTTCATCGGCTCCGCGCTAGCCTGTCCGCTCACCGCCGACCCAATTGACCCTGGCACTGGCGCCGCTGCCACCATTGGCGCATTAAGTTCTTCTTTTACCGGGTCAGGCGCTGGCGCCGGTTCTGGCCGCAAAATCGGCTCCGTCGCATTCATTCTATTTGCTCCCGCCGGAGTAATAATCGGATTAACCGGCGCTTCGGTCATTCCGCTCGCCGCCGTAGCTTGTACCGGCGCCGGACCCACTGTCGGATTTGGCATCGGCTCAGGCGTCGCCCCTGGCACCGGATTTGGCGTTGATGAAAAATTATTATTTGGATCCATTTTCTTTCCTTTTAACTTACTTAATTAATCTACTTATGCTTATTATAACACAAACTCACATAATTTTATCAAAAACACTAACGACCGCCCCCACCTCCTCCGCCGCCACCACCGCCGGAAAAACCGCCGCCTCCTCCGCCCGACGACGAAGACGAAAATCCACCTCCACCCGAAATCCCGCCAGTATTCACTACCCCCGCTTGCGACGCATACATCCCCGCATTTCTCACCGCGCGCAAAAATTCATCCGCCACAAGCCCGGTCGTCACCCAATCCGGACTCGCCACTTCCTCGAGCCGATAATATTTTTCTAACTCCCGCATCCAACTTTTCTCTAGCCCAAACACCGCCGCATACGGTAACAACTTTTCATACAACCTCACAATCCCCTCACTCGACACATCCGCCCCTCCCACACTCTGCAAAAACTCTAGTCGTTCCGCCTCCGCCATTTGAATATAAAGTTTCAGCCCATCCATATATCGCGACATCTTTAGCCCTTCTAGCGTATGCCGTCCAAACTTTTTTGTTTTATTTCCTAGCATCACAATCGCCACAATCGTCATCATCACCACCGCCAAAATCACGAATGGCAAAAATTCTTCACCATACAAAACTTTACCCATTTTTGTCTCCGGTTCCACCACTAGCTCGTCTAGCAGTCCAATCACCATCGGCGCACCAAACACAAGCCCCATTATCGCCGCCGTTATTATACTTACCACGCCCCCAGTTTCCGCACCAACCGTCCGCACCCTAAAATCTTTCTCTACCAACTTATCCCGCTTCAAATCCCCTTCTACCGTCTTGTCAAATTTCTGTGCCAGCTTTAGTAGCGTCGCACTCGCTGTCCGCTTCTGAATACTCACGATATTCCCCACCTCCACTTCTACCCCACCATTCAAAATCGCAAGCATCGCCAGTTCCTCGACTCTCAGCCCAGTCAAATCCAACACCCGAATCGCCCAGTTCTCATTCTTAAAAATCTTACCTTCCTGTTTCACCAGTTCAATTTTCTTTCGCACCACGAGGTCTAGCAAAATCCCCACTTTCATATCTTTTTTATGTCCAATATACACCCCCGCCATCTCCGCAAGCGAATATTCCTTCGCCGGCTGATATTCCGGTTTTACAAACAGCCCCTTGTAATATTTAATTTTCTCTCGCGTTTTTAGCAGT
Organism: bacterium; assembly: GCA_963626095.1. GTDB lineage: Bacteria > Patescibacteriota > Saccharimonadia > Saccharimonadales > Saccharimonadaceae > Nanosyncoccus. The sequence continues at coordinate 4,830 of CAVFVK010000008.1, read as the reverse complement.
TTTCGAATCGGCGAAATAAAGCACAGCCCACAAATCACCATCACCACCGCCAGCGCCACCACTAGCGCATAACTCACCTCTGGCTCCGGAATCACAAAACTCCTCGCGACAAGTTCCGTATCAAACGTCAAATTTTCATAACTTCCTAAATCGCTAGCCGTAAACTCCACTCCGTCCTCGAGTTTATTAATTTTGCACCTTTCGCTCCCGCCTTGCCCGTATGTCCCGACATAACACCAACTCTTCCCCGTAAACGCCGAGTTCGTCTCTTCGTCAAAATGCACTCGCGCCGTCACTTGATCAAAACACTGCAACCATCCCGTCCCATTCGTATCCCAATACAACTCTTGATAACTCCCAAAATCCGTCACCACTTTTTCAAATTCATATTCAAAAGTATACACCTGCGTCCCCAGTACATAATTCTCGCTCCCCGTACACACCCGATAATAATCAGCTATCGCGTTTAGGCTGTAAATCGGCTCCGTTTCGCCGTTTCTTAGCACCGTCAAATTATCTTTCGTCAAACTCGGTAAGGTCAAATTCTCCCCGTTTTGATTTAATCTCGGAATTTCCCGACAAATCCCCTTGTTTTGATTGTATTCCGGAAATTCCGCCGTAAATTTCTCTTTGACCTTTAAATGCGACACCCCCTCCGCGTCCTTCATCAAATAATAATCCCCCGTAAAGTCGCTGAAATAAAAATTTTCCGTGCTCATATTTTGATTATACCAAACCAAACCGCTTATGTTATAATAAATATATGGATAATCACAAAATCATGATTGTAGGCACGGGCAACGTCGGCGCCTCGATCGCTTTCGCTATTTTAAATCAACGCACCGCCGTTAACGAAATCATTTTAACCGACATCATCGCGAAAGACGCCGAGGGCGAAGCGATGGATCTCCGCGATGCGCTTTCGGTCGCGCCGAGCTACGTTAAAATCAAAAACGGAACCTACAAAGACGCGCACGATTGCGACGTGGTCGTAATTACCGCCGGCGCCAACCAAAAACCCGGCGAAACGCGCATGGATTTGCTCAAAAAAAATGTTAATATCCTAAAAGGCATGGTCGACCAAATCATGGCGTCCGGTTTTGATGGCATTTTTCTCGTCGTTTCAAACCCGATGGACGTTTTGACTTACTTCACCATGAAATTTTCCGGTCTGCCGGCCGAAAAAGTCATCGGTTCCGGCACGGTTTTGGATTCCGCTCGGCTAAAAACCCGCATCGCCGGCTACCTAAACATCCACCCGAAATCCGTCCACGCCTACCAAATCGGCGAACACGGCGACACCGAACTCACCCTTTGGTCGCTCGCAAACCTCGGCGGTCAACCTCTCACCGAACTTTTCGACATTAGAACCCGCTCCGACATTTCCGACTTCGTCAAAAACGAAGCCTACGACATTATCGAGAAAAAAGGCGCGACTTATTACGGCATCGCGACCTGCGTCACCAGCATTCTAAACTGTATTTTTAACGACGAACGCCGAGTCTTATCAGTATCCTCGCTCGACCCATTTTCTGGCGTCTGTTTCGGCTATCCGTCCATCGTCGGTCGCACCGGTGTCATCCGCCGTCTCGATTTAAACTTTTCCGAACAAGAAGGCATCGCCCTCCAAAAGTCCATTAACGCCCTAAAACAAGCCATCTCGTCCGTCAAACTCTAGCACTCCGTTTCACCCAGCGACTGAAAATACAGCATCAACTCTTCTTTAATAAAATCATCTTCAATTTCGGCAAGTTCCTCCAAAAACTTCGGCGCCTGGCGCTCAAGTCTCGCCCGGCGATAACTTTCCCATTTTTCCATTTCCGCCTCGGACAAACTTTTTGGAAAATTCCGGCCTTTATAATGCAATAATAAATCCGGTAACCTCGGGTCGGCAAATTCTGGATGAAAATCCGCCAGTTTCGCCGCCGCGTCAACTTTTGCGCCACCCGCGTCCGTTGTCGCCGACGCCGCTCGTACAGCCGAAACTTTCACTCGGTCCGCATCATTCAAAAACCCGTCATATAGCGCCCCCTCCGGCTCCTCCGCCGGCGCAAACTCCGGCCGATTTTCCAACTCGCTCCGCACCTGCTCCGCAAATTCCGGATGCGCCACCAGTTTCCGCAAATTTTCCTCCACTTTTTTTCTCGTCAGTCCAATCCGCTCCCATCCATTAACCCCGTCCTCGCCCTTCGCTTCTAGCACCGACACCGGCGCCACCGCCGGACACTTATTCAGGCACAATTCTTTCACGATCGGGAATAAACTATTTTTCTTTTTTTCATCCGCTTTCGCAGTGCCCGAATTTATCCCCGCCTCGTCCGAATTCCCCGCCTCATCATCTAAATTCCCCGCCAAATTAACCGTAGCCTCGCTTACCGCACCCCTCGCAAAAACCTCTTCCGGGTCAAACCTCAGATCAAACACCACCACATTCCCATTTCGCCCCGCCGTCAGCGGAAACACCACCGTCGTTTTATTAAATTCATTCGAGTATCGCCCGCTCGCATACACAAATGGCTTCGGGTCGGTCAAACTCACTAGCTTCGCCACGTCCCGCTTCCCACGCATCTTAAACAAATACTCAAACATTTTCGGCTGTTTTTCCCGAATCAATTTCGCCACCGCAATCGTCGCATACACGTCCGACAACGCGTCGTGCGCATGTTCGTGAGACAAACCGTTTTCTTTGGTCAAAAGCTCCAGCCGGTTCGTCGGCTTACCGTCCTCCCGAAACGGCCAAGTAATCCCCTCCGGCCGAAGCGCTCTAACTAGCCTCACCACGTCCAACATATCCCACCGCGACCGCTCGTCCTTCCACTCGAATTCATACGGTTCATAAAAATTCCGCCAAAACGTCGCCCGCATAAACTCATCATCAAACCGCACCGTATTATACCCCACCGCACAAGTCCCCGGCGTAAAAATCTCGTCCGTCACCAACCGACAAAACTCCGCTTCATTAATTCCCTCCTCCAAAGTTTTTTGCGGCGTGATTTTTGTCACCATAATCGCCTTTGGCGACGGCAACGCATCATCCGTCATCTTCACCAAAATATTTACCGGCTCGCCGATCGGCTCCAACTCCATGCTCGTCCGCTGCCCCGCAAACTGCATAATCCGGTCCTCCCGCGCCTTCAGCCCCGACGTTTCCAAATCGTAAAAGAAAAAAGTTTTATCCATGTTCCTCTTATACCACACCTCCCCCAACTTTTCAACCACCCCTCCGCAAAAATCTCTAAAATTAAAACTCATCAAAGACTGGCTTTTCTATCACAAGTTTTCCTTTTGATTTCCGGAAGGACGGGAGGGCGAACGCCCGAAAGAGGAGAACGGCACGGAATAGCCGCCCGGCGCGCGCCCTAGCGCGCGACGCACCGCACGGAGAGACCAATGGAAGGAAACATTATAGCCTGAGGAGATAAGTTGCTTTCAGCATCGAACCACGAAGCGTATTTATAATCAGAGTTATACGCCACCGACGACCAATAAAGCCCGTAGCTACCAACATCAGTCGATGAACCATTCCATCTTCCACTATACACGAAAAAGCCCGGAGCCTGGTGAATAGTACCACTAGTTCCCGAAGTAAAGCCAGTTTGATTAATCATGTAATAAAACGAGCCTGAGCCAGTTAGCGTCGTACCATTTTTTGGCAAAGTCCATCCTGCCGGGCAAATAGACTGATCAACGTCCGTATTTTGTGTCACATAAGCACTTGAATTATTCATCGCTATCGCCGCCGTCCAGTTATAATAATTCCCCACGTGATAATGTAAATTCGCCCCTTCTTCCGAGCAACTCGTCGCGTACGACGCATTACCCAGTGTCCCACTCCGCGAGGTGTCTATTAGCCCCGTCCAACATAAATCTCCCGGGTTGTACGATTCTGGCGTAGTGTCCGAATTATTCCAAGTTGTATCGCCCGTCGCATAGGTTCCGACTCTCGGCGTCCAATTTGTTACGATGTCCGTATTCACCGGAGTCAGAGTTATCCCCGTATTTAAATCTAGGTCCAAATTCTGCGTCATCCACAAATTCCCGTCCGCAAGCTTCGCCACGTAATAAGTTTTATTGTCCCGCTGATCCACTGCTTCTACTACTTCGCCTTCGCTCACCGTGTCTTTCCAAGTAGCAACCGTCTGCATATATTTCACCGGCGGTTCATTCGCCACCGCCGTAAAATTAATCACGTTATTATATTCGCCGAGTGGCATCGCCGCCGCCGCATACGCCGCAATCTTAAAACTCGTCTCCTCCCCCGCCGAAGTCGTCGGCCCGCTCGTCGTCGCCCGCAGCGTCGCCACATTCGCGGCATCCGTATATAGCGGCAACCCACTATAACTACTAAAACTCGTCCCGTCCTCCGACACCGCATACCCCCAAGTCTTCGTCGTCGTTAGCGCCGAAAGGCTCGCCCCATAGTCCACGCTACTAAACGCCTCGCTCACCGTCGCGTCTTCCGCCACCAAATTCCGCGTGTTATACGTCGCGCTCCCCACCGTCGCATTCAAAGTATACCCATAGGCACTATTGCACTTCACATTTACGGCAATCACATTACTATCCGCCACCGTCCCCGGCACCAAATCGCTAATCACTAACCCCCCAGTCGGCACCGTCACTGTAATCGACTCATTCACCTCAAAATTTACCCCCACGTTCGATTCAAAAGTCAGCGCACTCGCCCCCGCCCCGCTATTCATCGCCCCCAAGCCTGCCACCCCCAACATCATCACACCCCCGAAAACTTTCCGTATATGCCTTTTCATATCCCCATTATACCACAACCTTTTTATTTTGTGCAAAAATTTTCAGCCCGCCTTTTTTCAC